>NZ_DASVOB010000294.1:0-2673 GCF_036383575.1 Mucilaginibacter sp.
GCTAAGCATCATTAATTTACCAACTATCACCGCCAACGGTTCTACAACATTTTTCGATGGAGGTTCGGTTACACTTTCTACAAATACGGCTGCCGGTTATACTTATCAATGGTATAAAGATGGTGAGGCCATAAAAACAGCCACTGTATCAACATTAAAGGTTACAGATGGCGGTAAATATACGGTAGCAGTCACGCTGAAATCATTCACAGCAACCTCCGCTGCAACTACGGTATATACCCAGTTTAATCTGCCGACAAACAATTTCAAGTTAACATTAAACAGCACTACATGTAAAGGCAGCGCAAATGGATCTGTTAATATCGAAGCCGTTCAAAAATTAAATTATACAGCCTCTTTTGCCATTAATGGTGTCACCACAACTTACCCGTTTACAAATCAGCTAACTATTGATAAGCTCACAGCAGGCAACTACAGTTTATGTATAACTGTTGAGGGCAAAATTTATCAGCAATGCTTTAATGTGGTGATCACCGAACCTGCCGATCTATCGGTTTATTCCACGGTTAATAATACACTTAATACGGTAAGTCTGCAGTTAAACGGCAGCAGCAGTTATAATGTAAACCTTAACAATGTGGTTTATACCACAACCGATAGCCAGATCACTCTCCCGTTGATAACAGGTGCCAATAAACTCTCTGTCACTACCGACAAATTATGCCAGGGCATATTTGAAAAGATAATAAACCAGGACGGGCGCATGATACCTTATCCTAATCCGTTCCAAAGCGCTCTTAATGTTAACACAGGCACAGGGAATATCAATAAACTATCTGTGACAATTTATAATGTAGTTGACGGTAAAACTGTTTATACCAACCAGTACATTAACCAGGCAGGTAACCTGCAAATGGACCTATCGGCCCTGCCAAGTGGCGTTTACTCGCTTAATTTAATAATGGACGGAAAAGGCAAGTCATTCAAAATTTTAAAAAAATGAGAAATTGGATCTATAGTTTATTCATAGTATTGATCATTACCGGTTGCGGCAAGAAAACTCCGCCACCTGATGTTACACCGGTTGCAACAAACCTGGTATCGCCATTGAAAGATCAACCTTGTACTACTGGCACAATCATATCTGCCGATAAAAGCACGGTGGCATTTACGTGGGAAGCCGCCGATAAAGCCGAAGGCTATACGCTTGCTATAAAGAATCTGCTTACAAAGGTTGAAACCAAACAAACTGTTACATCAACCCAGGCCACGGCAGATCTGCTTCGCAACACCCCATACTCCTGGTATGTAATATCTACTTCTACAAAAACCAAAGCCACTGCTCAAAGCGCTACCTGGAAATTTTACAATGCCGGAGCCGGCACCGTAAGTTATCCACCTTACCCGGCCGAAATAACAGCACCCCTTTTTGGCGATAATGTAACTGCTTCGGCCGGAAATGTCACGCTGAAATGGACAGGCAGCACACTGGGAGCCGCAATAAAGGGATATGACATTTACTTTGGAGACAATAACTCCCCGGCGCTGATCAAATCAAATATATCCGATACTCAATACCAGGTTGCTGTAAAAACAAGCACAACCTATTACTGGCGTATAGTTACAATAGACATCGCGGGGAATTATACCGATTCCGGGATTTACCAATTTTCGGTTAAATAAATTTGCATCAATCCTTTAGATAAATAGCCCTTTGATTAACTCCAAAGGGCTGCTTTATTTCAATCCATTGATTAAGCCAACTATAACTGGTTACATATAAATTTAAGACCTGCCCTACTTTACCACTACTTTTTATCCTGCTAAACATTAAATAAAAAGTTTGATCTATCATTGCCGCTAAACGCTGATAATCTAAATCATAATATATCGCCAATGCAGCCCGATCGTCCCTTTGTAATTAAATCAAAAAACATAGTTTTTTTAGTTTCCATGCTTTTCCTGCTAAACCCTAATGCCTTTGTAAAAGCACAGCAAAATAGAAGTCCGCGTTTCAGGGCTATTGCCATTGCCGAAATCGGAGGCGGTCACGCGTTATTTGACGCAGCAGCCAAACCCTGGCTTGACAAACTTGCCGCCGACAGCAATTTTACGATAGATTATATCAGCGATACCAAAAAGATCAATAAAGATTTCCTGAAACAATACCAGCTATTTATTCAGTTAGATTACCCGCCTTATCCATGGGAAAAGGAGGCACAGGAAGCCTTTACCGATTATATTGAAAACGCCCGTGGCGGCTGGGTCGGCTTTCATCACCCTACTCTTTTAGGTGTTTTTGACGGCTATTCCATGTGGCAATGGTATTCGGATTTTATGGGCGGAATCCAATTTAAACTACACATCCCCGGTGGTGCCTCAGCCATGCTCCATATAGAAGATAAGTGGCACCCGGTTATGAAAGGCCTTCCATTAACCTTTATTACCGAAGATGAATGGTATATCTATGATAAAAGTCCTCGCCCCAATGTACATGTACTGGCAAGCATCGATGAAGCAACCTATTTGCCCAATAAGGATGTAAAAATGGGCGATCATCCCGTGATCTGGACAAACGAGCACTTTAAAGCCCGAAACGTTTACATAGCCATGGGGCATTTTCCTCAGCTTTTTGATGATACCGCCTTTACAACCCTTTTCCGCAATGCGATATTTTGGGCCGCTAACAAGTGATCATTTAACTAAACACTT
>NZ_DASVOB010000295.1:0-5914 GCF_036383575.1 Mucilaginibacter sp.
GTAATATGCGTAAAGTAATCACCATATAATTTTCGATGGTATTAACCGAAAGACCTGTTTCTTCGGCTATCTGCGCGTAGGTCATGTTCCGTTCCCGGCTCATCCTGAAAATCTTTTGGCGTTGTGGACTAAGCTCGTTTAGTTTTTGATGATAGATCTTTTCCAGTTCAACGTATTTCAATTTATCATCAGTAGCACCGCCAACAGGGGTATCCTGTAAGGTCAACAGATCAATAGGAATAGTGCTCAGGATTTTTTTGCGGTAGTAGTTATAAATGGCGTTTTTGATGGAGCGAAAAAGGTACGAGCGAAGATCTGTTTCTATAATCAGATCACCTTTTTTTTGCCAGAGCCTTAGCATCACATCTAAAGTAAGCTCTTCTGCTATTTCTCTATCTGGCAAGTTTTTCAGCGCATAGTTAAAGATGGGATCATGATAACGTTTAAATAAAACATCAAAAGCGCTGGTATCACCGCTTTGATATTTCTCCCATAATAAACGATCTGATAAATCCTTAACTACCTTCGACATGCTAAACCAAACAAACCCGGGCAAAAATAAACAGGCTTGACAACTCATGGGGTTAACATAATATTAAGTTATCATCGTATTTATGTACAGTAAATTACATAGTGCCGGGTTGATACCTATTTATCGCATCAACCCGGCGGTGTTACTACTTACTTATGTATAATAGTTTCATAAATCACTCTATATTCATCATTAATGGCGTTTCCCAGAACTTATTGATAGATAAATTCTTTCCAAATCGCTTTTTAAAAATGCAGGTTGCGGCTTCGTAGATATTCAAGTAACTCCCTCGGCCTGTCAGTTTGTATAATTGTGGCTCCATGCGTAATGATCCAGTCCCAACTGTCTTTAGTATTTCCTAAATCAATAGCTGTATCATCATCGTGCCCGGCATTCAGGCTCGCCCATAGTGAATTGATCCAGATACGGGAGCCATTACGGTTAATGAATTGGTTATTTTTAAGAATAGCCGAGGTATCGGTACCAAAATTCAATTCAAAAGCTACCGGTTTAATATGGCGTTGATAATTTTCTATCGATAGCTTTGCGCCGGGCTTATCCAAATCAATAACTGCCATAAACGTAACACTGTCAATAATTGCAGGATATTGCTTCCTTACTACCTCATAGCTCTCCGTTGTTTTAAAAATAGCTTGGTTTAAAGTGCCGGTAGCTTTTAAAATTTTGTACGCTTCATTATAATAAGGATAGCTTTTGTCAAGATTTACCAAAATTTTTCCTTTTATCAATTCCATTACTTCCTGAAGGGTAGGTATAGTATTTACAGTAACCCGGCCTAATCCATTTTTTAAATGAAACTTCTTTAATTCGGCCAGTGTATAGTCGCCGGGGCTTCCTTTGCCATCCGTTGTGCGGTCGATAGTTTGATCGTGCATAATAACCACTACGCCATCTTTGGTTTTATTTAGGTCGAGTTCAATAATATCTACCCCAATGGTTATAGCATATTTAAACGCAAGCAACGAGTTTTCGGGGGCATCGCGCCAGTCGCCACGGTGGGCGGCCACCATAATGTGTTTATCAAATGGCTGATGCAATTGTTTAACAAGACTATCGGCTCTTGTGGTTTGAGCATAAGCTGTCGTGCAATACATTAAAACTACCGAAGCAATAACTGCAAGAACTTTTATCTTTTTTGAGTACATGTTATTCTTTTTGATGTGTTAAATAAGGGCCAAATACTTGTTTTACTTTAATTACGGGGCTTTTATCATCCAATACAAAAACCGAATAATTTTCACCTCCTTTTGATACGCGGATAAGCACATGCCCCTCAAAGCTTTTGAATCCTTTTGCAATCCAAAAGCCGAGGTAGGTTTTAGTTTCCGGCTGCATATAGGTGTCAAATACATCCGTATTATCACCCGTTGCCGTTTTTTCCATTAACCGGAAAGCCACTTCCTGTCCTGGTTGATCCGAGCACCAGCTCTGTTCAACGGCAACTTTCGGGGCGAGGGTTCTCAGGAAAGCATCGTTGCTGGCATCGCGGTTGCCATGGTGGTTTAGTGTAAGGGCATCTACACGGCCGATTACTTTTGCCATTGGGGTTTCCATATCCCGCCTGCCAGGGTAATTGCTGCCTTCATACCCGGTATTATCGCCGCCTGCATAATAAGTAAAAGGGCCATAGCTTATTTTGATGGCATTGCTGAGCGGATTCTCATTAAACTTTCCGTTTTCCAACAATTGCCCGGTTGTAAAACAGAGGTTTGTCCCCTCTCCTTTTCCTGACCAGATATCGGCATTTGATTTGATATTCCGCACTTGAAAACCGGGATATAATTCGGGATGAATAAGCAACACAAACTGGCTTTTACTCCCCGGTTTTAGCGCAGCATACTTCATTCCCTTTTTTGCCGATTGATATTTCACAAACGCCAAGTAATTATTAAAGGTGGCGTTATCTCGATAATAGGTTAACAGATCCACAGGATAGGTACGGCCCCTATCCAGCATATTTTTAATAGGAATAACATCTCCCATATCAGTCAACCCCGATAGCTGATAAGCTCCGTTAGCTGCTTTCGGACTGTTTTTCTCGATATTGCCATAATGATCTCCATGAAAATGCGTGATCAAGGCATAATCAATAGCAGGCTGTCTGCCCGCTGGCATTACCTGTTTTATATAAGCCGCGATCCATTGCCCGGGTCTTAATGAACTATCCGGTAAAGCAGGTGGGATTTTCAACGGTGCGTTGGTGCTTTCAAATTCATTGGCATTCATATCACCGGCGTCGATGAGCATGGTGGTGCCATCCGGAAAAACAAGGAAGCTTGAATTGCCGCGTCCTGTGTTGATAAAATGGATATCCAATTGCCCATCCTGCCAGGCGGGTAAATGCTCATTTATTGCTTTTTGCTGAGCATAACCCTCTATCATCCAAAACACAGAAAGAAGCACTAAAACTAATTTCTTCATATAGTTTTTTATAAAGCGGGTTACCGATTAAGCTAACCCGCTGTTAAAATTAATAGCCGGGGTTTTGTTTGATGGCCGGATCAGTATTGATCTGTGATTGAGGAACCGGCATCAGCAAATTATGCTGATCTATCGTGATCAGGATATTATTATCCTTAAACCATTTGTTCATTACGGTAATAGCGGTGCCGGTGCGCAACAGATCGAACCAGCGGTGACCTTCGCCAATCAATTCCAGCCTGCGTTCTAATGCGATAGCATCTCGCAGATCTGCCTGGCTGGCCGCGGTGGTATTACCTAAACCTGCCCTGCTGCGGATAGTGTTTAAATACGTTGCAGCCGGTGTGGTATTACCTAACTCGTTTTCAACTTCGGCCAGCATCAGTAGTACATCCGCGTAGCGCAAAACCACAAAATCGCTTGGCCCATCGGTAATAATGGTGGTTGGCGCTGTCAGCTTGTTATCAAATGGCGCTCCGGTGGGTGCCAAGGTTACATACACGCCTTTGCGAAGATCGCCCGCAGTATAAAGATTGTACAGGCTTAAAGTTGGCAGGTTGTGGCCCTTTGCACCGGTTACTGTAGCCGATGGACTAAATTGCTGAAACATGATACTCCCTTCAGAATTACCATTTAGGCCCGATGTAAACTGGACCGCGAAAATGATCTCCTTGTTGTTTTCGTTGCTCACCGCGAAAACATCCTGCGGTTTGGCCATTAAAACGTGCCTGCCCGAATTAACAACCGCCTGTAATTGGGTTTCGGCGTTGGCATAATCTTTTAGTGTAAGATAAACCTTGCCCAATAAGCCTTCGGCAGCGGTTTTAACAACTCTTCCGGGCTGGGCAGCGGCATCTGGCAACAGTGGAATAGCTGCATTAAGGTCGGCCTTGATCTGATCATAAACTTTGGCTACCGGTTGGCGGCCAAGGCCGAAATACTGGTTAGGATTGGTAGTTTCTGTTATTACCAGCGGCACATCGCCGTATAACCTCACCATATTAAAGTATAGCAATGCCCTGATAAATAACATTTCGCCTTTACGGGCCTGTTTTAGGGCAGGATCGGTATAAGTGATCTTATCTATCCGGTTCAATACCACGTTGGCCTTTTGAATAGCCTGGTACGAATCGCGCCAGGTTGTTTCAACAATATCATTGGGTGGTATGGTTGTAAACTGGTCGAGCTGACCATAGTTGCCGCTATCGTTTGATGGTACTTGGTCGAAGGTGTTATCCGAAGGGATCTCGGCAAAGGCCGGCAGGTACAAACCATAAAGCCCAGTTGATTGCAAAGTACCATAAACAGAGGTAACATATTCTTCGGTTTCGGCCTGGTTGGTTATAAACTTACCCAGGTCTTTGGATGAAAGTGGGTTTTGATAAAGTTCCTTTTTGCAGGATGAGGCAATTGCCGACAGCATCGCCGCTAATATAATGATGTGTTTGGTTTTCATGTTTGTAACAATTAAAATGTAACGTTGGCACCAAAAATGAACGAGCGGGCAACCGGGTAATTCGCGTTTGATAAACCATCGGTAAGCACATTGCCGCTGGTAGCATCAGGGTTATAACCCCTGAATGTTGTCCAGGTAAACAGGTTATTGGCTGTACAATACACACGGATATGGCTTATTTTAACTTTTGAAGTTAACGCCTCGGGCAGGTTATAGGCCAATTGCGCGTTTCGTAAGCGTAAATAATCGCCTTTATAATAAAAAATGCTTGCCGCACGGGTTAACCTCCTTGCCGATGAAAGGTTACCCAGGTTTGGCTGCGCGTAAGTACCGTTAGGATTATCAACCGGGTGATACCTATTTTCAAAATAATAAACGCTCGGCATCGAAAAACCTTCGCCCGAATCATCAAGCGTGGCCAGGCCGTTATCATAAATTTTGCGGCCATAAATCCCGTTAAAAGCCACATTAAATTCAAAACCTTTGTAGGCGATATTGGCACCAAAGCCATAGCTGAATTTCGGGCTGTAAGTTCCGTACGATACCTGGTCGCGGCTGTCAATTACGCCATCGTTATTGGTATCCGCTACTTTGTAATCGCCTGTTAATGTACCGGCCAAATGCGGACTGTTGTCTATTTCACCCTGCGTTTTATAAATACCGGTTATGTTATAGCCGTACATGGCGGCAACCGGGCCACCTACCTTCGTAATAAAATTGCTTGCAGGCCCCTGTATTATTTGCGTTTGCCCGGGAGCTAAAGCCAATACTTTATTTACGTTTGTAGCCAGGTTGGCATTAAAACCAATCCTGAATGGCCCTACATTAAGGTTATTACCCGAAAGCTCGAACTCGAAACCATGGTTGGTTACTTTGCCTATATTTTGGATAGAGTTTGTAAAACCCGATTGCTCAGGAATAGGCACGTTAAGCAACAGATTTTTGGTAGTGCTTTTATAATAATCGGCAACGAGGTTGAATTTTTGAAAAAAAGCAAGGTCGATACCAAGGTCTGTTGAGTTTTTGGTTTCCCAGGTAAGGTTGTTATTGGCTGTAGTGGTTGCCGCGAAACCAGGACTTAACGTATTGCCGAAAACATAATTGTAATTGTAATCATTCGCGCCATTCGTAGATGCCGAACCGATCAACGCTTTTGAACTGTATGAGCCTATCTGGTTGTTACCCGCCGATCCCCAGCTGGCCCGGATCTTGGCAAAGGTGAGCACCTTGTTTTCGGGGAAGAAGGATTCTTTACTTAGGATATACCCGCCGGTTACTGATGGGAAGTTGCCCCATTTATTGTTATCTCCAAAACGCGACGAACCGTCTCTCCTAATGGTTGCAGATAATAAATATCTATCGGCATAGGCATATTGCAAACGGGCAAGGTATGAGATCTGTGTCCACTGGTAACGGGCTGATGTCACACTGTATGCGCTGGCACCGCCTATATTGGTGATCTTATCATCAGGTATGCCTGAGCC
>NZ_DASVOB010000296.1:0-2059 GCF_036383575.1 Mucilaginibacter sp.
CACAAAACTTGCGCCAGGGAAAGTGTATTAAATAAGACTTACGAAGTTTCAAAAACTTCGTAAGTCTTCCCTACTTCTAATGGCGCAAGTTTTGTGTAAAGGGAATAAGCGCCGGCTAACTTGTGCCGTTATGCTAAGTCGGCAAAAAAAATACCCCCCCTTTCGCATCCATCTAATTTCCGGCAATAACAGCCTTAATCCCCTAAAAAACATTCTTTTATAATAAGCTTGCAGCATGCAAAAAAAGCTTAACTTCATTGCATGTTTATAGCAGTATTAGGAGTTATTGTACTCATTGTGGGTATAGTGCTCAAACGTTCACCCGAACCGGCCGGCCGCTTTAATGGCGTGGTAACCGCGGTAGGTATAGCCATGGTGGTACTTGGCTTGTTACTCAATATATTTAAAGTTATTGAGCCGGGTAAAGTAGGAGTTCAAACCCTTTTTGGTAAGGTGCAGGACCAGGTGCTTGAAAGCGGTTTGCATATCATAAACCCGGTTGTAGAAATCACCACCTTTGATGTTCAAACCCAAACCTACACTATGAGCGCGGTGAACAACGAAGGCCAAAAGGAAGGTGATGATGCTATCCGTGTACTTTCATCTGATGGGCTCGAGGTCACTATCGATCTCTCTGTGCTATATAAGGTAAAACCCGACAGAGCCCCTTACATTATGCAGAACATTGGCGAAAACTATGTAGATAAGATCGTTCGTCCTGTTTCGCGCACGGCAATTCGTGATAATGCGGTAGCCTATGCTGCCGTCGACCTGTATTCGACCAAGCGGCAGGAGTTCCAGGATAAAATAAATCGCTACATTACCGCAAGCTTTGAAAAACGCGGACTGGAACTGCAGCAGATCCTGGTGCGTAACATTACCCTGCCGGCCTCGGTACGGGCCAGCATCGAATCAAAGATCAATGCCGAGCAGGACGCTCAGAAGATGGAGTTCGTACTGCAAAAAGAACGCCAGGAAGCTGAGCGTAAACGAGTGGAAGCACAAGGTATTGCCGATTATCAGAGGATCCTTTCAACCGGCTTATCAGACAAACAGCTGCAATATGAACCCATAAAGGCCCAAAAAGAAATTGCGCTTTCGCCCAACGCCAAGGTGATCATTATTGGCGGAGGGAAAGGGGGAAATCCAATCATGATAAATGATAAATAGCTTATAATAAATTGACATCGTTACAGGCAGACATGAAGCCATGGAAAAGGGCTTAGTCTGCCTTATAGGCTTTCAACACTTTCCTTTCCCTGTCTTCCCCCGGCCAAAGGGTGATCTTATAATGATCGGTGCCTTCATCCTCATCGGGGTTCACGTTTTTTACCGCATACGAATAAATGCGTACGCGATATCTTGCCGGGGTGACAATGGCTTTCAGGATAATTTTGGTATCCGGAAAATTCAGAATCTCCATAATACCTGAGCTTAGTTTTACACTGCCCTCAACAACATGGTCGTATTTACTGAAGTCTTTTTCGGTATCGGCTGTGTTGAGCACATTAAGTTCGGCCCGTACGTGGCCATAACTGGCTATTTTTATGCCGATGATATCTTCGGTAGTACCTAAGCGGGCATTTTGGGCATCGCTGTTCCAAAAGGTAGTGTCGCCAGTGGTACCGGTAAATGCCGAATCGCACAGGTAAAATTGGTTATGGGTAGTAAAAAAATCAAGATTGTATTTGCCGGAGGGGCGCATGGAAAAAGCAAAGACCACGGGCAGCATCAAAAGGCATACAAGTAGTATTGAGTGATGTATTTTTTGCCTTTTCATTGATAAAGCAAGTTACAAGAAAGATAAAATTAAACTCTCCAATCAAAATAAACAACTCCTAAATAGCTGCTTAAAAACGATACTCTTTATTGCTTTTGCCTGGCTTTATTCACAACCTCTTTAAAATCGGCGTAATAGCCGTCTACAGTTTCTTTCTTAATGGCAGGCCACTGGCTTTTATCAACGCTAAGCTTATCTATATCTTCGTCTCTTATCTTATTTTTCATTGATAAAAGGTTGATCCATCGCTGGTCATATAATTCATCATTTGTAGTTACA
>NZ_DASVOB010000297.1:0-6041 GCF_036383575.1 Mucilaginibacter sp.
GTTTACCGCATTATGCGATTTTATCTTGAAATAATAGGTACGATAACCTGCTTGGGTATCCCCGATCAGAAATTCGAAGTTTTTATGGTGAAAAAGCCTGCTGCTAAAATCAAGGTTAGCGCCCGATTCACTTTTGATATACCCGCCCGTTGCATCAGGCATATAAGCCGTTACTTCATCAGTTGTTTGATCAAACAGCTCAATGATGCTGTTGCCGCTTATCGGCTGGTTGAAATACATCCGCACACGGAACCAGTAAGTAGAGTTTTTATGGTGATTGCTGGGATAGTATGAGCTGTTTTCGGAGAAGGAGGAGCTCATTGCCTGTATATCCTGGAATGTTAGCTTCCCGG
Organism: Mucilaginibacter sp.; assembly: GCF_036383575.1. Lineage (GTDB taxonomy): Bacteria > Bacteroidota > Bacteroidia > Sphingobacteriales > Sphingobacteriaceae > Mucilaginibacter. The sequence continues at coordinate 354 of NZ_DASVOB010000297.1, forward strand.
TGCTGTCTTGCAGGTAATTTACTTCGTTTAGGGTAAACTTATGTTGCTGAACGCTTTTATCAATGCTTAGTACATTTTGCGCATGTAGATTAAGCGCCCACAGGCACAAATAAAAAACAAATAAATACTTAGTCAATGCAGGTAAATGTTTAATCAAATGCTTTTAATAAATAAGTATGACCTGCTATAACCGCACAATTTAAATACGTGGAGTTACAGCATTCCCAATTTTAGGGATGATGGCCGTATACAATAAATGTTTATTAAGAACCGGTTTATAATATCTCAAATATAATTAAATGTTAATTATTTGTCGCCAATATGGGTGTTATTTTCGTTATGTCTTTTGATAGGCTTTTGTTATTTATGCCTTATCAAAAAAGGATAAAATCTGCGAATGAAAGCCTGTTTCATTTTGATACCTTTGGACTTAACCAGTTATTGATTATCCGGCTAATGTTTGAGCGACTAAAGGCTTTATTGCTTATTCCTTTTTTATGTTATTCGTTAATAACCTCAGCAAAAGGCCCGGGTTTTCCGGTTAGATATTTAGGTATCGAAGACGGCCTTTCAAATAACGCGGTAACCTGTATTACTCAGGATCAATATGGCTTTATGTGGATGGGGACCTATGACGGTCTTAACCGTTATGATGGTTATACATTTAAGGTTTTCCGGAATATCTGGGGGGACAAAAACTCGCTGGTTAATAACCACATTAAATCCATTAATGCCCGCGGCGGGCGCATATATGTGGGAACTGAAAAAGGCCTCATGTTTTTTGATTATGCCGATTCCCGCTTTCATGCACTTTATTGTTATAATGAAAAACATCAGCCTGTTAAGATCGGGTTTAACATCAATGAAATAGTAGCTGATAAGTCAGGCAATATTTTTGCCACTAATGGTACGTATGGTTTCCTGAAATTTGGAAAAACAGATACTATTGGTAAAGAGATCCTATATGATGTCAACAAACAGCGGTTCAATACACTTGCCGCCCGGATGGATAAGCAGGGAACCATATGGGTACTGGTAAGTGGGGCCGGGCTTGGCAGATACGATGTAGCAACCGATAAGATAAAAATTGTAGCGCCCGAATTGGCGAATGCGGGGAGTATAACTATTGATGGAAAGGGCAAAGTGATTGCAGGGGTGGGCAACGAGTTGTTTATGTACGATCCGCTTACGCTGAAAACCATAAAGCTTGACATAGGGCTTAACAAATTAATAAATAACAGCATTTTTAGCCTTGCCACAACAAAAAACGGAGATATCTGGGTTACCACAAATGGTGGAGGGATCAAAGTTTGGGAACCGGCGGTGGGCAATATTACTTATATCACTGCAGGTGAAACGCCCAATAGCCTACGCAGCGGTGCCGTTGACGCTGTTTATGAAGATGATGAATCCCGGATATGGATAGCAACCCTGCGCGGGGGCGTGAACATCATTGACCGTAAGCCGGCATCGTTCCATTTGTTTGCACATGACGCTTTTAATAAAAACAGCGTTATCAATAATTTTATCCTGTCGTTTTGTGAGGATAAGCTACATAATGTTTGGGTTGGTACCGATGGCGGCGGGTTAAATTATTGGGATACCAAAACAAATACCTTTACTCCCTATGTGCATCAAAATGCTCCGGGATCTATCAGCAGTAATTTTGTTGTAAGTATTTTAAACGATTATACCAACAAAATATGGGTGGCTACCTTTAATGGTGGTATTGATGCCTTTGATAATGCTACCCGGCAGTTTAAACATTACAGTTGCTACAACCCGGTAGATAAAAAGGAGGAGCGGAATTTTTGGAAGCTTTACGAAGATTCGCAGCACCGTTTGTGGGCAGGCAGCACCTGGGGAGGTGCTTTATTTTTGTACAATCGAGCTAAAGATCAGTTTGAGCTTTTTGATAAAAGCCTGGTAAATATCCATGCGCTTTTTGAAGATCATGCCGGCAACCTATGGGCAGGCAACTACAACAGTCTCATAAAAATTGATATTCAAAATAAAAAGCACCAGGTTTACTTTATTGGCCAGGCCATCCGGGCTATTACCGAAGATAATAAGCACAATTTCTGGGTTGGCACCGAAGGCGGGGGATTGCTTCAATATGATACCAATACTCATCAATATAAAAGATACACGGAATCGGCCGGGCTACCCAGCAATACGATCTTGAACATCCTGATAGATAACAGCGGGAATTTATGGTGCAGTAGTTATAATGGCCTTTCTAACTTTAATGTAACAACAAAAAAGATCACCAATTATAATGCATCAGATGGGCTGCAAAGTAACCAGTTTAATTATAACGCGGCGCTAAAGCTGGCATCGGGTAAAATGCTTTTTGGCGGTATAAAAGGGTTTAACCTTTTCTCGCCTGATAGTATTGCGTCTTACGTTCATCAGCCCAGGTTAATGCTTTCTGATTTTAAAATAAATAATGCATCAATTGAGCTGGGTAGCGCATATACACAAAAGCTGCCGTTAAACGAATTGAAAAAAGTGACCATTCCGTTTAGTGAAGCTACCTTAAATATCAGCTATACCGCGCTTGAATATTCATTTCCTGATAAGATCTCCTACGCATATTATCTTGAAGGCTGGGACCATGGGTGGAACTATGTAGGTAAGCTAAAGTCGGCCTATTTTTCACGGTTAAATGAAGGCACTTATACCCTCAGGATCAGGGCTACCAATACAGAAGGCCGATGGACGGCTGCGCCCATTTCCATTAAAATTGTTGTTTTACCGCCCTGGTACCGTACCTGGTGGGCTTACATAATTTATCTGTCGGTGGTGTTTGTTATAGCTTATGCGTTTTACAACTACAGGGTAAACCAGGCTAAGCTCAGGTTTAAAGTAAAGCTGGCCAATTTGCAGGTGGAAAAGGAAAAAGAGCTTAATGAAAAGAAGCTAACTTTTTTTACCAACGTATCGCACGAGTTCAGGACGCCGTTAACGCTTATCATTAATCCTATCAAGGACCTTCTTAATCAAAACAAGGGGAATACGGAAGAACTGAGCACCATATACCGCAATGCACGCCGCTTACTTGGTTTGGTTGATCACCTATTACTTTTCCGGAAAACCGAAAGCGAAAATGCATCGCTTAAAGTGAGCAAACTGAATTTTGTGAGCTTATGTAATGAGGTTTATTCATGCTTTATTCAGCAGGCAAAAATTAAACAGCTTAATTATACCCTCGAGAGCAGGTCAGAAAGCATTGAAGTGTACGGCGACCTGGAGAAGATTGAGATAGCCCTGTTCAACCTGATCTCAAATGCCATAAAATTTACACCCGACCGCGGCACTATCCATATCATCATTGAACAGGACGATGTTCATGTATATTTTAAAATAATGGATAACGGTATAGGTATAAATGCAGAGGCCGGCGACAGGCTGTTCGATAAATTTTACCAGGCAAAGGATAAAAACTATTTCCGCAAAGGTTTTGGGATAGGCTTATACCTGGTTAAGGTTTTTATTGAAAGCCATAAGGGTAATATCAGTTATTCCAATAATCCTGATGGCGGTACCACATTTGTGCTTGCAATGCCAAAGGGTAAGGCCCATTTTTCCGGGGATACGATAGTTGAGGATGTTGTACCGGATTATACTTATGTAAATGAGCTTATTGATGATGACAACAAAGCGATAGTGGCAGAAGAGGGAGACCTGGCTGCGTTGGAGCTATTCAGTTCGGCCAGGCATACCCTTGTGGTGATTGATGATAATGATCAGATCCGTTCATATATTAGAAAGATCTTTACGCCCGGGTATAATGTTATTGAGGCCCAAAATGGCGCAACAGGCCTCGAGCTGATAAAAAAACACATGCCCGACGTAATTATAAGCGACATAGTTATGGACGGGATCAGCGGGCTTGACCTGTGCCGGATCGTAAAGGAAGACCAGGCCATAAGCCATATCCCCGTTATCCTGTTAACCGGCGATACCACGCCCGATATCATGCTGAAGAGCATTGAAGAAGGGGCTATCGATTTTTTACGTAAGCCTTTTGATAAAGAATTGCTTATTGCACGGGTAAAAAGTGTGTTGCGCAATAAAACCGAGCTTCAAAACTATTTTTATAAAGAGGTTACCAAAAAAAGTACCGGCCGCAGTATCTCGCAGGAAAACAAGGACTTTCTCAATAATTGTATTTCAGTGATCGAACACTACTTTACCGACGATAAGTTTGATGTATATGTGCTGGCCAAGGAGATCGGTATCAGCTATGCAACCTTATTTAAACGCCTTAAAAATATTACCGGGCAGTCGGTTAATAATTTTATCCGGTTCGTCCGCCTGCGTAAAGCTGCCGAATTACTCATCCAAACCAATTGCAATGTTAACGAAGCCGCGTTCCAGGTTGGCTTCAGCGATGTGAAATACTTTCGCGAGCAATTCTTTAAACAATACGGCATCAACCCCTCAGATTTTATCAAAAAACACCGCGCCAGTTTTCAAATTTCGTATCGTATGAACGAGTTTGAAAAAAACTCTTCCAAATAGGGCCGCCTTTATTGGGATGATATGTCATCACCAGGAAAGCGTGCTGAAATAAAATAAGAGTGAATTTGACACTTATTTTCTCGCGTATTCTACAAAAACTATCAAAAGGAGGTGTTTTTGTATGTTTTGACCCCGGTAATTTATAGTTTTACCCCTCTCTCGTATTGCCAAATTCCGCTTATTTCGTTTCAACCGACAGGCAATAATCAATACCAATATTTTATTGCCGGCAATTCATAAACTAAAAATTAATGCAATGAAAATTTCAAAAACGCGCAATTGGGTAGCATGCGCTGTGGTGTTAAACCGCCCCGGATAAGCACAGGTCACGCTCCAAAATTCCAAATTAAATAAACCCAATAACCAATTAAATTATGAAATATAGATTTACTCATTTAAACAGTTTTTCCGTATGGCTTTTGATGATCATGCTGCTGGGCATAACTCAAATAGCAAATGCGCAAACAAAAATTAATGTAAAAGGCGTTGTAAAGGATGCCACAGGTAGCGCCTTACCGGGTGCAACGGTGAACATTCAGGGTACAACCCAGTCAACCACAACCGATGTTAACGGTGCTTTTAAAATTGAAGTAACCGAAGGCTCTACGCTAAGGATCTCGTTTGTGAGCATGGTTCCTAAAACCATAGTAGTTACTAAAAACACAACCACGCTGAACATAGTACTTGAGGACAATAACAAGCAGCTTAACGAGGTAGTGGTTGTAGGTTACGGTACTCAAAAACGTTCGGATGTTACAGGTTCTGTCGTGTCGGTGCCTAAAGCGCGGTTATCACAATTGCCGGTAACTAACGTATTGCAGGCACTCGAAGGTGCTGTTGCTGGTGTTAATATTACAACTTCCTCTTCTGTGCCCGGAGCTCAACCATTGGCAGGTGTGAGAGGCCAAAATTCGATCAATGCCGGTACCGGCCCGTATGTGGTTGTTGACGGTATTCCGCTCAGCAAAAGCGGTGGGTCATTAAATGATATTAATCCTAATGATATTGCATCGATGGAGGTACTTAAAGATGCCTCTGCTGTTGCAATTTACGGTACCAACGGCTCAAATGGTGTAATCCTGATAACCACGAAAAGAGGTAATACAGGCAAACCTGTGATCCGTTATAATGCTTACGCGGGAGTTGAAAATATAGCTCATA
>NZ_DASVOB010000298.1:0-3405 GCF_036383575.1 Mucilaginibacter sp.
GCACATTCCATGCGTTTATTTGAGCGCGATGTGCATGACGTTGCTACCATAGCGGCTAATTTAAAATTTCCGCTGTTTGTTAAGCCCAATAACGGCGGAAGCAGCGTGGGTATGAGCAAAGTGCAAAACATAGCCGGTTTACCCGAAGCGCTGAACAGAGCGTTCCAGGAAGATGCACAGGTGCTGGTTGAAGAATTTATTAAAGGTCGTGAGTTTAGTATTGGTATAGCCCGTTTGCACGGCAAAATAAAAGTGTTGCCGGCTACGGAGATCATCACTTCGAAAGATTTCTTTGACTACGAGGCTAAATACACCTCAGGCGTAACCCAGGAAATCACCCCCGCCGACCTATCCGCCGAAAAGGTTCAGGAAATTGGAGGTATAGTTACCGAGGTGTATACCCGCCTTAATTGTCGCGGAATGGCCAGGATCGATTTCATTTTGCTGGAGGGCAGTAATGATTTTTATTTTATTGAGATCAATACAACGCCGGGGCAGTCAGCTGCAAGTTTAATTCCGCAGCAGGTACGTGCCGCAGGAATGGATGTTGGCGAGTTTTACAGCGCGCTGATTGAAGGAGCAGCACTGTAATTTCGGCATTGGGATTTTTGATTTCGGATTTATTGGGATAATTAATTTAGAGACGCATTTAAGGCGTCTCTTTTTGTGTAACAACAGGTTCATTTTGTTATCAAACCAACAATGCTGCAATTTCAAAATTTTACAAAATCATACGGTAATTACCCGGCTTTAAAAATTGAAAACCTGCAATTACAGGCCGGTATTTACTGGATTAAAGGTGTAAACGGTTCCGGTAAAAGCACCCTGCTAAAATCTATTGCCGGGATCCTGGCATTTGATGGCGACATTTTGATTGACAACACCGTTAGCATCAAAAAACAACCCGTAGCTTACCGTAAGCTGGTAAACTTTGCCGAAGCTGAACCTGTATTTCCTGATTTTTTGACTGGCGCGGAAATGATCGCCCTGTTTGCCGATGCCAAAGATGCACCAGCAGGGCAGGAGGAGGATTATATCAAAAGCATGGGCATGCAAAGCTTTGTGGGGCGCCCGGTGGGTACCTACAGCAGCGGTATGATGAAAAAGCTTTCCTTATTACTTGCCTTTTTAGGCAAACCCAAATTGATCCTGCTTGACGAACCGCTGATCACCATTGATACGGCTTCATTAGCAGTATTAAATACCTGGATCAGGGAAAGGCATGAGCAGGGGGGAACCAGCTTCCTTTTATCATCGCACCAAATACTGGAGGATGGCTCATTGCCCGTATCGGGCGAATTATTAGTTGAAGATCAAACCCTAAAGTTTATCAGCTAATGAAACCGCTAACCAATGTATTGTTAAAAATATTCGCGGGCGGTTTTTTCCGGGTGCATGCCGGAATTTTGTTTTTTATATTTCTGGCGATGGTTGGTGTTGTGCCACCTCAATATTTAATAGGTTATCATAAAGCCCTAATGCTGGCTATGGATAGTAATTCGGTAGTGATGGCGCTGGTATTTGCGGCTTGGTTGATTTATGCCATTAAAAGCTGGCATTATGTATCAGGGCAGATCTTTGCCGCGGGTCAGCATTTTTTATTTTACAGCAGTAATTCTCTGAGCAGGGAGAAACAATTTAAAAGCTGGTTTGGGGTACAGGCAGCTATATTATCTCCAATAATAGCTTATGCGGTTATAACAATTTGCGTTGGCTTTGCTAACCATTATTATGTATTGCCAGTTTGTATTTTGTTGTATTTAATAACATTAAGCTATTTAAGCGCGGTTATTTATATAAAACAGATCACCCGTCTTGTTGATGGTAGCAGTCAGTCGTTATTATTAAAGCTAAGCAGCAAATGGCGCAAACCTTATTTCAGCCTTTATATTTACCACCTGTTTGATAAACGCAAAGTGCCATACCTGATCACCAAGGCATTGTCATGGCTTATCATTACCGGTGTGTTTTATGTATTTGCCGATGTTAAAACAGATGTACGAGTGGCCGGCATTGCCATACTTGCTGTAGTCACGGCACATATTGTTTTGATATTTGAAGGGCGAAAGTTTGAAGAGAACGGATTAGGTTTCTCACGAAATTTACCTTACAGCAGGCACAGGCTCTTTCTGAATTTTGCAGGTGTTTATTTCTTTTTACTGATCCCCGAAAGCATCTGGCTGTTCAGCAGATTTACCCCCTTGATGGCCGCGGAGTTGTTACTGTTAGCTTTGAGCACAGCAATGCTGTTCCACTGCCTGCTTTATTGGTTCGGGCTTAATATGGATAAATACCTGCAATGGATCCTGGGTTTATTTATAGTACTGTTCTGGATCATTATGTTTAAGCTGCTTTGGATGCTTATCCCATTAAACCTCGGTATAGCTTACTGGCTGTTTTACAGTAACTATTATAAGTTTGAAGGAGTAGTAAGCGATAAGCTGTGATGATTAAAGTTGTGCTTTTATCATCCTGTCCCTACCGCTCATGTCTTTTCTTAACGCTATGTTTTTAAATCCTTTACTTGCTAATAGCTCCACTGTTTCTTTACCAAGGTTTTCATTGATCTCAAAGTAAAGTAAGCCACCGGCAATCGAGTTATTCAAAGCAAAATCGGCGATAGCCCGGTAAAATATCAACGGATCATGTTCGGGAACAAACAATGCTGTGTGTGGTTCAAAATCAGTCACATTGCTGTGCATCTGCTTTTTATCATCAAGAGTAACATAGGGCGGATTGCTTACAATGATATTATATTGAGCGCTTTCATTACCCGGTTTGATATTCAAGATATCAGCCTGAATAAAATTAACATCTACCTCATTTAGCGCTGCATTCTGCTTGGCCGTTTGCAAGGCCCCCTCAGATATATCTATTGCCGATACCTCGGCATCGGCCAAATTCTTTTTAAGGCTGATAGCGATACAACCACTACCCGTACCTATATCTAACAAAGACAACCTTTCGTCTTTCACCTTTAACCTTTCATCTTCTAAAATCCATTCAACCAGTTCCTCCGTTTCCGGGCGGGGAATCAGCACATAAGGGTTCACTTTGAAAGGCAAGCCGTAAAACTCGGTAACGCCGATAATGTACTGAACCGGTTTGCCGGTTTTTAGTTCTGTGAGGATGTTCCTGATCCGTTCCGACTGTTCGGTAGTTAATTCCCTTTCTGGGAATGCTTTGATGGACGCCCTTGATAAGCCCGTAACTTCGGCGATAACAAGCAACGTAATGGCTTCTGTTTCATTGATATCGTAAACTCCATTTATCTGCTGCCTGTAATCTTCAAAAACATCCTTAATCGTAATCATGCAACAAAGTAACATAAAAGCTACTTTTGCAGCATGCTTGAACATGAAAAATATATGCGCCGCTGTTTGGAGCTTGCCCAGCTTGGCGCAG
>NZ_DASVOB010000299.1:0-5092 GCF_036383575.1 Mucilaginibacter sp.
CTTTTCAGCAATTCGTTCCGGTATTCGGATTTTATCTCTTCGTAAACCGATGATTGTTCTTCGGTCATCTGCGAATAGAAAAGGTTTTCGGTTTTAGGCGGAAGCTCTGTTGCCACCTGCTCCTTGGTACGGCGCAGCACAAAAGGCTTGATCAGGGCCTGTAGTTTGCGGGCCTTATCTTCGTCCTTTTTCTTTTCTATCGGGGTTACAAACTCGTTTTGGAAAAACTGTTGTGCGCCCAGCAAGCCGGGATTGATGAACGACATCTGTGTCCATAAATCGTTAACCGAGTTTTCTACCGGGGTACCACTCAGGATCAGCTTAAAGCGAGATTTGAGCTGTTTAACCGCCTGGTATGATTTTGACGACGGGTTTTTGATATTCTGGCTTTCATCCAGGATCACGTAATCAAAAAAGAAATCTTTGAACATTTCAATATCAATGCGGCTGATACCATAGGTGGTGATCACCACATCGTAATTGGCAAAAACTTCGGCACTGCGGTAACGCATGGTGCCGGTATGCACCATTAACCTTAATTGCGGTGCAAATTTGCGCGCCTCGTTAAGCCAGTTATATATCAGCGAAGTAGGCATGATCACCAGCGAAGTGGCTTTGCCTCCGGCGTTTTCAGTATCCTCCTTATGCTTTTGTAGTAACGATAAAGTTTGGATGGTTTTACCCAAACCCATATCGTCGGCAAGGCAGCCGCCAAAGTGATATTGCTTTAAAAAATGGAACCAGTTGTAGCCTGCTTTTTGGTAAGGCCTCAAATGACCTTCAAAATTAACAGGCATTGGTGCATCCTCAAGCTCATCAAAATTGGTAAGCTTCTGCAGTTTGCGGGTCATGGTAACGCTTGCCATTTCCCCTTCGGCGAGGTCGGTGACCAAGCCAATATGATGACGGCGAAGCTTGAGTTCATTACTGCCTTCGGTAAAGTGCAGCAGGTTGCCATATTGCGAAAACCATTTTTCAGGGATCACGGCTATCTCGCCCGAGGGCAGAGTGAACTCCTTTTTATGATTGAGAATGTGATTTTTAAGCTGAATAAAAGGGATCCGGTATGGCCCGAAGCTTACCATGGCATTAATATCAAACCAGTCGTTATTTTCGGTTACTTCCAGTTCAATTTTACTACTGCCAAATACGTAGCGTTTTTGCCCTTCAGGTTGTTCCAGCTCAAAGCCCTGCTCAATAAGCTGATCGTGGTGCTGGTTAAGCCATTCAAAAACTGAGAATGAGCGATCGTCATCATCTTCATGACCGGCAACTTCAAGGTTTTGGAATAATGAAGAGGCTACTTTAAGCCCCAGGTGTTCCAACTGCTGCATTTTGCCTTTTTCCCAGGTGGTTGAGCGCTTAATGCGGTGAAACAGGTAATCATCGCCGGTTTTTTCCATCCGCACAGAAATATGCCTGCCATCGCCATACGGAAATATGTAGCCTGCATATTTAAAAGAGAGCTGTAATTGCGAAGTTCCACCTTCAATATAAATAGGTTTAAGCACAGGGCGGGCATCATACTTTTCGGTATTGATGGTAAAACCTTCGGCGTAAACATTATGCTTTTCAATAAGCGGGGCAACAAACTTTTCAAAGTATGATTGTTCCGACGATTTTGGGATGGCAATGAAACGTTTGTTCAGGAAGGGTTGCAGCTTTTTACCCTCTATCTCTTTATCAAAGTAATACAAGGTATCGTCAAGCAGCATCCAGGCCGGGTGATTGCAAATGATCTCAGCATTTTTAAACATGAACTCAATGCGCATGCCCTGGTATTTGATGGTAGGAAAATACCTGATCTCTTCCTCATTACGCCTGAAGTGGAACAGTACCGATGCGGCTTCGGTGGCCAGTTGCAGCTTGCGCTCGCCGGGATAGCCCTCCTTGCTCATCTGGTATACCTGTTTGCCGCAAAGTAATGAGAGCGCTTCGGCTATGCGTTTTTCCAGCTTCGGGCGGATCATATCAAACATCTGCTCGTTAAAGATCTTTGAGAAAAACTCAAACGGGCGGATAGGTTTTTTATAATACCTTTTGATCACGTTGCCCTGCTCCATCTCCTCCAGTAGTTTGACCAGTTTGATATCAGTATCATCCAGAAACTCACAAAACTCTTTGGCTGTATTGGAGAATAAACGCTGATGAGTTAATGAAAATTCACCATTTGGATTGAGCTGAACAATATGAGGCTCAATAACATACGACAGGTAGTCATGCTTTGCAATGGCATAAATAATTTGGCATGGTTTGGAACTGTCGACGCGTAACATGTGCTTCAGGGTAAAAAATTATTTGAAGCTACATCAAGAAAAAATTCAAACGTAAATAGAATTTACTGTAATTGAAAGTGTTTTATATTAAAAAATTGTTAACGGGCTGAAATTGACACGATTTTGATAACATAAAATGTTTTTTGCCGGATAGTTGTGTGTTAAAAATGGGAAAAGATAAAGAATAAACCGTCATTGCGAACGAAGCAATCCCTCGACTTTACAGAGAGGATTTGCATAGTCGCTCGGCTTCTTGGGGATTGCTTCGTACCTCGCAATGACGATTTGTTTAATGTTCCATCAGGGTCTCTCGTAGAGGACCCTGATGTCTTTGCCATGCAGGTGCTGCTTATTAGCTTACTTCGGCTTGCTCAATAAGTTAATAAACAACCTGTAAGCTCCCGGTACGCCGGCAGGTAGTTCCCTGAAAAATGCCAGCGAGGTATAAACAAACCTGCCCTTGCCATAATCGCCCACAATTAATGATCCGTTAAGAGGCTCTTCTCCTTTGTCATGCATCTGAAAAATGGGTTTGTACTGCGGATCGATATTGGTTACAAAATACAGCCCGCGCTCCTGGATCCAACCGCTGAAATCAGCATTGGTTATTTTGTTAGGATAGTTTAACACGGGGTTTTGAGGATCTAAAACTGTTACTTCGGCGTTTTCATCGGTAACCCTTCTGTTCACTACGGTAAATGGATACGGGCCTATTTGTTTTACTACGATGCCGTTGTTGTTATTGTATTGCACAACCAGGTTACCACCGTTTTTAACATACTCCATTAATTTCGGTTGCTGATACGCAAGGCGATCATTTACATTGTAGGCACGTACCCCGGTAACAATGGCGTCATATCCTGATAAGTCGCTATTCGTTACTTCGTTTTCAGTTAATATGTGTACTTCGTAACCTACCTGGCGCAGGGCCTCGGGCATCTGGTCGCCGGCACCGGCAATGTAACCAATTCTTTTGCCATTGTTTTTCAGGTCGAGGTAAACAAGCTTCGTTTGTGCGGGTGGGAATAAGGTAATAGCCGGCACGTGATCGTACCTGATACGGAGCAGGCTCAATGAAAACGGTTTGCCATTAGCGTTAACTACAACTTCCAGATCGCTTGCTTTGGTTTTGGTGTCGGTTGGGCTAACTGTAAATGCTACTGACCATTCATCGCTTTTGTCCTTATCAGTAAAGTCAATTTTTTCGGGACTTATTTTCCAGCTGGCAACAGGTTTCAGGCTGATGGTACCGCTGGCTTTTGTAAAGCTTTTCAGTTTTACCAGTACCGTTTGTGCTTGCTGTGCGCTAAAAATATAATCCTTGTTTTCAATGTTGGCTGTTACCGGCGGCGTTATTTCAATGGGCTGATAAACCTCGCCCCTAACCGGATCAACGTATTTATATACAATTCGGCGGTCGATATTTATAGGTTTTCCCTCAATAATAAACTGGAAGGTAACTTTTGGCAGATCGGGATTTTCGGGGTTGCCGGCAAGCGTGTTATCGGCAAGGGTATAAACACCTATTGGGTGCGGTGCTGCCAACCAGTATGGCTGAGTTAATGCAGATGCTGCGGCCGTGGTTTCAAAAGTTTGCAGTTGGTTAAACGGTATTTCTTTGCTTTGCAATGCCAGTGCGCTGTCATTAGCATCAATGCTGTTTATTTTAACACGATAATTAAAGCGGTTAATCACCTGCGCACGCAGGTTCATTTTATCGCCCAGTGCATAGGTAGGTTCTGTTGCATAGACCTCAAACCATAAACCAGCACATGCCGCGATCAGGTTGTTTAATTCTTTTGTTTTTTGTTCACGCCAGTAGGTATCAGATACTTTCTCCACTTTCATTAGCAATTGCACTAACGCGGGCAGCGATTTTTCGGGAGCTTCGTTGATGAAATTTCGACTGATCACACTTGTCAGGGCTGCAATAGCGCCTCCGTCTTTAACCCGTTTCCAGGAAGTATTAACGCCATCCATCAGGTCGTTTTGAGGGGCATCTCCTAAAATGGTTTTAAAAAACTCGTATGATTCGCCGCGTTGTTTGGCCGAACCAAAGCCCTGGGTTTTGTGGTTACTGCGGCTTTCGGCGGCTATTTCACCATAGCTTTTGCCTAATACGGGATTATAAACCCCTACATCGATCTTAAATTGATCGGCGGCAGTAGTATTGGTATTGCCAAAGTTGAATGTGTTCCACATCAACCGTTTAGCCTGCCATGGCTTTACGTATTTTAACTGTTCAGGGTAACGGGTTGGATCGGCAGCGGCTGTAAAAGCCTCTTGCGCTAATATGGCTGATGAGGTATGATGACCATGGCCTCCCTCGCCGGTTGTGGGGAAACGGCAAATAATTACATCAGGCCTGAATTTGCGGATCACCCAAACTACATCGCCAAGTACTTTTTCCTTATCCCAGATCTTCAGCGTTTCCTCGGGCCCTTTTGAAAAGCCGAAATCATTGGCGCGGGTAAAGAATTGCTCCGCGCCGTCAACCCGGCGGGCAGCCAGCAGTTCCTGCGTGCGGATCAAACCAAGCAACTCACTTTGCTCATTGCCTATCAGGTTTTGCCCCCCATCGCCACGGGTGAGCGACAGGTAGCCTGTACGATAATGTTTTTCCTGCGCCAGGTAGGCCAGTAAACGGGTGTTTTCATCGTCGGGGTGTGCGGCAATATATAGTACGCTGCCCAGTGTATTCAGCTTTTTAAAGTTCTGTTGTATACTGCCCAGATCGGTCGGTGGCGAAGTTTGTGCCATCGCAAACGTGAACAGATGTAAAAAGATGGTAATGAGGTTGATCCGCTTCATGGCGA
>NZ_DASVOB010000300.1:0-9433 GCF_036383575.1 Mucilaginibacter sp.
ACTGTTCGCAGCCTATGCAGCTATAAAAAACAAGAATAGGGTATCAGTAAAAAAACTGGTAAACGGCAAATGGGAGCTTGTTGGCGTGAATGGGTTTAGTAACACGGGGGCTACTAATGTTACCATGGCGCTAACTGCCGATGGCATGCCTTATGTAGCGTACCAGGATTCAACCGCAGGGAGCGCCGCGGTGGTGCAGCAGTTTAAAAACGGGGCGTGGACAGTAGTTAGCCCAGCGGGGCTTTCAAAAGGCGCGGCCAATTATATTAATATGGCTATGGCGCCGGATGGCACGCCGTACATTACTTTTTGCGATGCCGGCGACAAAGACAAACCCGTAGTGAAAAAATTGAGCGGAGGCAACTGGACAAGCGTGGGCCCTACCAATCTCCCGGAAAATAAAGCGACTTATACCAGCATTGCCATATCCAAAAACGGCACACCCTATCTCACATACTCTGATTATAATATGGGATCAAAGCTAATTGTGAAAATTTTCACCAATGGGCAGTGGACAAACGTGGGTTCAAGTAACATATCTATCCAGGCATCAAGCAACGTAATTTTGAAAGTGGCCAAAACAGGCGTGCCTTACGTGGCCTTTAATGATGCATTTAATAATGGTAAAGCATCTGTCAAACAATATGTGTCGGGCAACTGGCAATATACGGGAACCCCAACCATATCACAGTCGGGCATTTTTTCGGCAAACCTGGATATGGACCTGGCACCAGACGGAACACCGTATGTGATTTACAGGGACTCGAGCCAATCCTCATGCGTGGTTAAAAAATATAATGGCACGGCCTGGGTAAATTTAGGAAGTAATATTGCCCCATATGGAGGTACCGATTTCAAAATAACAATCGCGCCAGACGGCACGCCCTATATAGCTTATGCCGATAATCAATATGGAGGTTTTATATCGGTACAAAAGTTCAGCAACGGGGGCTGGGTGTATGTTGGGAAGGCCGCGTTTTCTGCAAATAATGTGACTAACGTTAATATCGCCATTGATAAAAACAATGTACCCTATGTTGCTTATTTAGATATTTTATCTAATAAACCCAATGCCAAACGCTTTAACGGCACCTCCTGGGCAACCGTTGGAACCGAAAACTTTATCCAGGATGCCATACGGGATATTAACCTATTAATAGGCCCGGATGGTACACCTTATATGGCATTTTATGATATCACCACGGAAGAAATTGTTGTTGACGTATTTACCAATAATAGCTGGCAGGCTTTTGGCGGCCCTACCGGATCGTATAAGCAGGCCAACACACCCAAATTACTGTTTAACCCGGGCGGGCAAATGTACCTTGCATTTTTACAGTATAATTCGTTAAACAGCTATACCGACGGACAATTGCTTAAATTAAGTAAGGGTGAATGGGTTGACGCCGGAAGCAATGGGATGATACCATATTCAGGAACCAATCATTCTATAGCTTTTGCGCCCAATGGTGATCCGGTGTATGCCTATACAAATGGCCTCATCTACGTACGTACCAGAACCGCCGACAACCTGGCAGCCCCCCCGGTAGTTAACACAATATTACCCAGCCTGGGTAGTGTTGGCACAGTAATAACTATTACCGGTTATAACTTTAGCAACGCCTCATCGGTGAAAATCGGCACCAGCAATGCGGCATCGTTTACAGTAGTTTCGCCAACAACAATTACCGCAACAGTTGGTACCGGAGCCACCGGCCCGATCACTGTAACCACACCAAACGGTACTGCCGCGTTTAACCAGTTTACATATACTACACCGCAACCGGTTATCAACTCTTTTTCTCCTCTTTTTGGCAATGTTAATTCAATAGTAACCATCAAAGGCGAAAACTTTAGCACAACCGCTGCCAACAATTTAGTTTACTTCGGCGCTGTAACAGCTACGGTAATTACCTCCACTAATAGCACCCTCACCGTGAAAGTGCCTGAAGGAGCTACTGCCGGGCCACTCACTGTAACCGTAAACCAGTTAACCGCATATGCGTCAGGGGGTTTTAATGTTACCTTTAAATCGCAAAACACGTTTACCCCAGCTACATTTGCTGTTAAACAGGATATCGGTAGTGTAACCCAGGCATCATGGGTAAGCGTTAAAGATATGGATAACGATGGCAAGCCTGATGTAATAGTTAACGGCGGCGGTACAGCGGTTTTAAGCAATACCAGTACAAAAAACGCGCTGTCTTTCAAAAACAATTTTAATGAAAACCGGGGCGGTGAATATATAACCACCGGCGATTTGGATGGAGACGGCAAAGCCGACCTGGTGACCGCTAATGGGGTATCCGTCCAAACCTATAAAAACAGCAGTACACCGGGCAATACTTCATTTCTTGCCTATGGGCAAGTTATACAACCAGCCGACTACGCCCTTGAAGCCTCAGTGGGTGATATTGATGGTGACGGACGGCCTGATCTTTTATCTTTCGGCAACAACGGTGCTAATATATCTTTATTCCGAAACGGAGGCACTGTAAAAAACTATACTTTTTTTGAAGACGCTGTGACACTTCCTAATGTTAGCTATCCGCTGGGTGTTAAGCTATCTGATATTGACGGCGACGGCAAACCCGATATAGTAGTTGTATTGCCAGGCTTTGTAAATTCAGATAACTATGGCTATATCTCAGTTTTCAAAAACACAAGTACTATCGGGAGGATCTCTTTTACTCAGGTGACATTCCCAACCGTGTTATACGCCGGCAAAAACTCACACAGGCCCGTTATAATGGATATTGATAATGATGGCAAACCCGAGATTATTGTGCCAAACACCAAATCAAACACCATATCGATTTTTAAAAACACCAGTACCAAAGATAATATCAGCTACGCTAAAGGGGTTGAATTTGCAACCGGCACAAGCCCCACGTCAATTGCTGTTGCGGATTTGGATGGCGATAGTTTGCCCGATATTGCGGTTGCAAATCTTAGCAGCACCATATCGGTATTAAAAAATACAAGCACAGCAAGCGCTATTAACCTTGCCACTAAAGTTGATTATAAAACCAATTACCAGCCAGGCGTTATTGCCGCCGCCGACCTTGACGGCGATCAGGCTCCTGAATTAATTGTATCAAATTATCTTGGCAACAATGCTACAATATTTAAAAATAACATTATCCAGTTTAACCTACCCACTACTAACTTTACCATATCCATGGTTAGCGCTACCTGTAAAGGCAGCGCTAACGGCTCAATTAATATCCGCGCGGCCCAAGCCTTCAGCTATACCGCCGCGCTTACCGGACCCAGTTTAAATAAAACATTGCCATTTACCACCGAAGGAGCATTTAATAACCTGCCCGCCGGCACCTACAATTTGTGCATTACCATGGCCGAGCAAGGCAATTATAAGCAATGCTATGACTTAGTGATTACGGAGCCTAAAGATCTGGCGGTATATTCAACCGTGAACACGGAGGAGAAAACAGTAAATCTGGTGCTTACAGGTGGAGCTGTATATAATATCAGCCTTAATGGTACTAACTATACCACGAATAATAGCAGTATCAACTTGCAGCTTAACGCCGGCAACAATAAACTAAGTGTAACTACCGATAAAGAATGCCAGGGCATAGTACAAAAAATAATAAATCTGTCGGGCATTATCAGTCCATATCCTGTGCCCTTCCAAAATACGCTTAATATAAATATTGGCCTTACCCTGGTAAACAACGTATCTGTACAACTATATGCCGTAAGCGATGGGCGTCCTGTGTATAACAAACAATTCAATAACCGATCAGGGGTATTACAACTGGATGTTACAGATTTTAAAACCGGGGTTTATTCGCTGCACCTAACGCTGGATGGTAATGAAAATGTCTTTAAAGTAATTAAGCAATGAGATAAAATTATTGCTACCAAGCAGCATTGCAACAAATAAATTCCGTATAAACCCGGGAATGTATATTATTATGAATATGTTATTACTCACTCTCCATCACCCGCATCAATTCCTCAATAAATAAAATAGCCGCACGTTTACGGTAAACACCTTTTTGCCACAGGATATACGATTGCCGTTTGATATCTTTTGATTCGATGGGGATAGCGGTTACTTTATTCCAGCCGATGATGGCTTTTTCGTTCAGGATAGTTGCCCAATGGCCGTTTTCAACCAGGGCCAGCAATGAATGTACGTCGTTCAGTTCTATTTTGATGTTGGGTACTATCTTTTTACGGTTGAACAGATCATTAATAAAATCGCGCGAACTGAACCCTTTTCCCGGCAGGATGAGGTCAAGCTTAGCAAGCTCTTCCGGGCTTACTTTTTTGAGTTGGGCCAATGGATTGTTTTTAGAAACTACCATTACCACGCTCGAACTGAACAATTCCTGCATTTCCAGGTCTTCGTCGTCACTTTCATTATGAAAAGCAAGGATCATGTCCAGCTCGGCCAGTCGTAGTTTTTTTTCCAGCTCCTCCGGGCTCCCATAAGTAATAAAGATCTTGATGCCCGGATATTTGGTACTGAACGGCGCCAATGCCGGCAACAACAAAGAAGTAAAAGCGTATGAAACGCCAAGGTTCAGCTCGCCGGTGGTGGCGTTTTGCAACTCGCTGATGGCTTGTTTACTCCGCTGTACATCATTAAGGATTTTGCGGGCATGGGTTAAAAATATATGCCCGGCTTCGGTTATACGCACGTGCTTGCCTATCCTGTCGAACAGGAGCATACCCAGTTCCTCTTCCAGCTGTTTGATCTGTTGTGATAGTGTGCTTTGTGTAATGAACACAGCCGCTGCCGCCTCGGTAAAGTTCATGGTTTCGGCAGCTTTAACAAAGTACTGTAATTGACGTAATTCCATAATCAATCGTTTTTACCTATCAATTCTATTAAAACAATCTATTTTACAAATGTATCAATATGGGCGATATTTGCATCATAAAACAATTCAATAGTCTTGCATTAAGTACTCCCCTGAATTTGCTTTTGTTATGAATTGAACAAATGAATGTCTTTCGCTCTTTAAAGTACCGTAATTTTAAGCTGTTTTTTTACGGTCAGTCAATATCCCTCATTGGCACATGGATGCAAAAAACAGCAGTAAGCTGGCTGGTTTACCGCCTTACAGGTTCGGCCCTGTTATTAGGAATTGTAAGTTTTGTGAGCCTGATCCCCTCCCTGATATTGGCCCCATATGCTGGCAGTATTGTTGACAGGCATAACCGTTACCGCATTTTGGTTATCACCCAGGTGGTATCCATGCTGCAGGCCGGAGCCTTTGCTTTCATGATCTTTTTCAAGATCTATAATATCCCCGCAATCATTGGCTTAAGCCTGTTGCAGGGCATTGTAAATGCCTTTGATGTTACCTGCCGCCAATCATTAATGGTGGATATGGTTGATGACAAAGCCGATCTGCCTAATGCCATCGCCCTAAACTCAACCATGACCAATCTTGCCCGTATTGCGGGCCCAGCCATTGCAGGCATAGTACTGAGCGCTTTTGGTGAGGACGTTTGTTTCTTTGGTAACTTTTTGAGCTACATCCCGGTGCTTGCCTGTTTATTCATGATGAAACTGGATACCATAGTGCCCATTCGTTCAGAAAAAAGCATCTGGACAGAATTGCAGGAAGGTTTCAAATATGTATCAGGCGACAGCGACTTAAGCAGCATGATCCTGATGCTTACCGCAAGCAGCTTGTTCGTTATACCTTTTAATACTTTGATGCCCATTTTTGCGAAAGATATTTTTAATGGCGATGCCAAAACTTTCAGCTGGTTTGAGAGCGCTGCAGGTTTAGGTTCGGTGATCAGCGCGGTGTATTTGGCCAACTTAAAAACCAATAAAAACCTGGTGAAGATCATGTCTATAGCCAGCCTTATCTTCGGCACCAGTGTATTGATGGTAGCTTATGCAGGCAAACTGCCTTTTGCTTTAACATTCATGGTATTTACCGGCGTTGGGATGATGGCGCAAACATCGGCCATTAATACCTACATCCAAACACATGCTATTCCAGCCATGAGGGCAAGGGCTATCAGCTATTACGTTATGGCTTACCAGGGCATGATCCCCGTAGGCAGTTTGATGGCCGGTTGGTTAGCCAATGAACTTGGCCCGCGTAAAGCTGTTTGTATTGAGGGCATTATCGGAGTACTGGCAACTGCTTTATTTGTATTGTATAAAAGAAGGCAGGCAGCCGGTGAAAGCGTTGATAGCAAAGCGGTACTGGCAAAGTAAATTTATTTCATCTACCTATATTAAATGTGAAAGCCCTTTCCGTTTGGAGAGGGCTTTGTTGTAGAATCCAGACTTACGAAGTTTTAAAAACTTCGTAAGTCTTCAGCTGCTTTATTAATTTAACTTATAGCCTTAAAATCGCCCCCCAATTAGCGTTACTTGCAGAAGCCCCGCAAAAACAGGAGCTTTCCCCTATTTAAGCCATAACTCAATTTTCTTTTCATCTCTTGCAAACGTAATCCAATCCAAAGAATCTTCAGACGGAACACATGCTTTCAGATCTAATCCCCGGGCGTACCTGCTAAGCGCTTTCGGGCCGAAATTTATAGTCATTTCATATTCCCCTTGCCCATCCGCACCGATCCAGGCTTTCGTTATAATTTTACGGGTGCCATTAACGCTTTTAGCCGTCAATTGCTCTTCAACAAATGGCATTACTACCCCATCGCACCAAAAAAATTTAATTTCCTCATCCTCAAAGTTTTTGAATACCCTGGATAAATGATATTCAAGGTAAACGCAAAAATCTTTATTAAATGGGTAGTGGGATTTGTCTTCGGGCATCATTGGGAAAGATATTATAGAAAAGCCCTCTCAAAACTGAAAGGGCTTTTGTTGTTATAAACATGTTTTTGCTTACATCTTTAAACCAATCTCTCTCAAACGCTCATCCAAATACTCACCAGCGGTAATATCGGTGTATAATTTAGGGTGCTGGTCATCAATGCACGAATCAAGGCTGGTCAAATCCATATCTGATTTGGGATGCAGGAAAAACGGCACAGAAAAACGGGAGAACTTCATCAGCTCGCGCGGAGGGTTCACTACGCGGTGAGTGGTTGATTTTAATTTATTGTTGGTTAAACGCTGCAACATATCGCCCACGTTAACTACCAGATCTTCACCATATGCCTTAACCGGGAACCAGCTGTTATCGCGGGTTAACAGTTCAAGCCCGTCGGCACTGGCGCCTATTAATAAGGTGATCAGGTTGATATCCTCATGTGCACCGGCACGTACCGCGTCATCAGGAACCGAATCGGGATCCAGTATCGGGAAGTAGTGCAGGTTACGCAGGATAGAGTTTCCGTTGTGCACTTTATCATCAAAATAGGTTTCCGGCAGTTCCAGGTAAACGGCTATGGCGCGCAGCAAATATTTACCGGCAGCTTCCAGCTTTTTGTAAACCTCGATGGTGGTTGGGTTAAATTCGGGCAGTTCGTTAACTGTTACGTTATCCGGATACTGGGCTTTCAGCGCATCATCGTCTGTTACAGTTTGGCCAATCTGCCAAAACTCTTTCAGGTCGGGAGTTTTAAAGCCTTTAGCAGTTTCTTTGCCTTTACCAGTATAACCACGCTGACCAGCCAAGCCCGGAATTTCATATTGCTGTTTTACAGCATCGGGCAATGCAAACAGGGTCTTAACCTGTTCGTAAAGTTTATCTATCAGCTCTTTACTTAAACCGTGATTAGTAATGGTAACAAAGCCGGTTTCGTTAAAAGCTTTGCCGATATCGTTCGAAAATTGTTTGCGTTCGTCGGCAGTGCCGTTTATATAGGTATTCAGATCCAGACGTGGAATATTTACTGTGCTCATAGTTGTAGTTTATAAAACAAGTAGCAAAATTATTTAATTTTTAAGCGTAGTACACAAGATAGCAATAAAATTTTATCCCTATAATTACACAGGTTGAGTTTGAATAAACACGTTAAAACAATTTTTGCTTTAAACGTTTTATACTTCTGCCTGTCATATATTTAGCAACAACAATATAACAGGCTTTTTTTAAACACTATTATTATGAAATTCATCAATAAAATATGCGGCATCAGCTTAATAGCATTTTTGATAATGCTTGCCGCACCAAACATGAGTAAAGCCCAGGAAGGAGGCTACGTATCCGACCAGGAGTTTTACGACGAACTTGATCCGTACGGCACCTGGGTTAACGACCCTCAATACGGTAACGTGTGGATCCCCGATGCAGAAGACAATTTCAGACCATACGCAACCCGCGGTCACTGGGTTGTTACCGACTATGGTAATACCTGGGTATCTGATTACTCATGGGGCTGGGCACCATTTCACTACGGCAGGTGGCGTTATGACGATTATTATGGCTGGGAATGGATCCCGGGGCATGAATGGGCACCGGCTTGGGTAAGCTGGAGGCATGGCGGCGGCTATTATGGTTGGGCGCCTTTACAACCAGGCATTAGCATCAGCATATCTTTTGGTAATAGCTATCGCGTACCTGATAATTACTGGGTTTGCGCACCACAGGCTTATATCAACAGACCAAACATTTACAACTATTATGTACCACAAACCCGCGTGGTAAATGTAATTAACCGTACTACTATTATTAACAACACTTATGTTAATAACAACCGCACTTATATAACCGGCCCGAGAATTAATGAGATCAGGCAGGTTACCAACAACCGTAATGTGCGTGTTTACAACATCACTAATGTTAACAGGCCAAACGGCGGAGGCAGGGTAGTCAATAATACCGTGAATATCTATCGCCCTGAAATAAGGAGAGCGCCAGATGCAAGGCCTGCAAGGGTAGTAAATGCGGCGGCTTATCGTCAACAAAACCCAAATGATGGCATAGCTAACAGGCAGGCCGGTAATGCGAGTATCAACCGTAACAACGCCGCCCGTTTAAGGGAAGTAGCGCGTAATGAAAAACCTGACAACAAAGTAGTACAGGTTAATCATGCAGGCCCGGCTGCACGGCCAAACCCTGCAAACGGAGCCCGTTCTGATCAACCGAATGCAAGGCCTGGAGATAACCAATCTCAGCGTCAGCAACAGGCGCAACAACGCCAACAGCAGCAACAAGCGCAAAGGCAACAGCAGTCAGATCAAACCCAGCGCTCACAACAACAGGCGCAACGTCAGCAGCAGGAACAACAACGCCAGCAGCAGCAAGCTCAAAGACAGCAACAGCAGCGCCCTCAGAACCAACCTGACCAGCAAGCACAACGTCAGCAGCAAGCACAGCAACGCCAGCAACAGCAACAAGCCCAAAAGCAACAGCAGGATCAGCAACGCCAGCAACAGCAACAAGCCCAAAGGCAACAGCAGGATCAGCAACGTCAGCAACAACAGCAAGCCCAAAGGCAACAGCAGGAACAACAACGTCAGCAACAACAGCAAGCCCAAAGGCAACAGCAGGAACAACAACGTCAGCAACAACAGCAA
>NZ_DASVOB010000301.1:0-6009 GCF_036383575.1 Mucilaginibacter sp.
AGCTGGGGCTGCAAACCGTGCCGGGGGTTAGCGAAGTGGCCTCTTTCGGCGGCTTTGAAAAGCAATACCAGGTCACTATTGATCCGCATAAGCTCAATTATTATAATATCCCGCTATCGCAGGTTTTAAAAGCGGTAAAAAGCAACAACAATGATGTGGGCGGACGTAAGTTTGAGATGAACGGTGCCGGCTATATTGTTCGCGGCCTGGGTTATATCAAGACTTTATCCGATGTGGAGAACATCCCGATTGGCGTGATCAATACCATACCGGTAAAGATCAAAGATATTGCTACGGTACAAATGGGAGGCGATGAGCGCCTGGGCATATTTGATCAGAATGGCGAAGGTGAAGCGGTTGGAGGCATTGTGGTGATGCGCTATGGTGAAAATGCTGATAAGGTAATTCATGCGGTAAAAGATAAAATGGCCGACATTCAAAAGGGATTACCGGCAGGCGTAAAATTCAAGATCGCCTATGACCGGAGCGAACTCATCGAAAACGCCATAGGTTCTGTGAAACATACACTGATTGAAGAGATGATCACGGTATCTGTTATTGTGATCATTTTTTTACTGAGCCTTAAAAGTGCTTTAAGCATTATCATTCAAATACCAATTACCATAGCAACAAGCTTTATTCTGCTCAATGCCTTTGGTATCAGCTCTAATATCATGTCATTAACTGGCATTGCGCTGGCTATCGGGGTGATCGTAGACAACGGCATTGTCATGGTTGAAAACTCGCACCGGAACCTATCCCTTGCACAACAAAAAGAAAGATCATGACCACAGCAGAACGAATAAAAATCATAGAAGCTTCCTGCAAACAGGTTGGCCGTGGCGTGTTCTTTTCCACGCTTATTATTGTAGCTTCTTTCCTGCCGGTGTTTTTATTGGAAGGACAGGAAGGTAAACTGTTTGGTCCGCTGGCATGGACAAAAACATTTATACTGGCCATTGATGCTATCCTCGCGGTAACACTCGCGCCGGTGCTGATCTCCTTTTTTCTGAAAGGAAAATTAAGAACAGATGACCGTAACCCCTTAACCAATACACTGGAAAAACTATACCGGCCTATCTTAAACTGGTGTGTCACCTGGCGTAAAACAACTATTGGTATTAACCTGGTTGCTTTATTGATCAGTATCCCTCTCCTGCTAAGTTTAGGCAGCGAATTTATGCCACCATTGGATGAAGGAACGATCCTTTTTATGCCGGTTACCCAGCCTGATGTATCAAACGCGCAAGCCAAACAGCTTTTACAGGTACAGGATAAGATCATTAAAAGCGTACCCGAGGTGAAAAATGTTTTGGGCAAAGCCGGGCGGGCCAATACGGCTACCGATAATTCGCCGATCAGTATGACAGAAACCATCATCCTGTTAAAACCTAAAAGCGAATGGCGCAAGGGCATTAAAAAGGAAGATATTATCAATGAGCTGAATGCCAAATTGCAGATTCCTGGTGTTGTGAATGGCTGGACCCAACCCATCATCAACCGGATCAATATGCTCTCGACAGGGATCCGTACCGATGTAGGCTTAAAAGTTTACGGACAAAACCTGGACACTATCTATGCTTTATCCAGCCAAATGAAACAGGCTTTGCAGGGAATTAACGGGGTCAAAGACTTGTATGTCGATCCGATAACCGGTGGTAAATACCTGGATATCCAGGTCAATAAAGAGGCAATTGGCCGGTATGGCCTGAGCGTAGATGATGTGAATGAGGTGGTGGAAAGCGCATTGGGCGGCATGAACCTGACCACTACTGTTGAAGGCAGGCAGCGGTTCAGCGTAAATGCAAGGTTGGCGCAGGACTATCGCAATAACCTCGACGCGATCAAACGCACCCTGGTACAAACAACTAATAACGGGCCAATCCCTTTGTCATCCGTAGCGGATATAAAAATTAGTGATGGCCCCGCCATGGTACAATCGGAAAATGCATTGTTGAGGGGGACAGTGCTGTTCAATGTACGCGACCGGGATCTGGGTAGTACGGTTAAGGAGGCCCAGGACAGGCTGAACAATATGGTAAAGACCTTGCCCAAAGGCTATTTTATTGAATGGAGCGGGCAGTATGAAAACCTGATCCGTGCCGAGCATACTTTAAAACTGGTATTGCCTATCGTGCTGCTCATCATTTTTGCCTGTTTATATTTTGCCTTTCATTCTATTCGCGAAGCTTTTTTCAGTCTGATCTCTATCCCGTTTGCATTGATTGGCGGCGCTTATATGGTGTATTTCTTTGGGGTACATTTATCGGTTGCTGTGGCAGTTGGCTTTATCGCCCTGTTTGGGATAGCGGTGGAAACGGGTATCGTGATGGTCATCTATTTGAACGATGCCATGCAGCAATTGATAGCCTTAAAAGGTAATACCAAAGAATCGATCACCCGCGACGATCTGCGTGTTTATGTGATGAATGGCGCAGTGAAACGCCTACGGCCAAAGCTGATGACGGTTTGCGTAGCCTTGTTTGGCTTAGTACCGGTACTTTGGGCAAACGGAACAGGTAGTGATGTGATGCTGCCTATCGTATTGCCGATGATCGGTGGCGTTTTAACTTCTTCCACACATATTTTATTGGTTACCCCACTCATCTTTTTGATGGTAAAGGAATATGAACTAAAAAAACATGGCAGGCTGGAAGTATTAGATGTAAAGGAATAAAAACATGAAAACGAAATTTCAAATCATAATTGCGCTGCTTGCCTGTTTTGCATACCTCTCGGCGCAGGCACAAACACGGCGCCTTCCTTTAGACAGCGTCATTGCCCATGTGGCTGACAACCCGGCGTTACAGGCTTTAGTGGCAAAAGCCGGCGCACAGGATGCTTACGCAACCGGGGCAAAGAGCTTAGATGCGCCGAAGATCAGCGCGGGCCAGTACCAGGTGCCCTACCAGTTTAACCCAAACGGAGGTTCATTTATGATCCAGGCCGAACAAATGTTCACTAACCCGGCTAAGCTCCGGGCCAAAGAAGATTACATGAAAGGCGTATCCAAAGTAACTGCGGCAGATAAAGACTATCTGAAAAATCAACTGGTGGCACAGGCTAAGCAATATTATTACGAACGGGTAGTACTGGAGAAAAAGCTGGCCCTATTGCAGCGTACACAAAGCCTGCTGGAGTATATGCTCAAAGATGCCAACATCCGGCTCACCTATGGCAAAGAAAAGCTCAGTAATATTTATAAGGCCAAAGCCGATCTGTATGAGCTGGATAACACCCGTGATCAATTGAACAATGAGATCAGCCAACGGAATATCATGCTCAATACGTTGATGAACCGGGATAAACAAATGGCTTTTTCGGTGGATACCACCATTGTATTAAACAATTATGAAAGTGCGCTAACCGATACCGCAACACTGGCCAATGCCCGGAGCGATATTAAAAGCATCAACAGAAATATTGAGTTACAGGCTCTAAATGCAAAGGTTGAATACAGCAAACGCAAGCCCGACTTTGGGATCCAGGCAGGCCATATGCTTAGCTATGGCGGAATGGCCAATCAGTATATCCTGATGGCTTCGGTTACCATTCCTATCGTTCCATGGGCATCAAAAGAATATAAGGCCAACCTGAAAGGGATCCGCTACGAAACAGAGGAATTACAACAGCGAAAAATGGATGTACTCAACCAGGTACAGGGACAACTGGCCGGTATAAAAACAGATATAGTCAGTAAGAAAAAGCAGATCAGCAACTATCAGCAAAATATTATTCCTGCTTTACAAAATGGTTATAAAACGGCGTTATTGGCCTATGATCAGAATACCGGCGACCTACCCTCCGTATTAATTGCAATTAAAGACCTGCAAACATCAAGAATGAATGCATTAGACCGCTTACAGGAGCTTTTAACCTTACAGGTTGCTTATGAACGGGAGAATGAAACCACGGCGCTGGCATTAAATAATCAGAACAAATGAAGAACATTAAAATAATCGTGATCGGTTTCTTATCAGGCCTGTTATTGCTTGCTTCCTGTTCTGACAAAAAAAAGAAAGCAGCCGAGGTACAGGTTAAAACTGACGTAAAATATACCTGCCCTATGCACCCGCAAATATTGGAAGACCATCCCGGCAGCTGCCCTATCTGCGGCATGACGCTGGTAAAAAAATCAGGGCAGGCCAGCGAAGGTTCGGGTATCAGTTTAAATACCGTTTTACAGCCGGTTAATTCTTCGGTGCTATCAACGGTGAATGCTATTGTACCCAAAGAAAAGGAAGTACCTACATCGATCTCAGCACAGGGCTATCTTGACTTTGATACGCGTACATTTAACAATATCGCCTCGCGTTTTTCCGGCCGTATCGAAAAGCTGTACATTAAATACGCCTTCCAGGAAATCCATAGGGACCAGCGCATTTTTGATATTTATAGCCCGGATCTGGTTACAGCACAACAGGACCTGATCTACCTGACAAAGAACTCCGCACAAGAAACAGCATTGATTGATGCAGCAAAGCAAAAATTGCTGTTACTGGGCATGACCACTGAACAAATTAATCGGGTTATTAAAACCAGGCAAGCCTTTTACAGCCTGCCGGTGTATAGCGCTTATGAGGGCCATGTACATGATATGCCGCATAGCCAAATGGCTGCCACTGTCACGTCGTCAGCACCGTCCGATATCGCAAGTAACCTGCCCTTAGCTGTCAAAGAAGGTATGTATGTTGAAAAAGGCCAAACGCTGTTTAACGTGGTCAACCCGCATAAACTTTGGGCAATTATAAAAATTGACCGCTCCGCCATTGGCGGGCTAAAATTAAACCAGCCGGTTACAATTACGTTGCCAGATGTGCCGGGCAAGGTGATCAGTGGCAAGGTTAACTTTATTGAACCTGCTTTGCAGCAAGGCGATAAAACGACCAGCATCAGGGTTTACATTGATAATATGGATCACGGGCTGAAAGTAAACAGCATTGTCAAAGCTACTATCCAAACCGGCAACACAAGGGGCTTATGGATCCCAATATCTGCATTGGTTGATCTGGGCCGGACTAAAATTGTTTGGTTAAAAAACGATGGGGCTTTTCATGCTCAGCAGGTAAGTTCAGGAACTACGCTCGATAATGAAGTGCTTATTACTAAAGGCCTGTCTTTAACAGATAGCCTGGCATCCAACGGCCAATATTTAACAGACAGTGAAAGCTTTATTAAAACTCAGGGTCATGAATAGAAGATTTTTTTTCAGGTTAAGCGCAGCCGGCCTCTTAATGCTTTCGGTATCGGTTGCTGTACTTTCTACAGCCTGTAAACAAAAAACGAAAGCAACGGCAACTACTACGCCAATAAACAAAGCTTATTATACCTGCTCCATGCATCCCCAGATCCATGAAGATCATCCGGGCAACTGCCCCATCTGTGGTATGAAGCTGATCAAAGTAGAAATGACCGGCGGTATGGGCATGAGCGCAAATAACATCAGCCTGACAGCCACACAAATTCAATTAGCAGGCATACAGATCGACACCGTAAGGGAGGAGAACACCGGCACTGAAAAAACTTTGACCGGAACCGTTACCACCGATGATAATCGATCAGAAGAGTTAAGCGCCAGGTTAGCGGGCCGGATCCAGCAATTGTTTGTAAGAACTACCGGTGAAAAAATCGCCATAGCGCAGCCTGTTTATTCCATCTATAGCGAAGATCTGCAGGAAGCGGAAAAGGAATATTTGCTGGCTAAACAGCAACAGAAGGTACTGCATAACCCGGATGTGGATTATCAGCAATTGATCAGCGCCGCCGAAAACAAGCTCCAGCTTTGGGGCCTGTCGCCCGCGCAGGTCAGGACCATAGCAGCTTCCGGCAAAGTATCTGCAACCGCAACCATATTGAGTAAAGTAAGCGGGACTGTTAGTGAGATAGCTGTTCATGAAGGTGATTATGTAACAGAAGGCATGTCTATCCTAAAAACACAGGCCCTGAATAATTTATGGGTAGAAGCTCAATTATATGCCAGCGAAATAAACAGCCATAAGGAAAATGACC
>NZ_DASVOB010000302.1:0-15023 GCF_036383575.1 Mucilaginibacter sp.
TCATGTGATGGCTGCTCGCGTGCCGGATTACGAACCTTCCTGGCTGGCAGAGTTGACTGATGAAGGCCGCATTTTTGAGTATTTTACCTCCGATGCAGGTTATCTTCCGATGCATGATTTCCGGTTTTCGCTGCCAGTTAAACAGGCCTTTGCCGGCCGTTACCAACCATCTGCCAAACAGGAAATAAATTTGATGGCACAGGTGATGGACCGCATAGAACGCGAAGGGCCATTGATGGTGGGTGATTTTGAAAACGACCGCCTGAAGGCCAGTTCCGGTTGGTGGGACTGGCGGCCGGCCAAAGTGGCCCTTGAAAGGCTATACCTGGCAGGTAAGCTAATGATCACCCGAAACAAAAGTTTTCATAAAGTATATGATCTGCCGATGAACCTGGTACCGGTGGACACCGACGTTACAGCACCATCAGCGGAAGAATATGCGCGTTTTGTGATCAGGCGCACGCTGCGGGCGCTTGGCATTGCCTATGCTAAAGAGATGGCCTGGCGGGCCCGTTACGTAAAAGGGAACCTGGTAAAACAAGAACTTGCCCGGATGGTTGCCGAAGGTGAATTGATGACCGTTCAGATAAATGGATTAAAGAGTGCACCGCTTTATATGCTGCCTAATCAATCCACAGCCATCGAGTTATCGGGGGATGTGTTTATCCTTTCGCCTTTTGATATCCTGAATGTGTTCCGCCACCGCTTAAGGGACTTTTTTGATTTTGACTATCAGATAGAATGTTTTGTACCGGCCGCTAAACGAAGGTATGGCTATTTTTCCCTACCGGTACTGTTAGGCGATACATTTGTAGCCCGTATGGATGCCAAAGCCGACAGGAAACAAAAATTGCTTATTATTCATAACCTGCACTTCGAAGAGATAGTGTTGGATGAAGCCGCCATAGAGAAAATCGTAACAGAACTGAAAGCATTTGTACAATTTAACCAGTGCCGGGATATTGAATTTAAAAAATCAAATAACCAGGTTTATCTGCAAAGTATCATGAAAGCTTTTGCATAGCCGTTCTCCACCTGATAAAACAACAAGCTGCCGGTCATTTTCATAACCGGTAGCTTTCAGAAATTATGTCCCGTTTTTCGGGATTCCGGATAATTATATCAGCGATACCAGTTCTGAGATCCGGTTAGAGATACCGGCCTCGTTATCGTACCAGGCAACAACTTTTGCCATTTTTCCGATACTTCTGCTCATGGCGGCATCAACAATAGATGAATGCCGGTTGCCGATAATGTCAGATGATACCAATGGTTCTTCTGTATATTCTAAAATTCCTTTCAATGAGTTTTCTGCGTAATGTTTCAGGATAGCATTAAGCTCTGCAACCGGTACTTCTTTTTTCAGGTTGAGAGAAAGGTCGACTATTGACCCGTCAGGCACCGGTACACGGTATGAATGTCCGTCGAGCTTTCCTTTAAGGCTTGGCAATACATCGCCAATGGCTTTTGCAGCGCCGGTAGTTGAGGGGATAATGTTTAAGGAAGCTGCCCGGGCCCTGCGAAGATCGCGGTGAGGAAGGTCCTGCAGGTTTTGGTCAGAAGTGAAAGCATGAACTGTAGCCATGTATCCCGACTCGATGCCATATTCTTTATCCAGTACATACAGTATTGGCGCAATGCCCCCGGTAGTGCAAGAGGCTGTAGAATAGATCTGGTCGCCTCCTATCAGTTCGTTATTGATACCGTGTACAATTGTTTTAACATCGGATCCGGCCGGTGCAGTAATCAATACCTTTTTAGCTCCTGCACGCAGATGCGCCTCTGCAGCCACCTTACTCGTAAAACGGCCTGTCGATTCGATCACCGCTTCAACCTCTAATTCTTTCCAGGGGAGCTTTTCAGGATCTTTTTCGCTGATCAGTTTAATTGGTTTACCGTTAACAACTATATGGTCGCCGTCAACAGCAATTTCGCCGGGAAACCTGCCATGAACAGAATCATATTTCAGTAAGTGAGCAAGTGTTGTGATATCGGTCAAATCGTTGATGGCAACGACCTCTATATTAGATTTATCCTGTAAAGCCCGAAGGGTCATTCTCCCAATACGGCCAAATCCATTGATTGCAATTTTCATGATTAATTATTTATGATGTTTGTATTTGTTTTTTTCGATCGGTTAAAAAGTAAAGACATGAAGGGTGCTTCAACGCCAATAAGTCATTTAGCATCGCCTGATCTTTTTCAATAAATGTTGTTGAACTCTCTTAAGTGTTAGTTTCTCATTTGCAGGGAATTTGTTTCAAAACCATTCAATGAGGTGCGGAAGGAGCGTCTGTAATCGGAAGGGGTTGTCATCAGGTGCCTTAAAAAGGTCCTGCGCATATTCACCAAACCGCCAAGCCCGCATTGCTCGGCTATCCTTTCTATGGATATATCAGTATCCTCCAGGTATTTTCTGGCGGTTTCCACCCGTAATTTCTCAATGAATCTTGCAGGCGGCATTCCGGTTTGTTTGCTAAAAACGCGGGTAAAGTTCCTGGTGCTCATGTTCATTCTTTCTGCCACCTGGTTAACATCCAGCTTTTCGTGCAGGTGTTCGCTTAGCCAGGTCTGCGTTTTCTGAGCAATGTGCATAGGATCATAAACAGGAAGCAAATTGCCAAACTGTGCCTGATAGCCGGGCCTGTTAAGGTAAAAAACTATCAACTTAGCTACACGGCCCGCTATCTCCTTACCATGATCCTGCTCTACCATGGCCAGCGCAAGATCTATCCCGGATGAGCCACCGGCTGCCGTGTAGATATTGCCATCCCTGGTAAACATTGGTTCACAGTTTACCTCTACTTCCGGGTATTCCCGCTTTAGCTTTTCGGCGCGTTCCCAATGCGTAGTCGCTTTGCGTCCCTTCAATAGCCCTGCTTTTGCCAGTACAAAAGCACCTCCGCAAACCGAAGCAATACGCCTGGTATTACCTTCGTTCCTTGCGGATAGCCAGGTATAAAAATCTTGAAGAGCAGGTTGGCTTGATTCCCGGCTGTCATTACCGGCAACGATCAGAGTGTCGATGGGGGTTTTAATATCCATAGCCGTTTGCTGGCAAACCAGGCTCATACCAATACCGGTATCCAGTTGTTTCTCTGCTGTTGCTGCAACAATCATTACGTCATATCCGGCATCAATACCGTATTCCCGCAATATCTTGTTGGCATTAAAAAACACATCAGCAGGGCCTGCAAAAACAACCAGCATGGTGCTCCCCATGGTTACAATTGCAATTTGCTTCTTTTTTTGACAACGACTATCTTCCATATCCTTAGTCATAAACCAAAGTTAAACATTACTCAACTTGTCTGAAAGGACATATTCTATACATATTAGGCCATGTATTTATGTTCTTAACGCTAAGAAGCTGTTTAAAATTGATTGTTTTTAATTGTAGAGACGCATCACATGCGTCTCCCGCTTGCAATTTCCGACGGAATTAGAAGCCTTTTAAATCGACCTGTCTGTCGAGAGACGCATGTGATGCGTCTCTACAAAAAACTTTCCATTCGTTTTTAAACGGCTTATAAGAATTTGGAGATCTGCTTAAAGAATGATACCTTAAAACTAATATTTCACACCGCGATCATGGAAAAAAGTACGGTTATAAACCCGGTCCCGCCTGGCGGCAGGATAGCTTCAGTGGATGTTTACCGCGGCTTCGTGATGTTGTTGATGATGGGAGAAGTACTCTCCTTTCAAAGCGTAGCGACGGCTTTGCCCGATAGCAAAT
Organism: Mucilaginibacter sp.; assembly: GCF_036383575.1. GTDB lineage: Bacteria > Bacteroidota > Bacteroidia > Sphingobacteriales > Sphingobacteriaceae > Mucilaginibacter. The sequence goes on from NZ_DASVOB010000302.1 coordinate 3,737, forward strand.
TCTGGCAGTTGCTGGCCTTCAACCAATCACATGTACCCTGGACCTGGCTTAGCCTCCATGACATGATCCAGCCCTCGTTCAGCTTTTTAGTGGGTGTTGTACTGCCGTTTTCACTGGCTTCCAGGAAAAATAAAGGCGCAACTACCGCTGCACTTCTCGGTCATGCCTTGCTCCGCTCGCTGATCCTGATTTTCCTCGGTTTCTTTTTACGATCATTGGGAAAGGGCCAAACCTATTACACTTTTGAAGATACGCTTACCCAGATAGGCCTCGGCTACACTTTCCTCGTTATGCTCGGCTTTTGTTCCCGAAAAGTACAGATCGGGGCCCTTATTGTCATTTTGGTTGGTTATTGGCTTGCCTTTGCCCTGTACCCGTTACCCGGGGCTGGCTTTGATTATGCATCTGCAGGTGTAAGCCCAAACTGGGAACATAACCTGCAGGGCTTTGCTGCCCACTGGAATAAAAACACCAACCTGGCCTGGGCGGCCGACCGATGGTTCCTCAATTTATTTCCGCGCAGCACACCATTCCAATATAATGAAGGCGGCTACTCCACATTGAGCTTTATTCCCACTTTGGGAACTATGATCCTTGGGTTACTGGCAGGCGGAATTTTCAAGAATGATCAAAAGCCGGCAGAAAAGCTAAAGTACTTTATAATCGCCGCCATCAGCCTCACCGCACTTGGCATATTATTACAACTGACCAATATCAACCCTATTGTTAAAAGGATCTGGACACCTGCCTGGGTGATCTTCAGCGGCGGGATCTGTTTTGGTTTCCTTGCGCTGTTTTATTGGCTCATTGATCTCAAACAATGCAAAAAGCCATTTTTCTTTCTCAGTGTCATCGGGATGAATTCCATCGCTGCCTACTTAATGTCTGACGGTGGTTTACGGCAATATATCACCGATAACCTGTATATACATCTCGGGGCGCATTATAACCAAATTTTCGGATTAGCCTACGCTACGCTTATCAGCGGCGCTTTAACCCTGCTGTTATTATGGCTGATCCTGTACTGGATGTACAAGCAAAAAATTTACATCAAGATCTGAAAGCCGGATAGCGTCGTTAGACAATTATTGCGGCAAAAATACTTTTGCCGCAATAAACTGTAGATTCTTATTCGCCAGCTTTTGCTATCAAAGTTGGGGAGATAGCTTTTTTATTTACCACTACTGATATCGTATTTATTGCAAAATAAGGCATGCTCACATAAATGTATCCGGCCAGGGGACCTATTCCTGTACCCCAGGAATTTTTAACCACGAAGTATTCGTTGCCTTTGCTATCTTTAGCAATACCGGTTATTTGCATCAGGTGGTCATCCTGGGTAACTTGCCTGTCAAACAGATCCTGGCGGATTTCTGCCGTAGGTACCTTCTCTGTAAAAGCTGCAAAATCTTTTAATTCATCATCATTGTCAACCCATTTTGCAAGCCCTTTTTTCATCTGGAAGCCCTTGTTACTCACATCGGCATCCCAGGCAACGGTATAGCCTTGCATTACGGCCGTTTTAACGCTCTTTATAAATTCATTTAGCGGTAAATTATAAAACATGTTGCTATTGTAATTATCAGGCACCTCAATAGCAAAGCTTGTGTTATAAGGATGGTGTTTGAAAGATGTAAGCCCTATATAGCTCGAAAGTTTAGAGGGCACAAATTGCTCCGCGTAGCTTTTGGGAGTATAAGTTTTTCCGTTGTAGTTAAAAGTTGCAGGAGGCTCCCCGAGGTACCCGTTTAAAATCGATTTAAAATTCACTTTCCAATTTGCCGGGATGGTGTCAGGATTGCTTTTCAGCAGGTTATCCAGGTAGGCTTTTAATTTGGTTTCCATCTCGCCATCGTGGTTTAATACCGTATCACGACCAATGCCCGGATAAACCTCTTGCGGCACAGAGCCAAAATTATCGGTAGAAAACAACACGTCCTGCTGAATGCCGCCTTCAGTAAAACGGGTATTACCGCGCCTGCGGATGTATTTCTCGGCCTTGTCAATGTATAAATTGTAAACCGTATAAACTTCAGACAGGTCGGGATCTTTTTCTTTTTTGGAAAGCATTTCGCTTTCAACAAGTGATGTGGTTGCAAAACACCAGCAGGTTCCGGAGTTACCCTGGTTTTTAACAGGCGTTGCCTGGTTATTTTTAACTACAGTAAATTGCGGTTTTGTAACGTCAAGATTGACCTTAATAGTAGGCTCCTGCGAAAATGCCCTTACGGCAATGGCAGAAAGCACCAGAAATGAAGCTATTTGTTTCATACTTTTTCGTGAAAGGATAAATGTATCAAACAATTTAATGAAAGAAAAACCAAATTAACTTACTTCGGAAAAATTTAATACTCCCGATAGTTGCATTTACTAACCAAGTTTGGCTATATCCAATACCGTTCTGCCTTCAATTTCCCCGGCTTTCATCCTGTCGAACACCTGGTTAATATCATCCAATCCGGCGGTATGAACAGTGGCTTTCACTTTACCCTCCAGTGCAAATTCAATGGCTTCCTGCATGTCTTTCCGGGTACCTACTATGGAGCCGCGAACAGTATACCGGTTTAATACCGATTCAAAAATCGGCAACTCGAAATCACCTTTCGGTAAACCGTTTAAAGATATGGTTCCCTTTTTTCTTAGCACCGAGATCCCTTGTTTAATGGCAACAGATGAAACCGCCGTTATCAATACGCCATGCATACCACCAGTGGCTTTTTTCAGAAAATCTCCGGGATCCTGGTTTCGGGCGTTTACCGTTAAATCGGCCCCTAAATCTCTGGCCAATTGCAGCTTATCATCGGCAATATCAATAGCGGCCACATGCAGGCCCATAGCTTTGGCATACTGAACAGCAAGGTGCCCTAAACCGCCAATACCCGAAATAGCTATCCATTCGCCGGGCTTTGCTTCGGTTTCTTTTATGCCTTTATAAACCGTAACGCCCGCACAAATGATGGGTGCCATCTCTATAAAATTGGCATTAGCCGGGAAATGGGCCACGTAACGCGAGTCGGCAATTAAATATTCTGCAAAACCGCCATCCACACTATACCCTCCGTTCTGCTGTGAATCGCAAAGCGTTTCCCAGCCGGTTATGCAAAACTCGCAGCAACCGCATGCGCTATATAGCCAGGGCACCCCAACGATGTCGCCCTCCTTAACATTTTTCACATTGCTCCCGAGTGCGGCTACATAACCGATAGCCTCATGTCCCGGTATCAGTGGCATTTTGGGTTTTACAGGCCAATCTCCCTCGCAGGCATGCAGGTCGGTATGGCATACACCGCAGGCCATAACCTTTACTAATATTTGGTTTTCGCCCGGTTCTTTCACGGGCATTTCTTCTATTTGCAGCGGCTGTCCAAATTGGTGGATCACCGCGGCCTTCATTGTTTTAGGCAGCATATTTTTGTTTTTTTAATTGATTGAACGGAGACGATTATTTTACAGACGGAAATACCAACAAAGGAATATCCAAACGTCCGGCCATTTTTTCGCTGTGACTGCTTTTCAATAACCGGTGGATGAAACTATGTGGCCGGTGAACCATCACCAGCATATCAACCTGTCCATGCTCACATAACCAGCTTAAACCGGCCTCAACCTGGCTGTTCCGTACGCTGCGATAATAGATATGCGGATAGTTGGCTTTATTGGATACTTCGGTCATGAAATTGGCAATGGTCTCCTTCAGCGCTTCCGGTATTGTTTCGCCATCATAAATATGGGTCAGTAAAACCTGTGCACCTAATGTTTTAGCAAAGGGTATTAAATGAAACAAACTCTCCACATCATTTTTCGGATCGGTAAAATCTGTTGCGAATGCTATTTTTTTAAGCGGAACAAACCGCGTTTCGGGCGAGATGAGCATCAAGGGTTTGGTAGTGGCTTCAATCATATTTTTGCTGTGGTTGCCCAATAAAAAACTGCTCATTCCTTCACCATGTGTACCCATTACCACCAGATCAACCGGGTGGCTTTCCACATAACTTTCTACAACGTCAGTTACTATGCCAGATTCATTTTTGAGCGTAATTTCGGGCTTGAAGCCGTTCGGATGGGCAGCCATTTCTAAATCTGATTTTAAATTTTCAAGGCCGGTAGTACTGTCCAGCAGCAACAGCTCAAGATCATCCATTGGCCATACTATAGTGCCCGATTGCGGCATTTCGGCAGGAACAATAACCGCATTACAGAGTACGATGTTAGCTTTGATCTGTTTGGCCAGGTTATAGCCATATTCAGCAGCATGCCTTGCATTAGCTGAAAAATCGGTAGCAACAAGCAGTGTTTTCATGTTTTGAGTGTGATTGTTTTATACCACAAAACTGCCTGTTTTTACAGTCGAAAATAATGACTGCGGTCACCATTCTACGTGACCCTAAGCCCAATATAGCCTGTATGACAACCCCATACCATGATCTACATTTAGATACCCCGGCTCTTGTTTATTCACCCTCATATATTACGCCTGATGCTGGTGTTTCTTTCAATTCTATCTTTTGCAAACCGGGCAGTAAAGGTTTTATTTTCTGCCAGATCCAAGCGGCCAGGAGTTCGGCTGTCGGATTTTCAAGGCCTTCTATGTTATTTAACAGGGTATGGTCAAGCATCCCGATCACCGGAGCGGCAATTGCTTTCAGATCAGAAAAATCCAGGATCCAGCCTTCCCGCTCTAATATTTCGCCGGCAATGTAAAGGGTAAGGTGATAGGTGTGCCCATGCAGGTTGCGGCATTTATGTCCATCAGGTACATACGGTAAAAAGTGGGCAGCATCAAATGTAAAGTGTTGGTAAATGATCATAAATAAGTTAGATAAATAATAAGGCTATAAGATTAGGCCAAACTTATTGATTAGCATATGATCAGCATCGCTTGCGATAGTAACCTTGATCATTGTTTGATAAGGTATTGCACCTAATCGCTTTATTATCCTTTATGGCAATGATAAACATCAGCAAACAGGCTGTTTACCATCATAGCCACGGGCACACACCGCCCATAGTTTTGAGCCATAATTCAAATCCATATATTATGAAAACTTTAAAACTATGTGTATTGGCTATGTGCCTGTTTAGCACGTTAAACAGTTTTGCCCAGCAAAAAAGTGAGTGGGATATTCGCTTGCGGGCAGTAGGTATATTACCACAGGAAAGTGCCAAAATCGGTGTTATAGGTGGCGATATCAATATCAGCAATGCATATATACCCGAGCTGGATATTACCTATTTCTTTGCCAAAAACTTCTCTGCCGAACTGATCCTCGGCACATCCAAGCATAAGGTAAAAACACAGGACTCAAACCTTACGGCCGTAGGGGGCGGCTCCTCTGCCGATGTTAATCTTGGCAAGGTTTGGTTATTACCGCCAACCTTAACTTTGCAATACCATTTGCCGACAGGTACAGCGTTTAAACCATACATAGGCGCAGGTGCAAATTATACCATATTTTATAATGCCGATAAAGGCCCTGTTGTACAGGCAATAGATTATCAAAATAAATTTTCGTTTGCGGCGCAGGCTGGTATTGATTACGACATCACTAAAACGGTATTCCTGAATATCGATCTAAAAAAACTTTTCCTGAATACCAACGCTACGGTCAACGCCGCCAACCTCACCCCTGCCGGTAATCAGTCGCTGGCCCCGGTATTAAAAAACATTGACGCCGACGTTAAGATCAGGCCGTGGGTAGTAGGTATAGGAGTTGGATACCGGATCAAGTAATATTCTGTTCAGTCCTTATAAGGCAATTTTTAAAGAGCCGGGCAATTGTAGCCTGGCTTTTCTGCGAACAACAAATACACTTTATGATATCAATCAATAAAAAAAGTGACGATGGTCATTTTTTTAAAACAGGCTGATCGCTACTCTTATGGCATGGAACAAATCAATATAAAACAAACCAGTCCTCTTCACCAGGAATGGCTGCGGAAGCTTGATTTTTATCATTTTGAGCTATTTCTTATCCAGGAACAACTGGATGAAGTAGCAGAAGACAGCACAGAGGGGAATATCTTAGAAAAAACTGCATATTTCAAAGAACTGTTAAATACCCTCAAAAGCTATATCGAAAGCTTAAGAAACCGTATTCGCGAAAACCAAAATAGCCTCGTACTTGATATAGCAAATGAGCACACTATCGAAAAAAACCTAAACATCTTCGACCTTTTAAATGAGGAATGTATGGCACAGCAGCAAGCAGTAAGTGAATTAAGAAAGAAATTCGATCACTTTGTTGCCGAGCGGGCGTAAAACTTCTTGTTCATAGATAAAAACCCCATTCAAAAAATGATCAATATCACTTTTTAAACTGAATGTGATTATACCCCGCCTTCCCAAAAGTAATGACCTTTGATTGGCCGGTTAAGATGGCTATGGGTTTAATATGGAAAGTGCAGCATTGCTGAATGCGATCATCGAAAATGCTATTGATGGTATCATAACAATTGATGAACGGGGGCTGATCGAATCGATCAACCCTTCTGCATGTAAATTATTTCAGTACACGCCTGCCGAAGTAACGGGCAAAAATGTATCCATACTGATGCCCCCGCCCGATAAGCAGCAGCACGACGAATATATTAACAGGTATCAAAACACCGGGCGGGCACATATCATAGGTATTGGCCGCGAGGTTACCGGTCTGCGGAAAGACGGTTCACGTTTCCCTTTCCGCCTTGCTGTAAGCGAGGTAAAATATTCGGGCCGGAAAATATATACCGGCTTTATACATGATATCAGCCGCGAAAAAGAGGCCGAAGACCAGCTCAAAGAATATGCATCACACCTGGAAGAAGAAGTTCAGGAACGCACACAATCGCTGCAACTATCCGTTAAAGAACTTGAGCAGGCAAAGGAAGAAGTCAGTATTTCGCTCGAAAAAGAAAAAGAACTTGGGCAACTAAAAAGCCGTTTTGTGTCGATGGCCTCGCATGAGTTCCGTACGCCTTTAAGTGCAGTGCAGCTCTCCGCCTCCCTTATCGAAAAATATGCCGGGCATTTACAAAACAACAATGTCAGCAAGCATGTAAACAAGATCAAAAACGCGGTTGGTAACCTTACCGCGATATTAAATGACTTCCTTTCGCATGAAAAATTAGAAGCCGGGCGCGTTGAACCCTCGCTAACTACGTTTGACCTGGTAAAGCTGGCAGAGGAAATTACCGAAGAAATGCAGTTGATAGCCAAGAAAGACCAGAACATAATTTACCAGCATACCGGCAGCAACAGCAGGGTTAACCTGGATTTGAACCTGCTTAAAAACTGTATTATCAACCTCATTGCCAACGCCATCAAATACTCCGGCGAAAATACTTTTATTGAATTTAACACCGAGATAGGCAAAAACGGCTGTATCATCACCATAAAAGATAACGGCATAGGGATCCCCGAAACCGATCAGAAACATTTATTTGAAGCCTTCTTCAGGGCACACAATACCGGCAATATTCCCGGTACCGGTTTAGGATTAAACATTGTTGCCCGTTATGCCCGCCTCATGAATGGCAGCGTTGCATTTAAAAGCAGCGTTAATAAAGGCACCATATTCACCATTTCATTCCCCGAACAATGAGCAAAAAGATACTTATCATCGAAGACAACAACGATATCCGCGAAAACGTAGTTGAGATCCTGGAGCTTGCAGGCTACAATGTATTTGAAGCGAACAACGGCCGCACCGGGGTTGACCTGGCCGTAAAAAATATTCCCGATGTTATTTTGTGCGATATCATGATGCCCGAACTGGATGGTTACGGTGTATTATATATGCTGAATAAAAAACCTGTCACCGCGTCTATCCCCTTTATATTTTTAACGGCAAAAGCTGAGCGGGTTGACCTGCGCAAAGGCATGGAAATGGGTGCCGACGATTACCTTACCAAACCGTTTGATGACATGGAACTGCTGAGTGCCATTGAAAGCCGGCTCAAAAAAAAGGAGATCCAGCAGGTATTTTACAGCAAATCACTGGATAATTTAAACCTGCTGCTTTCTAAAAACAAAGGGCTTGCCGAACTAAAGCGCATCATCGACGAACGAAGGACCCGCCAGTTTAAGAAAAACCAGGTTATTTATTATGAAGGTGATAAAGGGAACGGTTTGTACTTGGTAATAAAAGGCCGGATAAAAACCCTAAAAATGGCCGAGGACGGCCGCGAACTGATGACCGGAATTTATACCGCTGATGAATACCTTGGGATCCATTCGCTGTTATCTAATGAAACCTATAGCGAAACCGCCACCGCATTGGAGGATAGCCTGCTATGCCTTATCCCCAAAGACCAGCTGGATGAGCTATTGAATTTATACCCCGAAGTCGGTCGTGAATTTATCAGGTTGCTTGCCAACAACATCCGGGATAAGGAAGAACAGTTGCTGCAACTGGCCTATCACTCCGTAAGAAAAAGGATGGCTGAGGCTATGTTGCGCCTCCACAAACAATACACAGACGCTACCGAAAGCTTCAAAATATCAAGGGAAGACCTTGCAGCTATGGCTGGTATGGCAACAGAAACAGTAAGCCGTACCCTTTCCGATTTTAAAGATGAGGGCTTGATTGATAAAAAAGGTAGCGTGATCACTGTGCTTGATATTACCAGGCTTTCAAAAATGAGAAACTGACCAGCATCACTTTTTCGGTTGATGCGGCTCATTCCGTATGCGCTTTGTTGGGAGTAATTTTACTCCTGATAAATCATTGCAAATGAAAGCGGTAGCGTATAGTATCAAGCCTTTTGAAAAGGAGTTCCTGGCAAAAGCCAATCAAAAAAAGCACGACATTACATTAATATCCAATGCCCTGGGGCCGGATACAGCCATGTTTGCCGAAGGGAAGGACGCTGTAATCGTTTTTACCAATGATGATGTAGCCGCCCCGGTAATTGAAAAACTTGCCGGTTTTGGCGTAAAACTGATCATAACCCGTTCAACCGGTACCGATCATATTGATAAACAAGCCGCTGCGCAATACCATATCAGTATTTCAAACATCCCGTCTTATTCGCCGCAGGCCATAGCCGAACATGCTGTTGCCCTTGCATTTGCGTTGAATCGGCAAATCATCAGAGCTGATGAACATAGTCACCATTTTGATTTCAGGAACGATGAATTGATGGGGTTCAACTTTTCGGGGAAAACTGTAGGACTTATTGGTCTTGGCAATACCGGCAAAGCTGCTGCAAAAATATTCAGCGGCCTTAGCTGTAACGTTATTGCCTATGATCCCGCGTTCCCTACGGATACTCCAAACATTAAACCAGTTACCCTGGATGAACTGCTGGCAACCGCTGATATTATCTCGCTTCATTTACCGCTTACACCGGCAACTAAACATTTCATCAAAAACGAGACTATTAGCCTGATGAAAAACGGGGTAATGCTCATTAATACCTCAAGAGGCGCACTTATCCGTACCACCGACGCCATAGCCGCCCTTAAAACCGGCAAAATAGGTTACCTGGGTTTGGACGTATACGAGTTTGAGAAAGGCCTGTTTTTTGAAGACCATGAAGATGACCTTGTTAAAGATCCTTTATTACATAGCTTGTTAAATTATCCTAACGTGCTGGTTACCCCGCACCAGGCCTATTTAACCAAGGAAGCCCTGCAGGAAATAGCCGATCAAACCATTCGCAACCTTGATCAGTGGCAGCAAAACAAATGCTCGGGCGAGGCCTGCGTATGTGCCAACAGTTGTCGGGTTAATACTTTCCCTTCTACTCTTTAAAACTTACCCATTATGGAACAATCACTTACAGCCAAATACAATGTGGCTGCGCCACGCTATACCAGTTACCCAACTATGCCCTATTGGGATACTACTGCGTTTAACAAAGATGAATGGATAAAAACAGTAAAACGCTCCTTTACTGAAAGCAACGGGCAGGATGGTATCAGCATCTACATTCATTTACCTTTTTGCGAAAACCTGTGCACTTACTGCGGCTGCAATACCCGCATTACCAAAAACCACCGGGTTGAGGAACCATACATCAAAGCATTGTTACTGGAATGGGCCATGTACAAAAACATCTTTGGCAAAAAGCCTGTCATTCGGGAGATCCATCTTGGTGGTGGTACACCTACATTCTTTAGCCCGGCAAACCTTAAAACGCTCATCAGTGCTATTCTGCTTAATGCCGATATTCATCCGGATGCAGGCTTCAGTTTTGAAGCTCATCCGGCAAATACTACTGTCGATCATTTACAGGTTTTGTTTGATCTCGGTTTCCGCAGGTTAAGCCTGGGGATCCAGGATTTTGACCCCAAAGTTCAATTCATTATCAACCGGCAACAAAGTTTGGAGCAGGTGCAGGTTGTCACCGGCCAGGCGCGGCGTATTGGCTATACATCCATCAATTACGATCTGATTTATGGCTTGCCCCTGCAAACTTTACCGGGACTGGCTGCGACAATGCAGCATGTGTCCGAATTAATGCCCGACAGGATTGCCTTTTACAGTTATGCGCATGTACCCTGGCTGAAACCCGGTCAACGCCGTTTTACCGAAAAAGACCTGCCCGATGCAAAACTCAAAGCTAAACTATACGAGGTTGGCCGCTCACTGCTGAAGCACTATGGCTATGTAGAAATAGGTATGGATCATTTTGCCCTCCCGGGAGATGAACTGTTAATGGCCGAACAAAACGGCAACCTGCATCGTAATTTTATGGGTTACACCCACCAGCACACACAATTATTGGTTGGGTTAGGGGTATCCTCTATCAGTGATTCGCAGTATGCTTTTGCCCAAAATGTAAAAACAGTTGAAGAATACCTGGAGCTGGTAAAAAATGGTAAATTACCCGTTTTTAAAGGCCATATTTTAACGCAGGACGATATGATCATCCGCAAGCACATTCAGGATATCATGTGCAAAGGGCAAACCACCTGGAACCATCACACAGAACCCTGCGAAGTATTACTTGAAGGGATAGAACGCTTACAACCTTTAGCTGAAGACGGATTATTAGAACTTAACTCCTGGGGATTGAAAGTAACATCTGAAGGCAAAAACTTTTTACGCAATATTTGTATGGCTATTGATGCGCGGCTATGGGCTAATAAACCAGCTACGCAGTTGTTTAGTATGGCGATATGATGAAAAGACTTACGGAGTTTTAAAAACTTCGTAAGTCTGGATTCTACTGAATAGTAAATACCATTCTTAGGCCGGTCACCCTGAGCCTGTCGAAGGGTCGCGCGCAGAGGCCTCCCACCATGCTTCGAGAACCTCAGCATGACACCCACTTTTAATTATCATCTGCACACCCCAATAAC
>NZ_DASVOB010000303.1:0-6056 GCF_036383575.1 Mucilaginibacter sp.
GGCCTGAAATTAAATACCTGTTTAAAAGGCAGTTTCATGAGGTCGTTTTCGGTTTTTCCTTTTACACGCGCCCACATGCTTCGGCCTTTTTCTGTACTGTCGGTACCGGCACCTGATATATAACAAAATGTCATATCGGGATTGATGCGGCTCAATATCTCGGCTACATGCATGGTAAGCAGGTAAGTCACTTTGTAATAAGCTTCTTCGCTCATCCCAACAGAGGAAACTCCTAAACAAAAAAAGCAGGCATCATAACCGGCCAGCTGATCTTCAACTGGTGTAAGGTTAAAAAAATCGGCATGAATAATTTCCTTTAGTTTAGGATGTGTCACGCCGCAGGGTTTACGGTTAATTACCAATACTGCCTCAACCTTATCGCTCAGTAAACATTGGTGCAGTACGCCCTCGCCTACCATGCCGGTAGCGCCTGTAATTATTGCCTTTATTTTATTAGTTGTTTCCATGATACTGATGTAGCCGATTATACATTAAAAATATTGTATCTTATTGCAGATTTATTTACCTATTCCTATACCGTGTGTTAATTATATGTTACAATACAAACAATTATATAACCATAACGCTTTAACAATAAATTAGTTGAAATGCCAGGATGGTTAAAGATAACCTTAAAGATCGCCGGTGCGCTCGTGGGTTTAATTATAATTTTATTTATTGCCCTTACTGTTTATGTGAATTATAATAAACAGAAGGTGCTTGCTATGATCACCTCCGAACTTAATAAAAACCTGAACGGCACGCTAACTATCGGCACTATCGATCCTACTTTATTTAAAGGCTTCCCCGGTGTATCTGTTGAGTTGAAAGATGTGGTATTGAAAGATAACCGCTGGGCCGAACATCATCATACATTACTTACCGCCAAAGATCTCGAAGTATCTGTAAACGCATCAGCCCTGTTAAAAGGGGAAGTAGTGATCAATAAAATAGATATCAGCAATGCCGATATCGACCTGTTTACCGATAGCACAGGTTATAGCAATACATCGATATTTAAAGCAAAACCTAAAGTTGAAAAAGACCCGAAGGAGAAACAAACCAGTTCATCAACACAGATCAGGAGGTTTTCGTTAAACAAGGTGAATTTTGTAGTAGACGACCGCCATGCCTATAAACTGTTCAAATTTGCGGTAAATGATATCGAAGGTCGCCTGGATTATCCTAATAAAGCATGGAACGCGGATATCGACCTCAATGCCATGGCAAACAGCTTTTCCTTTAATACAAAAAAGGGAAGCTTTATGAAAAACAAGTTATTAAAAGGACATTTCGATATCAGCTATAATTATGATTCGCAGGTTATCAATGTAGCACCTAATGATCTGAATATAGGAGATGACACTTTTAACGTTGCCGCTAAATTTGAACTTAAAAAGCCCGAAACCCCTTTTACCATCAACCTTAAGGTTAATGATATTTTGTGGACCAGCGCCGCTAACCTCTTAGCTGCCAACATTACCAAAAGCCTCAAAATGTTCGACCTTACAAAGCCCATTGATGTTACCTGCGACCTGAAGGGAAGCTTTGGCGGCGGTGGAGACCCTTCCATTTATGTTACGGCTAAAGTAAAGGACAACGTATTGAAAACACAGGGTGGTACTATTGAAAATTGCAGTTTTAGAGGCATTTTCAGCAATAACTATATTGATGGTAAAGGCCTGGGCGATGAAAATTCAGTAATAAAGCTTTACCATTTTAACGGCACTTATAAGGACATCCCCTTTACTATTGATACTGCATTTATCAATAACCTGAATACACCGGTAGCTACAGGCATCTTCCGTTCACGTTTTCCGGTCAGCAAGCTTAACCCGGTTATCGGTGACGAAAGTCTGAGATTTACCAAAGGGATTGCTGAACTGAAATTGGCCTATAAGGCCGATATTGTTAATTTCAATTTCACCAAACCGATAATAACCGGTAATGTTGATATCAAAAATGCAGATGTGAATTATATACCGCGTGGTTTAGTGTTTAAAAACAATTCCATTGCACTGAAGTTCACCGAAAAAGATCTTTATATAAACAATATACGCCTACAAAACGGCAGCAGCGTAGTGAACATGCAGGGCAAGGTAAGTAACTTTTTAAATTCGTATTACAACGCCCCCGAAAAGATCCTGATAGTTTGGCAGATCACCAGTCCGGAAATTCGCCTGGGCGAATTTTTAAGCTTTCTGAATAACCGGGGAGGTTCGGGAGAAAGTAACGGGGTCAGCCATAAAAACAGTAAGACTGCAAAAGCCAGGGTCACCAATCAGCTAAACACCGCTTTTGATAAAGGGCAGGCCGAACTGCACATCCGCGTAGCAAAGCTATACTATAAAAAGTTTTTAGCTACCGATGTCACAGCCGATATTTTGCTGGCCGATAACTCCATGAAGGTGCGTAACGTAAACCTGAAAAGTGCAGGCGGCTCATTAAAAATGGCCGGACTGGTATTGCAGGGGCCAACCAATAACTTTGCCATCAGCACCACTATTGACAACGTGAATACTAATACTTTTTTCGCATCGTTTAATAACTTCGGGCTGAAGGATTTTACAAGCGATAACCTGCGTGGTTTCCTTTCGGCCAGGGCCGATATTAAAGGGGGAATTAATAATGCTGGGAACCTGGTACCTAAGTCGATAAGAGGTACTGCAATGGTTAATTTAAAGGAGGGCGCATTAGTTAATTTTTCGCCCATAAAAAGTGTGGGCAAGTTTGCTTTTCCTTTCCGCGATCTGGATAACATAACCTTTGGCGATCTGAAAGCCCAGTTTGATATCAATGGCGATAAGATCAAAATAGCACCGATGCAAATTAACTCGAGTGTGCTGAACATGGATGTGGAGGGGGTTTATTCCTTATCGCGCGGAACTAACATAGCCCTTGATGTACCATTACGCAACCCGAAAAACGACAGCAAAATAGCCGACGACAGCGAACGCAACAAAAAACGCATGAAAGGCATTGTATTACACATACTTGCAACCGACGGCGATGATGGCAAAATAAAGATAAAATGGAATAAGAACCATAAAAAAACAAAGACAGACGACGATGACCAGAAGACAGACGATACCCAGCAAACGCCCGAACCTAAACAAGATTAACTTAACTTCACAAAATCTTCACATTAACCGTTGTTTCATGGTGTTTAAATGACACTATAATAGCAAATAAATGATTACCTTTGTGCCGTTCATTATAGGGTAATATGTTGATTAAACATTTATTGGTTAACACATTATTTAAAAACTTTTAAACCGCTCGCTCCTTACAGCAATAATATCAGTAGCAAACCCTCGTTTTAAATAAATACTATCCCGGGTTCACAAAAAAAGAAGGAAGCAAAGTTTAATGTAGTCTGTTTTACCTCCGGTTGTTTAACCCGGCACATGTATCTTATTGAACCGTTTTTAGCTTAATAATCCGTATTAAAAAATGAGACAACTTAAAATATCCCAATCAATCACTAACCGTGAATCGGCATCGCTCGAAAAATACCTGCACGATATTGGCAAGGTAGATTTGATCACAGCTGAGGAGGAAGTGATCCTGGCGCAAAAGATCCGTGAGGGCGACCAGGTAGCGTTAGAGCGTTTGACAAAAACTAACCTTCGCTTTGTGGTATCGGTTGCTAAGCAGTACCAAAACCAGGGCTTAACCCTGGGCGACTTAATAAACGAAGGAAACCTTGGTTTAATTAAAGCAGCAAAACGCTTTGACGAAACTAAAGGCTTTAAATTTATTTCATATGCCGTATGGTGGATCCGTCAGTCAATCCTGTCGGCCATTGCCGAGCAATCGCGTATTGTGCGTTTGCCATTGAACCAAATTGGTTCACTAAGCAAAATTCACAAAGCAGCTTCAAAACTGGAGCAGGAATACGAAAGGCAGCCAACGCCTGAAGAACTTGCAGACAACCTTGAAATCTCGGTTGATAAAATTGCCGATTCAATGAATAATGCAGGTCGCCAGATTTCAATGGACGCGCCATTTATCCAGGGTGAAGAAAATACCTTACTTGACGTATTGGCCAGCTCTGATGCTGCAACTGATACCGAAGTAATGGCCGATTCATTATCACAGGAAATTAAACGTTCGTTAGGCATTTTAGCCGAACGCGACCGTGAAGTACTGATGTTATTCTTTGGCCTGGGTGGCCATGCGCCTCACTCGTTAGAGGAAATAGGTGAAAAATTTGATTTAACCCGCGAACGTGTTCGCCAGCTGAAAGACAAGGCTTTGATGCGTTTACGTCACAATTCAAAATCAAACCTGTTGCAATCATACTTAAACTAATCCAGGATATATCCGCCTGAGTTTTTATACCAAAAACGCGAATGAGTAAATCATTCGCGTTTTTTTGTGATACAACGTCATGTCATTGCGAGCGCAGCGTGGCAATCGCACGGAGGCATGGCCGCCCTGTACATCAAGCGATTGCCACGCTGCGCTCGCAATGACATATTTTTTTACTGATCGAGACAGCGACATCTCTACCTATTCCCTACAAACTCTTTTCCCTTGCGATATTGCGGTAACTCGTACCAAGCCTTAGCTGGTCTGCTTGCCGGAAAACCGTA
This sequence comes from Mucilaginibacter sp., assembly GCF_036383575.1. Lineage (GTDB taxonomy): Bacteria > Bacteroidota > Bacteroidia > Sphingobacteriales > Sphingobacteriaceae > Mucilaginibacter. The sequence goes on from NZ_DASVOB010000303.1 coordinate 4,599, forward strand.
TTGTGCACGGTAAGCTTTCCGTTCAGCAGTAAAATGCCACCAACTTTTGCCTGTATCACCATGTTTTATATAATGGGCAAGCAACCGGTATGAATCTTCCACACATGGATCAGCCCAGGCACCCACATGCCGTTCAAATGCATTGAATAACTCAACAGGATCTTTGCCTTTTAATTGTTCTAACGAATAATACCCCTGCTGTATCAGCTCAGTTGCAAAATTGATCCCTAATGATGGAATACTTTGAAATTCAATAAGCGCATTGATCTCCCTGGCACGTTCAGTATCAGCATTTAATATCATAGCAATTTCATCAGGAGCGAAAGTAGCGAGGTCGGCTATTTTTGTTTTTTGAGCACGGAGAATAGCTTTCTCTTCCGCTGTTAAAAGCAGGTTAATTGATTTCTTCATAATTCAGGCGGATATATAACTAAGTTAAAAAGGAATCCTGAGAAATAAAAAAGCCTTTTAAGGTTAATTTAAGCCGATAATATTTGATTCCATACAAGATCACCGCTTTTATTTATAACCAATAAGTTAATGATTGTTACCGCCGGTAAGCATTTTTCTTGTCGCTTCATTAACAGCAGTTGGGGCAATTTGATCCGTTAGCTTTAAATACTTTTTTGCACTATCTTTTTGTATGAAATAACAATATGCAGCTGTAAGCTGCGAATAAGCTTGAGCATTATGAGGATCCAAACTAATTGACTTTTTTAACACGTATATAGACGAGTCTAAATAAAGCTTATTGTTGGATGAAACAAACAAATTACCATAACTTATAGATTGATCATACCAAACCTTGGCATTACCTGAATTAAGTTTTAACGATCTATTAAAGAAATAAAGAGAAGCTTTAAAATCCTTCCGGCTCCCCAATATATTAGCAAAACCCCAATAAACATCAGAATTCAAACTATCAAGTAGCCACGCCTGATTAAAGCGCATCATTGAAGTATCCAATTGTCCACGATAAAAATACTCCCAACCACGCTTAACCAATTGGGCAGCAGCTACATTTCGGCTTTCGTGCCCATCGTCAATGTATTTTAAAAATTGCTCATCAACTTCTATTTGCTCCCTGCACTTTTTCAGGTTGCCATACATTGGCAGTTTGTTAATATTATCCTGGCAATTTTGTACCTGGGAACACCCAGATACAAGGATGCCAATAATTAAAAACATAAGGGATAGCTTCATTGGCCTTGTGATTTCGGTTTAACGTTATGACAATATACAAATAAAAAAGCCTTCCAAACTAAATTGAAAGGCTTTCGGACATCTGCACATTTAAAATCTGCGCATCTGTAATTAAATATTATTTCATCAGTTTGATAAAGTCATCAAACAAATATCTTGAATCATGCGGACCAGGTGATGATTCCGGGTGATATTGTACAGAGAATGCTTTTTTACCTTTTACGCGGATGCCTTCAATCGACTGGTCGTTCAGGT
>NZ_DASVOB010000304.1:0-16198 GCF_036383575.1 Mucilaginibacter sp.
GCTCATAACATCTGAGGATATAAAAATTGACGGAAAAAGAAAAGCTGTTGAAAAATGTATTGAGCTTGGCATAAAAGTAATTGTTGTGCCATCATCAGATCAGTGGATCAACGGTAAACCTAATTTAAACCAGTTTAAAGATTTAAAAATAGAAGACCTGCTTGAGCGAAAACCAATAAAGATCTGTAATGAACACATCTTAGATGAAATTAAGGGTAAAAGGATCTTGATTACAGGTGCCGCAGGTTCAATAGGGTCAGAACTGGTTAGGCAGGTATTAATGTACAACCCCGAGTTTGTTGTGTTATGTGACAGGGCCGAAACTCCGCTGCATGATATACAAATGGAAATTGAAGATGGCTTGTATGGCAACCGAACCCGTGTTTTTATTGCTGATATTCAAAATTCAGGGCGCATAAAAACACTGTTTAACTTATACAAGCCCCAGATAGTGTTTCATGCGGCGGCTTACAAGCATGTGCCCATGATGGAGAATAATCCTACTGAGGCAATTTTAACCAACGTATGGGGCACAAAAAACCTGGCCGATATTTCAATTGAATTTAACGTTGAGAAATTTGTGATGATATCAACAGACAAAGCGGTACGCCCAACAAACATTATGGGGGCATCAAAACGTATTGCCGAAATGTATATTCAATCGTTAAATAACCTGTTGTTTGAAGAACATTTTTTCAACTCTGACCCGTCAAAAGGCAATCAAACCCGGTTTATAACAACCCGTTTTGGCAATGTTCTCGGATCAAACGGTTCAGTGATCCCTCGCTTTAAAGCACAAATTGAAAAAGGAGGACCTGTTACCGTTACCCACCCGGATATCACCAGATATTTTATGACGATCCCCGAGGCGGTTCAACTGGTACTTGAGGCAGAGGTAATGGGCAAAGGCGGCGAAATCTTCTTGTTTGACATGGGCGAACCTGTAAAAATTGCCGACCTGGCCGCTAATATGATCAAAATGGCCGGCCTTATTCCGGGCAAGGACATACAGATTGTTTATACAGGCTTGCGTCCCGGAGAAAAACTATATGAAGAGTTATTGAATGCTGAGGAAGAGGTAATACCAACTTATAATAAAGACATTAAGATCTCAAAAAACATCCCGGTAAGCTACACCAAGATCAACAATTTAATAACGGACCTTTTGGAACTTAACCTGCATAATGAAGTTGACCTGGTGGTATCGAAAATGAAAACCATACTACCTGATTATATCAGTAATAATTCACAATATGAAAAGCTCGATATAAAATTAATTGATAAGCAGATGGCAAACTGAGTTTTTTGTAATTTTTATATGACCTATCTTATAGGTTATCAATAATAATTTGCAGATTTAAGCAAATTATAACCTGAATACTCATCCGCCTTATGATGGGTAAAGCCGATGAGTAATATTTTTTAAGAGGGAATCTTATGTCCTTTGACCTGAATTCTAATTTTTTTGAGATAGCGTTCAATGTGACGGAGCACACAGAGGCTATGCTTGCTTATTGGGATAAAAACCTGATTTGCAGGTATGCTAATAAAGCTACGGCCGATTGGTTTGGGATAACTCCTGAACATATGATCAACAAATCGCATCTTTCAGAAATTTTGGGTTCACTTTTTGAAGTACAGCTTCCTTATATTAATGGTGTATTAGCAGGTAAGATACAGGTTTTTGACCAGGTGATCCACCTGTATTCGGGCAAAGCCAAAAACGTGCGCGTTACTTATCACCCAGACTATGTTGATGGTGAATTAAAAGGATTTTATGCGCATATGACGGATATTAGCCCCCTGAATAACAAACACGTTAACGATGAAGCAGGAATTGAGAAACTGCCGGAGTTTTTAACTCAAAACGATCAGTTGCTTGAAAATGTGGCTAAGACCTTAAATGAAAACCTGTTTATCGGATTTCCGAGTATCTCTGCTCTTTCAAAAAAACATTTTGTATCCGAATCAAAATTAAAAAGGGACTTTAAGCAGAGTTTTGGGCGAACTATCTTTTCATACTACCGGTACCTGCAAATGGAAATTGCAGACAGGTATATCAGGGAAAAGCGCTGTAACAAGAACCAGATGGCAGTAATGCTTAATTTTTCCAATCCTTCAAACTTTTCGGCGTGCTATCATAAATATTTAGAAGAGAAATCGACAGACCTGCAGAACAACCAGGTTCAAAAAGAAAGCATCAATCATTATAAAACACTGATTGAGGAAGCTCCTATAACTATTGCTATGTTCGATACGCAGATGCAGTTTATAGCCGTTTCAGAAAGCTGGGTTACCGAATACAATCTTCAAAATACAAATTTTCTTGAAAAAAGCCTCTACGAGATCTTACCCGACACAAAAAAGAAATGCGAAAAGCAGCACGTTCACTGTTTACAGGGCCACATATATCATTGTGAAGGGTTGCTGCTGAAAAAGAATAATGGTATCCGCAGCTGGCTAAAGTGGAATATCTATCCATGGTTCACGCCATCAGGCGAAGTAGGCGGGTTGTGCGTTCATACTGAAGATATCTCTAAAGTCAAAGCTATTGAGAAAGAAAATGAACGGGCGGCAAAACTGCTGAAAAAAGCAGCTACTTTTTCAAAAATCGGCACCTGGACTAGGGACATGCTTACCCATACAACGCAGTGGGACAAGATCATTCAGAACATCCTTGAGCTGCCTGATCATTTTGTACCGGATATAAAAGCTGTTTGGAGATGTGTAAAACAAGGTAAAAGCCAAAGCCTGGTTAAAAAAGCGTTAAGAAATTCGTTAAAGAACGGAGTCCCTTTTGATATTGAAGTTGAAATGATAACAGCCGGTGGCAATTCAAAACGAATAAGGATCATAGGCTACCCTGAACTTCAAAACAATAAATGTAAAAAGTTATCAGGAATACTTTTTGACGTTACTCCTATTTGATCATAAAATGGTTCGCTTTTAATAACTACCCCGTTAACAAGCAATTACCTCTCAGTTTTTACCGCTCTCAAAAAATAATTGATCATTTCGTAATATCTACGAATTAATATGTTTCCGTCACTTTGACATGTGCAATTTTATCTTATTTTGAAATAAATTTAAACCCAATAGAAAACAAAATAAAATAGCACTATATTCAGTCGGTAGCAGTTTAATAACTTAACTATCGCTCACAAAAAAATGCACAAAATGGATAACCGAAAGACGCATTATTGTGGATATGCGTTAAACAAACAATAATCAGCACCCTTTACAGGTATAATTTGACCTTTTATAGGTTGAATAAAGAAGAGAAGTATACATATTTTTATTACGCAAACAACAAAACAAAAGTTTCAAAAAATTTACTATTTGTTTGCCAGCATAGAAAAGAAGGGTAGGAAATATTAAAACCAATGAACAACCTAAATCTAAAAACATGATTCAAGAAAAGCCAAATTGGATATTTATGACCATAAATATCAATAAGTAACCTACAATTTTATTATAACCTAAATTACATATGCTAACCAACTAAAAGTTTGACAACCTAATCGAATCTAATCTTATGCACAGCAAAGTTTATTACCCCGTTAGCTCATATATCAATAACGATCAAAGATCTATTGGTATTAATGACACTCAAGATTTACATTTTGGCAAAATCGTAGAGCGAATTGTTAGGCGCGACCATATGGGGATAAGTGAAATCGCCCGGAAACTCAATGTAAGTCGCAGAACCCTGTACAATTGGTTCAACACCAAAAGGCTTAGCTTTGATATCATTTGTCAAATAGGTATCGTTATAGAGCATGATTTTTCAAAGGAATTTCCAAATGAATTTGCTTTGAGATTTAACTCTCCAAATGCTGAAAAAGACATCGAAACCCATGAGGCAAAAGATGCCCCGCTTGATGCCATATATTATTGGATGGATAAGTACATAAAATTGCTTGAAAAATTTAATGAGGCATTGCGTAATGAAAGTACTCTAAAACCCGATTGAGGGTCACCTGACATATTACAAAACTTGTTTCATATTGATAAAAACCTGTACACACGCTCTTTAATGTCATAACAAAATTGATTGCTACAAAACAGCAAGCAATTTTGTTATGGCCGTCTATTATACATCTACCCATTTCCAACCTCTATACCTGCAGTGTCCCTTTAAATTAACCGGCTCCGGTTGTTTCATTTAATTAATCAGAACATGCTTTTTAATTCATTCGGGTTCGGAATATTTCTGATAGTAGTTTTTGTGCTTTATTGGTTTGTATTTAACCGAAAGCTGCAACAGCAAAACTTATTGCTGATGACAGCAAGTTATTTCTTTTATGCTTGCTGGGATTGGCGGTTTCTGTTTTTACTGATCTTCTCAACCCTCTTAGATTACTTTACGGGATTAAAAATGTTCCAGGCCAAAACACAAGGCCTGAAAACCTTTTGGCTTTGGTTAAGTATATCCATAAACCTGGGCTTTTTAGGTGTTTTTAAATATTATAACTTCTTTGCATCTTCCCTCGCGGCTTTAGGCGCAGACTTCGGGATCCACTTAAGCCCTTTCACCTTAAATGTGATCCTGCCCGTAGGGATCTCTTTTTATACATTTCATGGCTTATCATATGTAATTGATGTTTATAAAAACCGTATTAAAGCCGAACGAAACTTCATTGACTACTCATTGTTCGTAAGTTTTTTTCCGCTTTTGGTAGCTGGTCCAATTGAACGGGCTACACACCTTTTGCCCCAGGTAAAAACACAACGAAAATTTGACTACCAGGAGGCAATTAACGGCCTTAGGCAAATATTATGGGGCCTGTTTAAAAAAGCTGTAATTGCCGATCAATGTGCCGACTACGCCAACATGATATTCGCAAACAGCTCGCACTTTTCAGGTAGTACCCTGGTTTTAGGTGCTGTATTCTTCGCTTTTCAAATCTATTGCGATTTTTCGGGCTATTCAGACATGGCTTTGGGTATAGCAAAGCTTTTTGGGTTTGAACTGCTTAGAAATTTCGCTTTTCCCTACTTTTCAAGGGATATGGCAGAGTTTTGGCGCAGATGGCATATCTCACTGTCATCATGGTTCAGGGATTACCTGTACATCCCCCTTGGGGGCAGCAAAACGGGTACCTGGCTTAAAGTACGCAACACTTTGATCATTTTTTTGGTTAGTGGCTTTTGGCATGGCGCCAACTGGACCTTCATTATCTGGGGCCTTTTAAATGCCCTATTTATCCTTCCTTCCATCCTGTTAAAAACAAACAGAAACCATCTCGAAATTGTAGCCAAAGGCAAAACTATGCCAACGCCTGTTGAGTTTATCCAAATGTCACTCACATTCCTGCAGGTAATTTTTGCATGGATATTTTTCAGGGCCGATAGTGTTACACAAGCGTTTAAATACATAGGCAGGATCTTTTCAAGATCGCTTTTCTCCATACCTCAATTAGATGTTAACAGGGCTCAACTACTTGAAGTGATCATTCTTATCATATGCTTTATAATAGTTGAGTGGCATGGGCGGGAAAACCAGTATGCGATAGAGAAGTTAACCTGGCTAAGAAGAAGAGGGTACAGATTAACTTTTTACTACACGCTGGTGGTGGTGATCTTTTTATTTACCGGGAAAGAGCAGCAGTTTATTTATTTTCAATTTTAAGCAATGCACCGCTTTTTAATTAAAACCATATTGTTTGCCTTAATGAGCTTTGTGCTCATATTGGCCGTTGCCCTGATTCCGGGCTATATGGTAAATAAATTTTCAAAGTTCAGTATTAAGAAAAATAGCACCATCGCGCTTTTTGGCCATTCGCATTCCGAATGTGCCTATAATGATACCCTCATTGCTAATTTTACCAACCTGTCGCACTCTGCCGAATCTTACTTTTACACTTTTCAAAAAGTTAAAAAGTACCTAGTACAAAATCCCCAGGTAAAGACCGTACTTATTGAATTTTCCAACAATCAAATTGACAACAAAATGGACGACTGGACGTGGGGATATACCTACATGTCAAACATGTTTCCGCAATACGCCTCTTTTATGAGTTTTGCTGATATGGAGTTACTGGCTAAGCATAATTCAAAATACTTTATGAACTGCATAGGCATAGCCGCCCGTACCAACCTTATCAAAGCACTTTCATTTAACTATGATTATACCGGAAAAACAGGAGGATATTTCAAGATAGATAGTTCAAAGCATTTACCTGCAGGTAATCCGGTAAATGAAAATGCAAGGACATCGCCAAACAAAAACAGAATCTCAACAACTAACCTTCAATACTTAAGAAAAATAGTAGATTATTGTAATAACATGCACAAACATGTTTTCCTGATCCGTAGCCCGCAACACCCTTTATATGAGTTCAGAAATAATGAAGCTGAGTTTTCATTGATCCGAGAGCGCTATTTTGGCGACGTGAAATTCCTGGACTTCAATAATTTCCCAATAAAGAATGATGAATTTGCTGATTTTGGACATTTAAATTTTAAAGGGGCTTTAAAATACTCGACGTATATTAATCAACGCATCATAAACGGAATGCTTAATACTGGCAACACAGCCTCTATAGATCAGGCTGCGAATAAAGCAGCCAATTAATATATATCCAAACTTCAACTAACAGGCCTGGTACAAAACGTATCGGGCTTTTTTTTTCGGTTTCATTAAATAAGCTTTGGGACTTTTAAATCGGGGGGAAGAGTAAAATAAAGCGCCGTCCCTGGTCGGCGCATTATTTATTAACTAAAACTGCATTTTCCTCAATGAAAAACACACATATAAGAACTATCGGGAAATATCATTTAAAGGCTGATAAAATACCCTTTATGAGTAACATCAACATGACACTGGTGCTTCAGTTGCCAGTTAATGGTTTATGTAAAAATAAGCAGGGGTATTTATGGCGTACTGCTGGCTTCGGTGTTGTGACAGGGTGCCAAATTCTTCAGCGGCAGATTGTTGCAAGGCAACAAATGAGCCAATAGGTGAACAGGTTATATTTATTAAGGTCAGTTTTTCCACGGTTCAGATTTATTATAAGACGCATCTAATTAAGAAATGTTGCATGTTTTGATTCTTTTTTGTGTAACAGAGCGTTAACAGCACAAAACAATCTAACAATCAAGCCATTGCAAATTTAAATTTCTACCAAAATCACTATACACAGTACCTGTTTTCATGAATAATTACAACATTCAGAAAAGTACTTAGAGCAGAAAGCCCCGTAAATATTACAATTTACAGGGCTTTCATTGATTTGGTATCGCTTTTGTCGGGATGGCAGGATTCGAACCTGCGGCCTCCACATCCCAAATGTGGCGCGATACCGGGCTACGCTACATCCCGTTTGGCTTTCGCCGGGTACTATGATTGTTCCAATCAGAAAATAAAACCCTCTAAACTTTCGATTTAGAGGGTTTTTGATGCTTGGCATCGCTTTAGTCGGGATGGCAGGATTCGAACCTGCGGCCTCCACATCCCAAATGTGGCGCGATACCGGGCTACGCTACATCCCGTCTCCCTGATTGGGTGTGCAAAAGTAGGATTTTTAATCAAGTTGCAAAATTTTTTTTGAAAGAATTTTCAAGCAGTCATATAATCTACTCATTAACAAAATATTGCCTTAAAATAATTTTTTTATGTTTTTTCAGGAGCCTGAATAACCTTGTCATTATGCCTGATTTCCGCTCAAAAAACTTAAAAAAGATTTTCATGTTGTTCTTTTACATCTGCACAAATCCATGAATTTATATGAACAACAACTTTACTGGCTAATGAAAAACGGCACAGTGACTCCTATCCTTCACTACAAAAAGTTCTGAAGTTGTACAGGGGCACCAAAGATGGTTCACAATAGATCTGCTGTATCCCAGAAAGACTGAACACTTGCTCAGTTTTGGCTGACAGTACATTTCAAATAATAAAAACCGATATTTATATTTCAGATGATCGATCAGTTACCTAAAATATACCTCTACCGCCGACTTGTACAGGCTAAACTCTTCATTGATAAAAATTATCATGATGCTATCGACCTGAATGGCATTGCCGACGAGGCTTACTTTTCTAAATATCATTTCATCAGGTTGTTTAAAAAAATCTATGGTAAAACGCCGCATCAGTACCTTATCAATGTGCGGGTGGAAAATGCCCGGTTGTTATTGAAAAGGGGGCTTCCGGTTGCTGATGTTTGCTATGCGGTGGGCTTTGACAGTGTTACCTCGTTTTCAATCTTATTTAAAAAGATCACATTCTGCTCTCCCGCAAACTACCAGCAGGCCGAGCTTAAAAAACAAACCGAGATGTTGCAATCGCCCCTTAAATTTATCCCCGGTTGTTTTGCCAGTGAAAAAGAGTGGCTGCAAAACCGCAATTTTCGATAAGGGATGATCTGTTTTGATACCGACTTTTACTTTTCAAAACAAAACACAGATGATAACCAAAATGAACCATGTAAGCGTGTTTGTACTTAACCAGGACAGCGCCTATGATTTTTATGTAAACAAACTGGGCTTTAAGGTAAATACAGATGCTGCCATGGGGCCGGGAATGCGTTGGCTTACCGTTTGCCCTCCCGAACAACCCGAGCTGGAAATAGCACTTATGGCCATAAGCGAAGGCATGATGTTCGACTCGTTAGCAGCCCAACAAATGCGTGACTTAGTACAGCGCGGCACTTTTGGGTTTGGTGTTTTTGAGTGTAACGACCTGATAGCTACTTATGAAGAGTTAAAAGCCAAAGGCGTTGAATTTTCCAAAGAACCTACCAAAGAGTTTTATGGTTTTGAGGCCCTGTTTAAAGACGATTCGGGAAATTGGTTTTCTTTGGGCGAAAAGAAAAACTAATGCCTTATTTTCCATGGCGCAAAACCACCCTAATTATGGCACAAACGACAAGGTGCAAATTTTGATTTTGCATGGAGATTTGTATTAATCAATCTTCAAAAAATCATGAAAGATCAAACCACTACCACGCTTCAAACCGACGCGCGGATCAATTTACTGGCAGTATTTGAAGATACCGCCAGTAACTTATTTTCAACCATTGCTTTATTTAATGAGCAACAAATTAATATTGCATTATCTGACGACAGTTGGACAGCCGGACAAATAGCCGAGCATGTTTTTAAATCAGATTCACAACTTGTCCCCGTACTTAACGGAACCGGTAAACAGGCAGAAAGAGATCCGGCCGAAAAGGTAAAAATGATCAAAGATCTGTTTCTTGATTTTGAGGCAAAATTCAAATCTGCTCCAAACATATTGCCATCAGAAGGTCCGCATAGCAAATCAGAGGTTATCTCATTATTAGAAACCGCTATCTCCGAGGTTAGGGAAATTATCAGCTCCAGGGACCTGTATGCGATTAGCACCGATCTGGTAGTTCCCTTTTTTGGTGAACTCACCCGATTGGAATGGTTGTACCTTATTTGCTATCATACCCAAAAACACATCCACCAGTTAAAAAACATCAGGCAGTCTTTCTGATTTATTTAACGAAACCGTTGTGTTTTTGAGCGATACCGCATTTACAATGTAAATAATGATCCATAGCAAACCGATTAAAGCATACATGCTGAGTATAATAAGTGATAAACCACTTACCGAAGCTCCTTCGCTACCCTTTTGCATAAACAGAGTAAGTATAGATAAACCTACACCGGCCCCTAAAAAGTAAGTTGTAGTACCCAGACTTGATGCTAAACCGTAGTGTTGCTTAGGAATATTTTTTACAGCAAGCACCGATAAGCTTGTAAAACAGATGGTCATACCCAAACCTGAAATAAAAGCCGCTGACAACAGCAGTAAAGGGAGCGAATAACCTGCAAATACCGCGCAAATTAAAACCAGTCCGCCGGTTAACATGCAGCTCATTCCTAACAAGCCCGTTTGTTCAATTGTTAAGCGTTTCATGATACCCGGCAGCATAAACTTAGCTACCATGGCCGATAACAAGCTAAAAGGAACAAGCAGCAAACCGGCTTTAGCAGCGCTGTAATGCATATCCTTTTGCAACAGTTGAGATATAACAAACAGGTACCCGGTAAAAAATGCACCCAGTAAAATAAACACGCCATTTGCAGTAATAACTGATGGGGCCTTAAAAACCGAAAGATCGATCAGCGGATTTGCACGCCGGGTTAAACGGATGTATAATAACCTTACACAGACTATTACGCCGGCGGCACAAAGCATAATAAGCTTGTATTGTTCCCTGATATCACCCAGTTGATGAACACCGTAACTCAGCATAAGCAGGCCCATCACCAATAAAATACCCGAAAACAGATCAGGAGATGGCTGTTTTTGTTCGGGCGTATCATTAGGCAGGTAAAACCAGCCCACAACCATAATAAAAGCCAGTATGGGGACATTGATCAGAAACACCCAGTGCCAGCCCATGTAAGTGCTGATGATCCCACCTATGGAAAGGCCACTCCCTGAGCCAACGGCCGCAAACGAACTGAAGATCCCGATGGCCTTGCTCCGCTCCTGCTCTTCGGTAAAAGTATGTGTTACTATTGAAAGCGCTGATGGCATGATCAGTGCTGCTGCCAGGCCTTGTATAGCCCTCGACAAACTGAGAAACGCGAAAGTACCAGCTAAACCAGCCCCTAATGAAGTTAACAGGAACAATGCAGCACCGACAATAAAAACCTTCTTTGACCCAACAACATCCGATAGCTTGCCGCCTATGATCAGGAAACCGCCATATAACAATACATAAAGCGTTTGCAGCCATTGAACCTGGTCGTTGGTTATCATAAACTGCTTTTGTATTGCCGGAATGGTGAGGTTGATAATTGCGATATCCAGGGCCTCGACAAATATGGCCATTGAGGATATAATGAGGATATTGTTCTTTTTCAAAGACATAACTACGAGTTTTGTCCTTTCAAAATTACGCCAACAGAAATTAACAACATTATTTATTATAATTTTGGAACATACTTCAAAATCCAGGCATTAAAAAAGAACAAACCATCAATCAACCCCTCTTTATGGCACCTCAAACAGAACAAGAAAAAGCAAGCATCCAACTTGATGAAAAGGATTATGAGATATTACGGTTGATTGAACGGAATGCCAAGCTTACCGTGCGGGAAATTGCGGTAAAGATCAACCTGAGCCCTACCCCTACCCATGAGCGTATCAAGCGCCTTGAAAAAGCCGGGGTTATTAAAAGCTATACCGCAATTTTAGATAAGCGGATGCTGAACAAGCGGATCATGGTTATTTGCATGGTAACCCTGCGCGAGCACAGCCGCAAAGCCGGAGCAGATTTTATTAACGCCGTACTTGAATTTGACGAAGTAATTGAATGCTATAACATATCAGGCGATTTTGACTTCATGCTCAAAATTGTATCCGAAAGCATGGATAGTTACCACTCCTTTTTTGTAAATAAACTAAGCGAGGTAAAAGGTATAGGCCATTCAAAAAGCACTTTTGTGATGGATATCATCAAAGAAACCAATCATTTACTTTAACCACGTACAATAGCTACGTTCACAATCCGTTTATATGTCCGGATAATTAATCGGTTCAACACCCTGGTTTATCGATTCATTGACCCGGCTTATTAAATTGTTGTCCTATTTTTAAAGCCAACTAAAACAGACTTTTTATCGTATTTATTATCAACCGGGTTTATAACGGATATATATGACTACAAAACATTTACTGCTCACATCCAAAATTATTGGTTGTTTATTCATAACTATTGCTTTTTTCTCCTGTAAAAAAGAGAAAACAACGCCCCAAACAACTGCCGTTACACTCGGTTTGTATGAATATGCCAGCGGCATAAACAAACGCATATTTTTGCCTATTACGCAGGTTGGTACAAAAGCAGTAACCTATTACACCGTATTTGATACGGGCTCATCAGGCATGACACTTGATGCTACAGATATCCTGCCGGCATCAATGATCACATCATCAGGCATCCAGGTTACAGGCGATTCGGTGGTTGTGAACGGTATCACGGTAACCAGCACCAAGGGAACAATAAGTTTTGGCGACCAATTGAGCTCAACCAAAGAATACGGCAACTTAGCCTACGCCAATATTACCATTGGCGATGCACAGGGTAACCTTGCCTTAAAAAGGGTGCCGTTTTTTTTATATTACAAAATACTTGATGAAACCGGCGCAAAATTACCCGCCCATGCCAGCGATGTTTTTGGTGTTGGCCCCGGCACAAGCTATGTGACCAGCGAAATTCAAAGTCCTTTAAGGTACTTTAATACCGGCACCAACTTAACAAGCGGGTTTAAACTGGCTACGTTAAATAAAAGCCTGTTTTCTACCAGCGGTACTTATGTAAGTAACCTGTTAACTATTGGATTGAGTAGCAGCGATCTTTCATCGGCAGGGTTTATTATGCACCCGCTTACTTATTCAAGCAGCGGCGGGTATTCACCTAATATCCCTGCAACTATTGCATACAACGGCAATACTATTTCCGGACAGATCCTGTTTGATACCGGAACACCATCGACTACCGTTATTGAAGACAGGCTGGCAACTACTTCAGTAGGCAGTCTTCCCTCAAACTCAACAGTTACCATAACCACCAACAAAGGTTTTGTTTATACTTATACAACATCAAGCACCGGAAATTTAACAGAAGTGCAAAATCCAAATAATACGGGCGATTACCGTACCATTTTCAGTCTCGATTTTTTCATCAGCAACGAATATTTAACGGATTACAGCAACCACCAGATCGGCTTAAAAAACAATTAGGAATTAATGGGAAGAGTAGGCCATATTTACCTTTTAAAAAGCCTGCCCTTTAAAATTCTATCCATTACATCGTCATAAAAACTTAAGCCTATACCAATCTTATTGCCGTTAAGGTTAAGCATATTACCTTCAATATTACTGATCATCGCGGTATTAACAATATAACTTTTATGCACCTGGATAAATCTATCAGCTGGTAGTTTTTCCTGTAAACCTTTAACGGTAAGATACACAACCAGCTTTTTATGAAGCGTATAAAGCGTTACATAGTTGGCCATGGCCTCAACGTAAATCAATTCGGCATACACTACCCGTTCAATTTTCCCATCACACTTAACATAAAAATGATCGGCTTCATTTTTGGGAGGCGATGCCTTTTGCTTTAATATTTGCAACTCGAGTGCTTTTTGTGATGCTTTCAGAAAACGTTCCAGCGAGAATGGCTTCACCAGGTAATCAACCACGGCCATTTCAAAGCCCTCAAGTGCATATTCGCCATAAGCTGTTGTCATGATCACCATGGGCAATTTCGCCGCCGAACGAAGAAATTGAAAGCCATTCATCTTAGGCATATTCACATCAAGGAAAATCAAATCGATATCCAGTTTATTGATCAGGCTGGTAGCCTTCAGCGGATTCTCGGCTGCGCCCGATAGCACCAAAAAATCGGTCTCTTCAATATACTCCTGCAGCAACTTACGCGCTATAGGCTCATCATCTATAATCAGGCATTTAAGTATCATATATTCAGCAATACTAAATTTATTTCAAAACTATCGCCGCTGTCGGTTATGTCAAGCCGGTGCTTTTGAGGGTAAAGGATCTCAAGCCGGCGTTTAGTATTAGCTATCCCCAAGCCCGACGACCGCTCATCCCGGCCGGTGAAATTATCCTTGGTATTATAAACCCTGAAATGCAGGTTATTCCCTTCCTGCCTCAGGCTGATATCCACCTTGTTCACCCTACCTTCATTAAAGCCTACATATTTAAAGGCATTTTCTACAAAAGCTATAAATAACAGGGGTGCCACATAAACCTGCCCGTTAATATCATCGGCACACAAATTCACCATCACCATTTCATCTATCCTCCCCTTTTGAATAGCTATATAATTGCGGATGTAATTGATCTCCCTGTTCAGGTCTATTTGCTCAACATTGCATTCGTACAACTGGTAACGCAGCATTTCTGAAAATACCAGCAACATATCCCTTGCATCCTTATTTGATTTATCAATATGCCCGTATATAGAATTGATAGAGTTAAACAAAAAATGCGGATTAAATTGTGCCCTTAAAAAGTTAAGCTCATTGGTTGCCCGCTCCTTCTCAATTTGCTCAATATAAACTTGAGACCGCATTTTTTCGATTACCATTTGAGCTGCCAGGATACAAACCACCCAAAACAGGATATTAACAAAGGAATCGGTAAAGACCGAAACAGCGCTGAACCGGGCATTCATTTTAAAAATATGAGTTACAACCCACGCTGATACCGGCACCCTGACAAGGGCAGTTATAAAGATCCCCGTTAAAAAAACGAGACCAAATGTTACATACCGCTTTTTATTAAGCAAATGCGGGATTGCATAAAGCGTATTGAGGTAATAATTTGCCGAAACAAAAACCAGGTAACAAAACTGGATTGTTATGGCGTGGGTTAACACCAGCGTACCGTTCCTGAAAATAAAGATCCAGAAAAGGTACGCCAGCAGCCAAAATGCTATATGATATACTACTTTGTTGAATTTCAATTCTTCGGATTATTTACTCAGGTTATTACTCTTTGATTTATAAAGCAATTTACAATTAATTATTACCCGGGCCGCCATCAGGAAATGCCTGGCCCTTATGACAGGTAGTACATGAAACCACCAGCGCAGGGTTGCCTACCTTAGCGTGTTTAAGCTTAAAATACTTTTTATTGATACCGATAGTCATACGCATCATTTGCCGGGCTATTTCCTTTTCAGGCTTTGCATCACTTACAAAATCAAGGCCATGGCCGTCCTTCGCATTCGCGTGGCAAAAACCGCAGGTAACACCAAGCCCGTCTTCAAAATCGTCGGCCATAATGCTTTGCAAATCGTGCGAACTGATATCCTTCGGTAATACTTTCAGGTTTTCATAGTGCGCCGGTTCGGGTTTGTTTATAGCCATTGCCGCAGTGCCCGTTAACGAAACACCTAATACCGTAATGACGGCAAGTTTCCTGTTTACTTTTATTCTCATCACTTTTAACCTTTCTTTGCGGTTACGCTGATATTTACTTCAAGCTCATCGGCAATGGTGCTTGTGCCACCTATCCCGAAATCCTTCCGGTTTATTTTAAATGATCCTTTAAAAAGATAGCCATCGGCAGCAGGCGTAGCCGAAAAAGGGAATGATACCGGCTTTGTCTTACCCTTCATTGTCAGCTCTCCTGTTAGCTGATACATTCCACTTTTATTTAACACGGCCACTTTCCCCGATGTCAACCTGATTTTTGGATAATCCTTCACATCAAAATAATTCTCACCTCTTAAATGTTCATCGCGCAAGCCATTATCAGTATTTACTGTCGATGCATTGATAGTCACATCAAAACTGTTGCCCGCGGCGTTTTGAGGATCAAAGTTGATATTCCCTTCAAAACCGCTAAATGTTCCGTCAACTCCAAAGCCAAGATTTTTCACAGTAAATTTCAAGCTTGAACTTTGCTCAACGGGCTTATATTGAGCTTTACTTATCACAGAAAAGCAAACCATCATCAGCAACAACAACGTCCTTTTCATATTATGTCTGGTCATCATTTCTGTTCGGTTACTTTTTCAACTTGTATTAAAGGGGTATCGGTAATAGCAAGCGATGATCATGTTCAACATAATTCACACTGGTTAGCCCTAAAAAGCTGCGGAGTTTTTCGGCAGGGACTTTCATAGGTCCAGGAGATGGCGCACTACCCGGGGCGGGCTGAGGAAATGCCGTTGAATTGGCCGTGTGGAAAGTAATATTACCCTCCACCTTTTGAATTGTCTGGTGAATATGCCCGTTTAATACCGATACCGACCCAAAACGCTTCAATAAAGCCAGGGCCTGGGCGCTATCGTCGGTACCCCAGCCCCATTGCGGGTAAATAGCCCAAAGCGGAATATGCGCGAAAACTACTATAGGGGTGCTGTTGGATAAGGGCTTCAGATCATTCTCCAACCATTTTAACTGGGCCGGGCCAATGTAACCCAAGCCTCCGTCAACATGATTGGTCACGTTCACAAGGCCGATGAAATGAACATCATGCGAGTCGAAACTGTACCAGCCATCCCCCAGCGTACCTTTACCGTAACGCTCCAGGTATAGCTTGCCATTATCTGTAACATCATGTTCGCCGGGCACATAAAATATCTTTTCGGCTTTTACACTTTTTAGCGATTGTTCAAGCGTGTCAAACTCATCTGCCTGTGCCAGGTGCGACAGGTCGCCGGTATGTAAT
>NZ_DASVOB010000305.1:0-2353 GCF_036383575.1 Mucilaginibacter sp.
ATTTTGCCAAAGTGCATGTGCACCCGCTTACCGGGCAGGGAAGGATTAAAAAAATAGTAGCCTGTGTTGATGCCGGAAAAATAGTGAACCATAAAACCGCCAGCAGTCAGATGATTGGCGGCGCGGTTGGCGGTATAGGTATGGCCATGACCGAAGAAGCCATTTTTGATGATCGGTACGGCCGCTACATTAACGGTAATTTTGCCGATTACCACGTGCCGGTAAATGCCGATATCCAGCAGATTGAAGCTATATTTATTGATAAACCCGATCCTGTTTTAAACCCAGTAGGCACTAAAGGTATAGGTGAAATTTCGTTGATAGGTGTTGCGCCTGCTTTGGCAAATGCCATTTATAATGCTACGGGTAAAAGGATCAGGGAACTGCCCATAACTCCCGATAAACTGATATAGCTTTAAAGCTGCTGATGAAAGAGATCATTGATATTGTTACCGCTTATGACGAGGCCAATGCGCTGGGTAAAAAAACAGCCTTGGCCACGGTTGTGCTGGTAGAGGGCTCTGCTTATCGCCGGGCGGGCGCGCGTATGCTCATTACCGAGGACGGGCAGCTTACCGGGGCTATCAGTGGTGGGTGTTTGGAGGGCGATGCCTTGCGCAAAGCCCGGTTAGTGATCCTGCAGCAGCAACCTTTGTTGGTAACCTATGATACTACCGACGATGATGATGCCAAACTGGGGGTAGGATTGGGCTGCAATGGTATTATCCATATTCTTATTGAGCCAATAGCTGATGTTATCAACAGCCCGATCAATTTGTTAAAATACATTATCCATAACCGTCACCATGCTGTATTGGTAACCATGTTCTCTGTCGAAGACAGGAAAGCGCCGCAACCAGGTACCTGTTTGTGCTTGACGGATGATGAGCTAACGGTCACTTTACCCGAAAACGCCCCATACCGTTTAGCCCTGATCACAAATGCAAAGCAAGTTTTGGAGCAGCAGCGCTCCGAAATACAGGTTTATGAGGCCGGAGTAAATTATACCGCGTTCATCGAGTATATCAAACCGGTTATTTCGCTGGTGATAGTAGGAGCGGGGAATGACGCTGTTCCCTTAACCCGTATAGCATCGGTATTGGGCTGGGATATTACGGTAATTGATGGCAGGGCCAATTATGCGGTAAGTCAGCGTTTTCCTTTGGCAGGCCAGGTTGTTACCGCCAAACCCAACGAAGTTTTACAGCATATCGAAATTAACGGGCGCACGGCTATTGTGCTGATGACGCATAATTATAATTACGAAATAGCGCTGCTTAAAGAATTACTGCCAACATTATTGCCTTATATTGGCATCCTTGGCCCTAAAAAGAAATTGGAGCGCATGCTGGCGGAGATTGAAGATGCAGGTATGCATATCAGCGAAGAACAGCTGAACAGGATCTACGGGCCGGTGGGCCTGGATCTCGGTGCCGAAGGAGCTGAAGAGATAGCCTTATCTGTTGTATCTGAAATTAAAGCTGTGCTATCATCGCGTCAGGGCTATTCGTTAAAATATAAACCTGCGCCTATTCACACTTCTCATCTTACATACCTCGTTAAATAACCATTAGATATTAATATTTACTTTTAGGCAAATTCGATATTTTGTTTTCTGTAGATATGGGAACTATTTAATACTTGGTTCATTTTTTAATTCTCACTTGAATTGGCAGTTTTGGTTTGCTATTTGTCACGCTGCAATCATTAATTACTTCCAATCAAAAAAACGATTAACTCATCAGATAAGATTTTCATTTTAATGATTTTTACTGTGCAATTTTGTATGCTTTAAGGGATTCAGGGCATTGTAAATAGATGTTTTTTAAGTGTGTAATAATTACACTAAGATGAGGCTGTTTTTCCTGTTCTTCAGTAACTTTAACATATGAAAACGAGGCAAATGAAGCCGGAATGTTTTTTTCAGATTCAGCCTGCTCCTGCTTTAACAGCCTATGAAATGATTATAAATATTAAATATCATGACAAGTATAACACCCAACAGCGGCAAAAAGAAGATAGTAATAGTTGGCGGCGGTTTTGCCGGGCTCAACGTTGCACAGCAGCTGTATAAAAATAAATATTATGATGTTACCCTGGTTGATAAAAATAACTTCAATTATTTTACCCCCTTGTTGTACCAGGTGGCAACCAGTTTTCTTGAACCATCAAGCATTAGTTATCCGTTTCGTAAGCTATTTAGAAATAAAGAGTTAAGCTTCCGGATGGCGGCTGTGGTTAAGGTTGATCCTGCAGCAAAGATCCTCTATTTAACCGATGGCGAACTATCTTATGATTACCTGGTGTTTGCAGCCGGAGCAGGTACAAATTTTTACGGTATCGAAAGCATTAA
>NZ_DASVOB010000306.1:0-5224 GCF_036383575.1 Mucilaginibacter sp.
AGCTTTGCGCCAAACGTTAATAGTAGTGCCAGATGAGCCTGAATTTAAACGGGCGTAATCATCGATCTGGTTATCAGGGGTCCAGTAAGGCAGTACGTATGAGTTCATACGGGCAAAACCTACGCTGCCTGGATTGTTCAAAGCCTGGTTATATTGTTTTAACTGACCAATGCTTGATACCAGCAGGAACGATACATCAAAATGTTTTAGGAAGTTAAAATCGTTGCGCAACGACCAACTGAAGCTTGGGTTTTGTGAACCCAGGAATTGCTTATCGTCGTTGGTGAACTTAAAGTCGCCGTTTACGTCCTGGAGTTTAAAATCGCCTGGTTTAGCGCCATATTTAGCAGCCTGATCGGCCTCGGTTGTTTTCCAAACGCCCTGGATCTTGTAATCCCAAACGGCATTTATATCGTGACCGATGAACCAGCCGTTGCCGATATCGTCTTTCTCAACATTGGTAGTAACGCCGTTGGCATCAGTAACCGGGAATGCACCATACAGGTGAACGATCTTATTGCGGTTCAGGAAAAATGTTCCGCTTGCATTCCAGTTAAAGTTTTCGCTCTTAAGGATTTTTCCATCCAATGAAATTTCAAAACCTTTGTTGTTAACCTGGCCTATATTGGTATATGGATTGGAATTATTAGCTCCGCCGGGGAGATCGTTTAATGAGTTGTAGCCCTGAACGTCAAGAATACTGCGTTTAACCAGCAGGTCGGTAGTTTTACGGTCGTAAACATCTATCGAACCGCTAAGCCTGTTGTGCAATATGGTGAAATCAAGCCCAATATTGGGACCTACCGTACGTTCCCATTTCAACGCCGCGTTTTGCAGCGTACTTACATAGATACCGCTGTTGTTGGTAACTGTACCCGAGTTATTTGCCGTTGGATATTTGATGCCACCTAATACAGCCAATGAGATAGACGGATCAGCGGTGGTGGTTGAGGTACGGTTACCGTTTGCGCCGTAGCTGAAACGTAATTTACCATAGTCAAGCCATTTAAAGGCGTCACCTTTCATAAAGCTTTCGTCACTGAAAACCCAGGCAATCGCACCTGAGGGGTATACTTCGCGCGGATGCTCCAAACCGAAGGCTGAGAAACCGTCACGGCGTACTGTAGCGGTAACAATATACCTGCCTAACAGGGTATAGTTGATTCTGCCCATGATGGCATCGGCGTTATAAATACGGTCGTCGCTGCTTTCAACAGGTAAAGTACCGGCACCAATGTTATGATAACCTAAAATGTCTGTTGGGGTTAACTGTGTGTTTGAGGCGTAAGTATACCAGGTTTGATATTTTTCTTTGTTAAGCAGGAAGGTGGCGTCAAAACTGTGGATACCGAAAGTTTTGTTCCAGCTTAATATATTATCGAGGTTATACCTATAGCGGTTTTCCTGAGCACGGATAGCTGTACCGCCCGAAAGTTCGTTGGGGTTAGCTACCGGACGGAAAAAGAAGTTCCTGTATGATTCGATAGTCGGCGCATAATTGACCGTATACTTAATACCAAATGGAAGATCCAATCGGGCAAAAAGCACGGAGAACAAAGTGTTTTGAACAGCTACGTTTTGATTGTAACGATTACCCAGGAAAGGGTTTCGCTGGTTCAAGCCACTATCATCAGTATCTATACGACGCAATGAGCCATCGGCATTATACATATCGCCATAAGGTGATGAGTTGATGATCTGCGTCCAGTCTGCCTCATGAGAATCTATACTTTGGCCACTTAGTGGTATATTACTATTGGTTTGTGTGGTTGAACCTTCATCGCGACTTGCAAACTGGGCATTTACACCAAGGGTTAAAAATTTAGCGGCCTTGCCTTCCAGGTTTACACGGAAACGGCCGTCGGTATATTCACCGCCCTGGATCAGGTTCTGGTTTTTAGTATAGTTGCCGGATACATAGTATTTAACCGTTTCTGAACTTCCCGAAAAGCTGCCGGTATAATCCTGGCGGAAACCATTGCGGAATACCAGTTTTGACCAGTCGGTAACTTTGCCGGCCTGGTAGTTGGCAATCTCATTCGGGAATAAACCTAAACGCTGCAGCCAGATGGTGGTTGGATCGCCGGTAGCACCGTTTAAGAACTGCTGTAACGTTACACCGCCGGGCAGCTTGTTAGGATTGCTGTAATAATAATAGGGGTTTGAAGTATTGGAACTGCGGGCTCCGTCGGCACGCCAGTTAAGGAAGCCATCGCCTGTATAATATTTTTGATTTTGGAGTAGTTGTGCGATGCCAAAGTTGGCATTTAAGGTGATTTGAGTACCGCCTTTTTTACCTTTTTTGGTAGTGATAGCTACAACACCACCTGCCGATTGCGCACCGTATACGGCAAGCGCACTTGGGTCGCGCAGCACATCAACACGATCGATATCGTTAGGGTTGATATCAGCCAACTGCCCGGGATAAATAACACCGTCTAAAACGATAACAGGCTGAACGTTGCCCGAAAGAGAAGCTTTGCCCCTGATCTGTAAATCACCTGTTCCGCCGCCTTTGGCCGAGGTATTCAAGGCAACCGAAATACCGGGGATATTACCCCTAATAATGTCGGTAGCGCTGGCCGGGTGTTCGTTCTCCAATTTCTCGGCTTTAACACTGCTGATGGCACCCGTCACATCTTTTACTGCACGTGTACCGTAACCTATTACCACAACCTCTTCCAGTTGTTTGTTGGCATCGGCCAGTGTTACATCAATTGTAGTGCGGCCTTTAATTTGTTGCTCCTGTGTGGCCGAACCCACAAAGCTGAATACAAGTGTTGCATTGCCATTTGCGGTAATGGAATAGCTGCCTTTTATATCTGTAACAGTTACGGCTCCCGTCGATTTGTTTTTAACGGTGGCGCCGGGTATTGGCAAACCCTGGCTGTCTTTAACAATACCCTTCACGGTAATATCCTGTGCAAAAGATCGTGTTAGGATTGTAATAAGTAAAACAAAAATTAGCGTAATTTTTTTCTTCATAATTAATTGCTGTTTAGTTGGTTAAGCGGTTGTGACCGCTGGAATGGGCTAAAGGCAAACCTGGTTTACACAATAGCAATGCAGGTAGGTACTGCCGTGCGGTGTTTACTTCATTTGTACAATTTGTTGGTTAAGCGTATTGCTAATTGGTAATTGGTGGGGTAAATTTAACGTGGAATAAATCAATAATGCAACAGGCAGATTGAATGTAAGTTATTGATTTTAAGATATTTAAATAAGTTTTGATACGTTTTGATAACGATAAACTCAAACGTTGAAGTGGCGTATTTACAGCGGGTTACACCCGGTTGATTTTTACAGGTGATACGCTTTGTGAACAAGAAAAAAAAGTGAAAATAATTTAAAAAATGACAATTGAGGGGATTGGGAGGAGGTTAAAACCTGCTTTATTATGCAGAAAACGAAGTTTTGATGAGGAAAATGAGAGTGTGGTTGAAGGCCTTGAGGAGACGTAAAAAAATTATCGTCATGTTGAACTTGTTTCAACACCTCACTCGCTAAGCCACATGCTAAGTAAATCGCATACCTTTATGGTGGGGTGCTGAAACAAGTTCAGTATGACATACTAAAAAAACACCTGTCATTCTGAGCGATAGCGAAGAATCTTCTACAAGATACAGGGTCGCTATACAGGTCGAAGAAGATCCTTCGTTCCTCAGGATGACAATAATTTAATGTCATTTCTCAGCTATCCGTAGACTCTGTCTACGAATTTACTATGTCTGTAGTTTGCAACGACAGGTAGTTAAAACATCAAATTATTCTTGATGATTGCATTCTGTAGTCGAAGACTACAGGCATACTTTGTCCGTAGACAGAGTCTACGGATAGCGAAATAATTTAGGGGTAGTGTAGAAACGCATTACATGCGTCTGTTGGAAGTCTTTATAATGCGCACTAATCACATCACCAAAACCGTCCAGCCTTGCTGATCATTCTTCTTGCGTGATTTTTTCTTTTCCTGTAGTACCTTTTTTATGCGGATGGCATAGGTCCAGCAGGTGCTTTGCCTGATATCGAGCTTTTCGGAAAGCTGGTGCGACGAGATAGTGCCGTTGGTGCTGTAAATAAGATAAGTAAGGTAAAATGCCTTGTTTATGGGAATGCGGCTGTTTTGAAATATGGTATTATGCAACGCTGATTCTTCATAACTGCATTTGGTACACCGGCGGCTGTGCGGCAGCCTCCCGGCACAATAGGTTGGGTTTGAGCAGCGGGTGCAAATAAAGCCATCCTTCCATTTTAAAGCCGACAGGAATTTAAAGCAGGTCTCCTGGTCGGGATATTTGGCACTGAATTCCTCATAGCCCAGCTCGGTAGATAAGGCGCGCGACTCGGTAACTTTTTCAATATTTGTTTTCAGCTGAACGTTGTCTTTTTCAAGTAAAACATTCATTCGTAATATTTCGCCGGCCTGCTTTTCCAGTTGCAGGTTGGCCCGCAACAGTTCTGTATTTTGGTTTTCGATGATCTGGCTTTGCTGCCTTACTTCGTTTGATTTTTCGACCAGTTCACGTGTCCGTACCCGTACCTGTCGTTCCAACTCCTCATTGATCGAATCTTGTAACTGGCTGTTCAGTTGCATCTGCCTTATAGTTTCCTCATGGGCCGCATCCTTTTCTTTCCGCAGAATCCGCACCTGGTCGCCGATGGCAAATGATAACAGTATCATCTCAATAATAAAGCAAAAGCTGAGGCTGTAGTAACTTATCGGGTCCGGTAAAAAATAGGTATAACCAAGGGCGGTAAGTGCTTTTACAATAAAGCCGACAAACAGTACCGAATAGGCTAATACAAAAAAGCGCGCTGGCTTGTAACCATTTTTATAAATATATAAACCGGTAATAAAAGCCAGCGATAGCGGGATCACCTCAACAAACTTATAAACAAACAGTGATTTGTTGAAAATAAGGCAATAAAGGAAGTAAGTAGTGCGCAGCAAAACCACATAATTTATAAGCCGGTTAAATTGCGGCGCTTTTGTTTTAACCTGCAACAATTCCTTGCTGAATACCAGTGCACAAATGCTGATAAAGTATAAGGAAATGCCATTGCCATAGTGATTTAAACCTGGTAACCCCGGCCATAAATATTGAAATGCAATACCATCAGCACTCATCTCATACAGGCCCACACTTAAAATGTAAAATACATAATACAGGTATTGTTTCTTTTTAACCGCCAGGAACATGAGCAGGTTATGGAAACAAAAAATAAG
>NZ_DASVOB010000307.1:0-3291 GCF_036383575.1 Mucilaginibacter sp.
CGATATGATCCGTACCTCGCTTATTTTACCGGCGTTATTACCGTCTTTGGTAAAATCCTGATCGTAGCTGTTGCCCGTACTCAGGGCGGTTTGAGGCTCATCTATCTTATCCGATGCAGGGATTACCATCGTGGCCGTATACGGGAAAGTTGATTTAACAACTGATTGCAGCATGGCGCAGCTGCCAAGAAATAAAATAGCCGCAAGCAAGGGAAAAACAGGCTTCTTTATCATAGTTTTATACGGCGTTAAAGTAATTATACTTTAGTACGATTACGGGCTTCAATTGGTTTTACCGATAATTTGCAATAGTTAAATATAACAAGTTTTTATGGAAACAAGCGGTTTACTGCAGGTTTTGAATAGTGTAAGTATCTTATCAGCTGATTTGCAGGATGAAATAAGATCATACCTTGTTGAAGATCATTTTCCTAAAAGGAGTGTTTTACTTAAAGCGGGTCAGGTTTCGCAACGCATTTACTTCATAAAGCAAGGGTTTATCAGGGCTTATTATCATAAAAACAATAGTGAATATACCAGTTGGTTTATGGGGCAGGGGGAGATCATTGTATCCATACATAGCTTTTTTTCAAGGAAACCCTCTATAGAAAATATTCAAGTGCTTGAAGATAGTGTCACGCAATCCATCAATTGGGACCAGCTGCAGGCGCTTTACAAAAAATACCCGGAATTTAACTTAACCGGTAGGCTGATTACGGAACAATATTATATCCGGAGCGAAGAACGGACTATCAGCCTGCAAACCCAAACTGCCAGGCAGCGCTATGAAAACCTGCTCTTAGCCTATCCCGATATTTTGCAAAAAGTGTCATTAGGGCAAATAGCCTCCTTTTTAAGTATCAAACAGGAAACTTTAAGCAGGATAAGGGCAAAGGCATAGCTTTTTTGATAAAGGTCAAAACTTTTCGTGGCTGTTGGCCATGATATTTGATCAGATCAAAAAACTAAAACCATGCTTATCGTAATTTTAATTTGCTTTGCCATTTGTTTCATAATTGAAAAAGTTTTACCCGGATGGAAGCTGCCCGCGGTGCCAACCTGGACTATCAGGGTGCTGGCCATCAATTTTGTACAGCTACTGATTGTAGTAGCAGCTGGCTATAGCTGGGAAAAATGGCTTTCCAGTTATTCGGCGTTTCATTTATCGTACCATGTGCCAAACTGGCTCGGAGGTATCATAGCTTATTTCATTGCTACATTTATTTTTTACTGGTGGCACAGGTGGCGTCATCAGAGTGATTTGTTGTGGAGGCATTTTCACCAGATTCACCATAGTGCACAACGTATTGAAGTAATTACTTCGTTTTACAAGCACCCGCTCGAAATGACGATCAACTCCATTATAGGCAGTTTACTGGTTTATACGTTATTGGGGCTAAACCCGGAGGCCGGGGCCATTTATACTTTGTGCACCGCGCTGGGCGAATTTTTTTACCACACCAACATCAAAACGCCAAAATGGGTTGGCTACATATTTCAGCGGCCCGAGATGCACCGCATTCATCATGAGTATGAAAAGCATAGTAATAATTATGGAGATATTGTGTGGTGGGATATGCTTTTCGGTACTTACAGTAACCCTAAAGAGTTTACAACTTCCTGTGGATTTGATACCGAGAAGGAACTCAAACTTACCGAAATGTTAAAATTTAAAGACGTACATAAGGGTTAATATTAAATCTGAAAAAAAACATAAATCGTGTTTGTTAAAACTCTATCTTTGCACCCCGACGCTGAAGTCGGGATTTCTTGGCTTTCAGCGCATAGGAAAAACCGTTTAAAGGCTTAACCGTCTTTAACTTTTGACTTAGAACTTTTGAATTAAAAAAAAGCCCTATGCCCAAAGACACCTCCATCAAATCCGTTCTGATTATCGGCTCAGGTCCAATCATTATTGGCCAGGCTTGCGAATTTGATTACGCCGGCTCTCAAGCCGCTCTCTCTCTTAAAGACGAAGGTATTACCGTTTCCATCATTAACAGCAATCCGGCCACGATCATGACGGATAAAGTTATTGGTGACCATGTGTACCTGCTGCCGCTAACCTGCGAAAGCATCGAGAAAATTTTAACCGAGCAAAAAATTGACGCCGTACTGCCTACCATGGGCGGCCAAACCGCGCTTAACCTTTGTATTGAGGCAGCCGAACGCGGAATTTGGGAAAAGTTTGGTGTTAAGATTGTAGGGGTTGATATCGCTGCCATCGAAAAAACAGAGAACCGCGAAGCTTTCCGCCAGCTGATGGTTGACATCGGTGTAGGTGTGGCAAAATCAAAAATTGCCAATTCGTTTCTGGAAGGTAAAGAAGCAGCGCAGGAAATCGGTTTCCCGCTGGTTATCCGCCCAAGTTATACTTTAGGTGGTAAAGGCGCTGGCTTTGTACACAAAAAAGAAGAGTTTGATGCTGCTTTAAGCCGCGGCTTGCAGGCATCACCAACTCACGAGGTTTTGGTTGAACAAGCCGTGCTGGGTTGGAAGGAATACGAGCTGGAGTTATTGCGTGACAGTAATGATAACGTGATCATCATCTGCTCTATCGAAAACTTCGACCCGATGGGTATCCACACCGGCGACTCGATCACCGTGGCCCCTGCCATGACCCTGAGCGACCGCTGCTACCAGGAAATGCGTAACCAGGCTATTAAGATGATGCGCGCCATCGGTAACTTTGCCGGCGGCTGTAACGTGCAGTTTTCGGTTAATCCTGCCGATGAATCGATCATCGCTATTGAAATTAACCCCCGCGTTTCACGCTCATCAGCACTGGCATCAAAAGCTACCGGTTACCCTATCGCTAAAATTGCTGCCAAGCTTGCAATAGGTTACAACCTCGATGAGATCGAAAACCAGATCACCAAAACAACTTCGGCTTACTTTGAGCCTACTTTGGATTATGTGATCGTGAAAATACCTCGCTGGAACTTTGATAAGTTTAAAGGCGCTAACAAAGAGCTTGGCCTGCAGATGAAATCGGTAGGTGAAGTGATGGGCATTGGCCGCAGCTTTATTGAAGCATTGCAAAAAGCTTGTCAGAGTTTGGAAATTGGTCGCGCCGGCTTAGGTGCCGACGGTCGCCAGAGCCGCAACCTTGAAGAGATCATGCACAGCCTGGAGCATCCAAGCTGGGACAGGTTATTCCATATTTATGATGCATTAAGTCTTGGCGTACCTATTGAATCGGTACGTAAAGTAACCAAAATCGATCGCTGGTTCCTGAACCAGATTATGGACGTGGTTAACTTAGAGAACGAACTGCGCCGCTACTCATTG
>NZ_DASVOB010000308.1:0-4114 GCF_036383575.1 Mucilaginibacter sp.
TAGGTGCCCCGTGTCGCCCGTTTATTTTAAAAGCGACTTCCCTGTTTTCACAAACCTTCATTTTCATAATACTGGTAATTTCCCTATTTTCATTGCGGATAAAACGTAGATCCTAAACCAGCAATATCATGATTGTATACGGCACCAAAGCCAAACTCCTAAAAGCTGAAATAACAAGCGACAACTGCCCAAACTGTAATACGGCGAATAGTATACAGATGAATGTATTTCAACGCTGGGCGCATATTTTCTGGATCCCGTTTTTCCCGATTGGTAAAACCGGCGTCTCGCAATGCCTCAATTGCAGACAGGTATTGAAACTTAAGGAAATGCCTGAATCGCTAAAATTAAGCTATGATAACTTAAAAACTCAAACCACAATACCTGTTTGGACATTTGCCGGCTGCTTTTTGATCGTTATCGGTTCGATATTTTTTTATATCAGCGAAAAGCAGAAAGCTAAAAAAGTAAACCAGTGGGTTTTATCACCACAAAAGAACGATATTTTTCACATCAAACTTAAAAACGACCACTATACCCTATACAAAGTAAATAAAGTATCGGGCGACTCCGTTTACCTGGCCCTTAACAAATATGAGGTTGACAGCGAAGACGGACTTGACGACATTGCGGCAAAGGGCGATACTGCCTATGACAGCGCCCAGGAAGGTATTGCCAAACCATTCCTTGTAGAAATGGCGAAAGAAGGTGCTATTTTGGATATTGAGCGGAAGTAAAATAAATCAAAGACATGATTCCAGTTCGCTCTTATTGGTTTGCCAAATTTTTTGAAAGCCTGTACTTGTTTATAGCTGTATTTGATGGTTTATCAATGATATCAGATCAATTATTTTATAGGCTTTTTAATTTCTCTGATCAGGTATCTTTTATCCGGCTGTTCTGCTACGTTAGTGTCGCTATATGCATTATTGCTGCGGCTCATGCTGTTTATTGGCATTTTAAAAGCAAAAATGAAGGTTTTAATTCGGGGATACGGCACGCATTTCTTCGTGGAGTAATACGATATTTTCTTGCCTACGAGGTATTTGTTTACGGCTTTGCAAAGATACTAAAAACTCAGTTCGGGCACGTTTACATGAGGGATAACACCCCTGTGGGCAAATTAAGCGGCTTTGACCTCACATGGAACTATTTTGGCCATTCCTATACTTTCGCGGTTATACTTGGTCTGCTACAGATCAGCGGCGGCGTTATGCTTTTGTTCAGGCGCACCACTTTGCTGGGCACCTGCATATTATTACCCGTAATGTTGAACATTGTATTGATCAATGTATTTTATGATATAGACACAGGGGCGTTTATAAACTCAATCATTATAACTATTGGCCTGTTATACCTTTTGCTATTGCGATGGCCGGATATTAAACTTATTTTATTCAAACAGATAGAAATACCTCATATCAGGTTAAGTTTTGCAAAGCCTGCCTTAAAACTTTTGATCATCGGCCTTGCCTTCTACAGAATTTACGGTTATGTAGCTTCCACACCGTCATCAGTCTTTACCGGGAAATGGAAAATAGTACAGTTTACGCGAAATAGCAAAACTGTAGGTGAAAACGAATGGATGAACGGCGCTCAAAACTGGTGTTATGTTTATATAGAAGACGGCGGCCGAATTGCATTATGTGCCAACCCATATATTTTTGAAACCAACCGTGCCTGGTTTGGTAAATACATGTACCGAGCAGACAGAAAAACATTCAATATTGTTTTTGATGGCGGCACAAATAATGATACCACAAGGGTAAAGATCAGCAACTACAACGGCAAGCAAATGCAATGGGATACCAAAGTGTATGATGACACCCTAAAGTTGAAATTAGTTAAAGAATAAATAACTGTCAGATTATCATCGTATTCTTGATCCCGATCAAAACCAAAGTACAATTAAAAGCAACCGGTTGTTTATTAACTGCGTAATGCCAACATATGCCGATTATAACTAAAAACGGCCGCATGTATGTTAATAACAAACCTTTTCCGTGTTAAAAATAATACTGAACGAATTTACGGATTAGATATACTTAGAGCCGTTGCTATACTTTTCGTTTTAAACGTACATAGTGCCTTGTTTTTCAATAAAAACTCATTGACCTACCGGTTATTAACTGCACTCAACCTTGACGGGGTTACTTTATTTTTTGTATTGAGCGGCTTCCTGATCGGAGGTATCCTGATCAGGCAATTCAATAGCCCCAATATCACATTCAATACACTCCTCAGCTTTTGGTTGCGCCGATGGTTTCGCACCTTACCTGCCTATTTTCTTGTATTGATCGTTTTGTTGATTTTAGGTTTCTGCACAAAACAACTCCTACCCGAAACAAGCGTTAAAGGATATTTCTTTTTCCTTGCAAATTTCAACAAGCCCATGCCCAATTACCTGTTTCCTGAATCATGGTCGCTGGCAGTTGAAGAGTGGTTTTATATACTTGTGCCCGCTGCTGTTTTCATTTCGATAACTGTTTTTAAAATCAACGTGCGCTATGCCGTTTTGATTTTGGCCTGCACACTGATATTGGGTATCGCAGCTTTCAGGTATTATCGTTTTACCTCCTGGCCGGCACATCTGATAAATGGAGAGGTAATTGATCTGTTTTTCAGAAAACACGTAAGCACAAGGTTGGATTGTATTATGTACGGAGTACTCGGATCTTACATCGCTTACTATCATGCTGGTACCTGGAAACGTTATCCTAATGCGTTATTTATTATAGGTATTTGCTTACTGTACCTGCATTATGTACAATACATTTTCGGCTACTTTGGCTTGCTGTACTCGTGTGTATTTGCCTACAGCGTTCCGCCTTTAGGAGTATTATGCCTTTTGCCCAGGCTTACACTTATCAAAACCGGAAAAGGTGTGTTATATAAATCGATCACACTAATAAGTATAATTTCCTATTCGCTTTATCTACTCAACTACTCCGTTGTCAGGACATACCTCATTGAAGATTTCCTAAACCCTTATCTTAGCCATTTTCTTACTGCCAGCTCGCTCAAAATAACAGATTACACAATCTTCTGGATCTTGACTATCGCCGGGGGAATACTGCTTTCTAAATATTTTGAACAGCCAATGACGCAATTGAGAGACCGGATTACGCACTTGCGCAAAACCCCAATTGTTAAGAAGTAAATTACCTTATTAGATCAGACATTCCCCCAGCCCAAGGCCAATACATCAGCAATGTGCATGGTTTGAATAGGAAGGTTGTTTTTGTCGATATACCCCTGCATGTGCATTAAGCAGGAAGTATCGGTAGATATGATGTACTCGGCGCCGGCATCAAGGGCGTTGTTTACTTTTTGCTGGGCCATGGCGGTTGAGATCCCATCAAACTTAACAGCGAAAGTGCCTCCAAAACCGCAGCAAGTTTCGCCGTCTTTCAAATCAAGCAATTCAAGGCCAAGCACTTTAGAGAGTAACTGACGAGGCTCATCTTTTATTTTACATTCGCGCAAACCGGCGCAGCTATCGTGATAAACAGCCTTACCATCAAGCTCAGCACCGAAATAATCAAACTCCAGGATATTCACCAGAAAATCAGATAGCTCATAGATGTTACCCTGTATAGCCCTGCATTTATTGTGCACGGCTGTATTGGTAAACAGGTCGTTATAATAATTTTTCACCATTCCTGTACATGAGGCCGAGGGCGAAACAATTACGCTGTCTTCTGAAAAATCGCTTAAAAACTTATTGCCTACCTCTTTGGCATCGTCCCAAAAACCGGCATTAAAAGCCGGCTGACCGCAACAGGTTTGCGCCGGGTTGTAACTAACCTTGCAGCCTGCCTTCTCCAGCAACTTTACTGTATTAAAAGCTGTCGCAGGAAACAACTGATCTATAAAACAGGGTATGAACAACTCAACCTTCATCGGCACAAAATAGTTAACGGTTGCTAAAATCCGAATTTTTATTAATGTTTTGTTCGGTCTTCAGCAAAGAAAACAATAAAATCAAACCGACAATGAAGAATACGCCCAATACTAAAACCGAATTTCGCGGACTTCCGGTTAGTTCTTCAAAAAAACCAAAGCTAAACACCCCGCCTACTATGGCCAGTTTTTCGGTAACATCATAAAAGCT
>NZ_DASVOB010000309.1:0-12780 GCF_036383575.1 Mucilaginibacter sp.
ACAGTGCGGGATGGAGCAGTTGGTAGCTCGTCGGGCTCATAACCCGAAGGTCGTAGGTTCGAGTCCTGCTCCCGCTACAAGTAACAATAAGGAGCCCTTAGAGATGATCTAAGGGCTTTTTTTAGTATCAGAACTATCATCCTTATTCTGCAGGAAAAATTAACACTATCTAATAATAACAAGCCATCCCGTAAAAATTGGCTGTCCGTTTTTGGGATCGACAACGTAATAATACGTGCCCGCAGGTAATACTGTCCCTTTATAGGTACCATTCCAGGGAGTAGGATACCCTATAGCAGAGAATACCTTTTGCCCCCAGCGGCTAAACACATTGACAGTGGATTGTGTATAATTACCGAGGTTTATAATATCCCATGTATCGTTTTTTCCGTCTCCATTTGGGGTAAAAGCGTTGGGAATAATCAATGTGGGTGTTACGGCAGATGAAGATACTATTGTTAATACGCCGCCTATATAGGTAAAAGAATAATTGGCAGCGACGGCGCCGCTTGCAGTAATTGGATATTGCCCCGGTGCCGATAAGGCTGTTGCAGTTGTGGTAGCGTTAGGCGGGGTGATTAACTGAGCAATACCCTCGTTATTTACAAAGCCACTATAGGTAACCGTGAATGGAGGATTAGCCGCGCCATAAGCTTTGGACTTGTCGTTAGCAGTTACTGTCAGTGGCGCAGGGGTAACTGTGCTTAGCGGCATTGCCACGTTTATGCTCACTGCATTAGGCGCGCTGAGCACAATGTTGCCGCTGTAATTGCCTACAGGTGTGGTTGATGCCAGCCTGATGAATATCTTTATGTTAAGCGCATTGCCTGTGCCGCTCATTAAAGTTGTAGCACCGTAATTAATACCGTCATTACTTACCTCAAAACCCGCCGGTGCGGTAACGAGTATGCCAGCTGTAAGATTGGTGCCTGAAATATGAAAACTTTCGCCCTGCGAAACCGCACCATATACCGTAGTTAACCCGGTTAAAGTACTTTGCGCACTCAAAATACTTGTAGCCGCAGAGCCCACAGTAATAGTGAAGCTCTCCGGCGTACCTGCACAACCTGTGCTGTTTTTCGGCGTAACGGTAATGGTTGATATTATCGGGCCGTTATTATTATTTACGGCTGTAAAGGATGGTATATTGCCCGTGCCGCTTGCTGCAAGCCCTATGTCGGGCGTATCATTCGTCCAGTTATAAATATCGGCGCTTCCTGTAAAGTTTATAGCTATTGTTGTTGCGCCATTTGTAGCAGATTGGCTGTTCACGGGGTTTACAACAGGCAATGCGTTTACTACTCCCGAAACAGCTACCTGCTGGGTGGGCGCTCCGGCTGAACTAAGTATTACGTTGCCCGATACATTGCCGGCCGCATCGCCCACGGCCGAACGCACATATATTGTAGTGTTGTTCAAAGTACCACCGGCCTCGGCAAGCGATACACTGCCGCCGTAGCCGCCTATGGCAGTAAGCGATACTTCAAACCCTGCCGGGGCGTTAACTGTAACATCAGCCGTAAGGTTATTTCCGGATACGTTAAACTGTTGGATATTGGGGCTGGCAGATGCCGTGCCTGCACAAGCCGTAATAGCTCCTGTAGCATTGCTTGTGTTTATAACAGCCCCAGAGGATGACGGATTTACGGTGATGGTAAAACTAACCGGAGAACTATTGCAACCCGGGCCCAGTGAAATAAAATTGCCCATGGCATATGAATATGAACCATCAGGGATAGTAGCTGTACGTGTGTTAGTTACTGCATCTATTACAACGATATTGTTTGAATTATAATCAGCTACATATATTTGCTTATCATCGGGAGTTACAGATACTCCGCAAGGGCTGCTATCGGCCCCGACTGAACCGATGACCGTGTTATCAGCGGCATTGATTATTGTTAGCATACTCGAGGCAGCATTGGTTACATATAATCTATTACCGTCATGGCTCACCGTAATACCGTTCGGGCTCCCGCTAACCGGAATTGAGGCGGTTACATTATTTGTTGAAGTGTTGATAACAGACACCGTGTTTGAACCCGGACAGGCTACGTAAACAAAGTGGCCATTGGGGTTAATTGCTATACCCCATGACTGTGTACCCGCCGCAATTGTAGTAATTACAGTATTGGTGGCCGTATTGATAACCGTTATAGTATTTGAATAAACATTCAATACGTATACCCGGCTGCCGTCAGGACTTACAACTACACCAATGGGGTCAATACCTACCTTGATTGTTTTTACTACCGTATTATTTGCTGTATTAATTACCGAAACTGAATTTGGCCCCGATGTAGAGAAATAAGAAGGGCCGGTATTAGCAACATACACACGGCTGCCATCCGGGGTAACGGCAATGCCATGAGGTGAAGAGCCAACAGTAACGGTTGCGGTTACGGTATTTGTGGCCGTATTAATTACCGACACAGAATTGGATCCGGAATTTGACACATACACCTTTTTGCCATCCTGACTTGCCGAAACACCCCAGGGTTCTGAACCCACCGGTATTTGAGCTGTTACCAGGTTGGTGGCGGTATTAATAACGGAAACTTTCCCATCAGCATTAGGGATGTATGCAAAATTGGCGTCGGTGGGCGTTGCCGTAATTGTTGCTGTAATAGGGTGATTGTTATTATTTACTGCGGTGAATGCAGGTATATTTCCGGTACCACTTGCCGGCAAGCCAATAGATGGATCGCTGTTTGTCCAACTGTAATTACAGTTGGCACCTGTGAAATTTACAGCAGTTGTAATGCCGCCGTTAGGTATTGTTTGGTTATTAGATTGTGCAAAAGCATAAACTGAGAATGAGAAGAAAAATGCAGCTAAAGCCACCGCAAGTAAAGCTCTCCTCATGTAATTAGGTTTGGGTACATTTATAAACAATAGTATCCAAATTTATCATTATTTAGCGGTGTTATAAAATTATTAAAAAACAATAGCCTCCAATAAAAGCGACATTGCAGGCGCACGTGTGCCATATGTGCTTGCTATTTATTTCCCAACATTAAGAATACTATTTATAATCTTCCAAAAAGTTCGGGATTTGTTGCGTTACATCTACCGAAAAAATTCAAAAGCCTCAAGTCAAAAGACTTGAGGCTTTTTTGCTTTCAAAATTTTTACATTTTTATAGAAAGTGCGTTTTTTCAATGTGACGCGACCTCTCCTGGCAAGGTCAGAATTTTCGTTATTTAGTATAATTTCCAACAAGCGAATCAATATATTGTATTGATTTTATCTAATATATAGAATATAATTTCATTTATTTTGAATTTATGGAATTTAATATTGTAACTTAACGTCAATGTTATTTTAACCTTATCATCATAAATCACCTGTTCGAAAAGCCATGAATAAAAATTACTTCAGAATCGCGCTGCGTAATTTGAGGATACGTAAATTTTTTACTTTTATTAACATCGTTGGCCTGTCTGTCGGAATCAGCGCAGCCCTGGCAATTTTTGTTATTGTAAATTTTGATCTCAGTTTCGACAAATTTCATCATGATAGTGAGAGAATTTACCGGGTAGTAACAGATCTTTCTTATATGGACAAAGTAGTTGCCCGTGTTGGACTTGTTAACGGTCCGCTGCCCGCAACTATTAAAGCAGAGGTTCCGGGGATAAAAAACGTAGCTCCATTTCTTGAAATAAAAGAAACAGATGTATTGATTCCGGGTAGTACGGATTTACCTGTAAAATTCAAAAAGGAAAGTAACATTGTATTAGCCGATAAAGAATATTTCGCGCTGTTTAATTACAAGTGGTTAGCTGGGTCATCGCAGACAGCACTTGAAAAACCTTACCAGGTTGTGCTGACTTCGGATCAGGCGCGGAGGTATTTTCCCGACATTTCTTACAGCGAGTTATTGGGTAGAACAGTCATATATGACAGCATTAAAACTACAATTTCGGGCATAATTCAAGCACCGGCCCATAACACTGATTTCTATTTTAAAGATTTCATATCCTACAATACATGCCTGAATAATGCCGATTTAAAAAATATGACCCGGTTAACCGAATGGCCAAATGTAGTTTGGCAGCTGTTTATAAAGATTGATGAGCATGCCAATATGCATAATGTTGAAAAGCAAATCAATATACTGGTAAATAAATATAACAAAGGATTTAGACCAGGCGATGGCCAAACGGAGCACTTGCGGCCATTAAAAGATTTACATTTTAACCAGGATTACGCCAATTTTAACAAGGGGAGAAGGGCAAACAAAACAACTATTTATAGCCTGTTGGCCATTGCCGGTTTCCTTTTACTGTTGGGGTGTATCAATTTCATCAATCTTTCTACCGCCCAGGCTACGCAAAGGGCCAAAGAAATAGGCATCCGAAAAACAATGGGAAGTAGCAGATGGCAGCTTGTTGTACAATTTTTGAGCGAAACTTTTATTGTTACATTTTTTGCCATCTGTATAGGGGTAGCTTTAACTCCGCTAATTCTGCAATTGTTTGCCGATTTTATACCACCTGGTTTATCTCTTAATTATTTAGATGGCAGTCTGTTACTGTTTTTATTAGTATTATTCATAGTCGTAACCTTGCTGGCGGGTTTATACCCGGCTATAATACTTTCAGGTTACAAGCCTATAGTGGTATTAAACAAACCGGCGGGTAATGATTTCGGAAACGGCAGCGGCATTGCGTTACGCAAAGCATTATCCGTTACACAATTTGTTATT
The DNA here is from genome assembly GCF_036383575.1 of Mucilaginibacter sp. Taxonomy (GTDB): domain Bacteria; phylum Bacteroidota; class Bacteroidia; order Sphingobacteriales; family Sphingobacteriaceae; genus Mucilaginibacter. The sequence goes on from NZ_DASVOB010000309.1 coordinate 4,709, forward strand.
GCACAGTTTTTTATAATGACAACGTTACTTGTTAATAAGCAGATTTTTTATGCGCTAAATAAAGACCTCGGGTTTAAGAAAGATGCTATCATCAACATTGAAACTCCACGCAGTACTATAAACTCAAATAAGCAACAGTTATTTAAAGATAAAATAAGCCACATCCCTCAAATTGAAATGATGAGCATAGGCAGTGAAGCCCCGGCAGCCGAAAATATAAGGGCTTGGGAAGTAAGCTATAAAGACGAAAAAAAGGAAATAAAAACGTCCCTGCAACAAAGAAACGGGGATGAAAACTATATTAAGGTTTATCATATAAAACTATTGGCAGGACGTAATCTTATTGCTGCCGATTCGATGACCGCAGTACTGGTAAATGAAAAATATATACATATTTTAGGCTTGCAAAATCCGGCAGACGCTATAGGCAAGGCTTTTGATTATGAAGGTAATAAAAGGATTATTGTGGGAGTGGTAGCCGATTTTTATCAAAAATCATTGCGGGATGCTATTTTGCCAATGTCAATGCAAGCCCCTCACTATCGTTTTAATGACAACTTTTTCCATATACTTTTAAAACCACAAACTGCAGGGAGCGATGATTGGAATAAAGCCATCAATAGTATGAAAAGCGCCTGGAAAGAAGTTTATCCCGACATAGCATTTGACTATCATTTTTTTGATGATGAAGTTGCCCGGTTTTATGAAAATGAGCAACGTACCTCTAAACTGCTTTCATGGGCTACAGGGCTTTCCATACTGATCAGTTGCCTTGGTTTAGTAGGCTTAACTATTTTCAATACCAACAGGCGCACAAAAGAAATAGGTATACGTAAAGTGCTTGGAGCATCTGCTATGCAAATTGTAAAGCTGTTATCATCAGAAATAACCTGGCTGGTTGTAGTTTCTTTTGTTGTGGTTATGCCGTTGTCGTGGTTTGCTATGAACAAATGGCTGCAAAGCTTTGCTGACCGAACCCCAATAAGCTGGTGGCTATTTGCGTTGAGCGGAACAATAATGTTTTTCACCGCTCTTTTGACATCTGTTTTTCAAACCGGAAGAGCTGCTTTGGCAAATCCTGTTAAAAGTTTAAGAAATAATTAAGAGCACCCGTTAAGATTAACAGGGAAGATATAATCTTTAAGAAGTTCCCGATTTTTTAAGGTTGTCTGCTGATAGATCAGGCTTGAGAGGTTTAATTTATTGCGGATAGAAGTCTGATACTTGCGGCCAGGCGGTCGAGTGGGGGCTGCAAGTTAAAGCCACAAATTGAAAAATTTGTGGCTTTTGTTTTTGCTGAAAGCACAGTTTTCCACTTAATTAAACTTAAAAACGGCCATTAACACCACAATAAAGAAGATGCAAAGCTGAATGAAATGAAACCTGATCATAGCACGGATAGCATCTTCTACCTGCTGAGTTTTCGCAATGTTGCCTGTCATCAAACTTTGTTTGAGCCGGTTCCCGCTCTTTCGCCCCATTAGGATGCCGTTAAGTACAAGCCCAAGTACAAATATGATCTTAATTTTAAACCATAGCTGACTTCCAAAGGCATTATGCGTAATAATCAGAAAACCGGTGCCTGAAAGCACTAATAGTATACCTCCGATAAGTAATAAAACGGAAAGCTTTGATAGTATGCCAATTTGGTGCACTGCTGCATCTTTATTAGTTTGATAGTTCTTTAAAATATTCCTGAAAGCGACGAACTCAACAATATCGGTTCCTGCCATTAGCGTGAGACCGGCAAGGTGCATAAGGAGGCATATTTGGAAAAGTGTGTAGGAATTCATAAAAATTAATTAAGATTTAAATAATAAAAAACTGGTGATAGCCATGTAGGCTACAGTTAATCCATGGATCATTAAATGAGAAATATCTGAAGACCCGTTTGCTGAAAGCACAATCAGGAAATCCGCTGCCGGAACGATGATTGCCGATGTAAATACCCAGGCTGTTGCCTTGCGCATACGTAGCAATAAAAGGGGCAGCAGCACGGCTCCCGAAAAAATGTCGCGGATGCCTTTTATTCTTCCAAATGGTAAATCATCGTTGCTAATGAGAGGAATACCATAGCCTATAGCGCCGGCGCCGGGGTTTATTATAAAGCGGACACCGATAAAAATGATGCCCGTTGCGACGAAGAGGGTCATCCAAAAGGATGCCGACCGGATGCCCCATTGTTGTGTTTCGTGTGTTGTTTTCATGTACTGTTATTTTTAACAGTACAAAACTGGGCAATGGAAATCTTCCATTCATTCACCCAGGTTAATTAATGCTTGCCCGAGATCCGTTTACGGATACGGCTTAGCGATTGTGGTTTAATACCGACATAGGAGGCTATATAGTACTGAGGAATGCGCTGTGCAATATCGGCATAATCACTTAAAAATTTCGTGTACCTGGTTTCAGGCAGGTCCGTATATAAAGAACCTATCTGGCTGATTACACTCACAAACACCTGTTCAATTGCCAGGCGGCCAAATCTTTCGCCTGCTGTTACCTCTTTATAAAACTGCTGTATACCAACGTAACTGATCACCCAGATAGTGGTATCCTCTAAGGTTTGTATATTAACGTATGAGGGAGTTTGGGGCAGAAAACTCATATAGTCACATACAAACTCGTTTTCTTTGTTAAAATAATTGGTTTGTTCTACTCCATCATTGTTGATATAATATCTCACAAGCCCGGTTTCGATAAAAAAAATGTAACGGCAAACATCGCCCGCTTTTAGTAGATGTTCGCCCTTTTTTAGCGCTTTCTTGTGAAATAAAGTGCGCGCTATGCCTTCATCATCAAAAGAAAGCGGCACATAAGTCTTGATCTTTTCTATTAACAACTCCATTGCGCTAAATTAAATTACCGTATTGTTAAACCCAAACTTGTATTATCCTGATGGTCAAGTCCAAGCCATCCTGCTAAACATCCTAAATTTTTATTCGGTTAAATTCAGTTATAAAAACATAGGCACTCCAAATTTAGTCCCGCCTCGCTATCATACGTGCGGTTCAAAACCGAACAGCCGGATGTTCGGTTTCATAACAATCCTCATGGTGTTGCAGTGTTAATTGGCAATATATCAGTAAATTAGATCTTTGGAATAATGATTGAGTTATTTGATCTGCTTGAATCCATACACATTCCATATTAACCTTTATGACCTAATTTTCCTGGGGGCAATATTTATCGGGCTGACTTTTGCCCTGTTGCTATGGTTTACACAAAAGATCAGCCGTGCGGCAAACAGGTTCCTGGCCCTGGAAATAGTTGTCATCGTTTTATGGTTGGCCCGGGTATTGGGCATCGACGTTGGGTTGGAAACTTATATTCCCTATTGGAGTTTACTGCCGCTGCAATTTTCGATGGCGATGGGGCCCCTTATTTTTTTCTATGTGCTCAAAATAACCCTGCCTGATTATAAAATTCGTTTTAAAGATTTGCTCCATTTCAGCCCTTTATTGCTGGAGCTTGGTGTACACGTATGGGAGGTTAGGGATAGCTTCAGGACAGGTACGGCTACTTATCATACACGAACCTTTCAGCAACTAAACCCTGCATTACAATTGCTGGCGTTTATTTCTGTGGGTACATACCTTTACATATCCCACAGACTTATAGAACGCTTTTACCGGCGCATGAAATTTAATGGGGGGGATAGATATAGGTACGAGTTGCGGTGGCTGCATAACTTGCTGGGCGGTTTCGGCCTGTTATGGTTATTGTGGATACCATTTACTGCCATAGGTTATTTTGATCATCAAGGCCGGCTAAGCATGCATGTTTATTATCCTTTATATGTGCTTTTAGCGGCAATGACAATCAGGATGGCACATGCAGCTTTTTTGAAGGCGGAAGAAAGCGCATCTTCTAATCCATTCTCGTTTTTAAAGCCGCCGCCGCCAGAAGTGAAGAACAAAGGTACCTGGTTGAAAAAAACTGTCAAAAATAACCGCCATTATGAAGATCCCGAGTTAAGTTTAACCGCACTTGCTGAAAAGCTTGAACTGACTACCCATGAATTATCCCGGATCATTAATACAGTGCTCAAGAAAAACTTTAATGATTTTATTAATGAGTATCGCGTTGCCGAGGTCATCAAGAAAATGCATGATCCCGCTTACGACCATATAACCTTATTGGGTATTGCATTTGAATCAGGTTTTAACTCTAAAACTACATTTCACCGTATTTTTAAACAAATGACCGGGAAAAGCCCGGCAGAGTATAAAACAGCACGCAAAAAAGAAATACCATCTTATAACTTGGAACTTTATCCTCGAATTGCGCCGGTAATTTCGTACCAGGAAACCACGCCGAATTGGTTAGGTATGAAATTAAGTCGCAATTATATGTTTAGAAATTGTTTAAAAACCGCCTGGCGCCACATCACACGCCATAAAATCTATACAGGTATTAATGTTATGGGGCTTGCGCTGGGTATTTGCGGATGCCTGGTCATTTATCTTGTGGCAAACTTTGAATTAAGTTTTGATACTTTCCATCCCGATAAAGAACGGATCTATTGTATCGACGTAAGCATTGAGGGTAACCCGGACCCTGACCATGCTCACTGGAATTCGGTGCCCGCACCTATGCCCGATGCCATGCGGAGTGAAATGTCGGGGCTTGAGAAAGTAGCAGCTTTTCAGCATTATAATCCAAAAGTGAAGATAAAGGATGGTGACAAAGTTATTAAGGCATTCGATAGGACAGAAGGGATAATTGCAGAAGCTGATTACTTTGACATATTACCCTACACCTGGCTAAGCGGAAGCAAAAAAACATCGTTGACTAATCCCATGACCGTAGTACTTACCCGAAGCCGTGCAATGACCTATTTCGGAAATTTGCAGCCAGACGAGATGATAGGCAAAACGATCACTTATGATGATTCGCTTACTGTAACGGTTACAGGTATCCTGCAAGACTGGAATAGAAACTCCGATTTCAATTTTTCAGACTTTATTTCATACAGCACCATTAACAGTAGTCTGTTAAAAAGACAGATCCCTTTGGATAATTGGTTTATGCTGAATCATGGCAGCCAGGAATTGGTAAAATTACCTACGGGCGTAAATCCTACTCAAATAGATGCCCAATTTCCTTCATTTATAAAAAAACATCTTGACCCCGATCCTCACACTAAGTTACATGCACAGCTTCGGCCATTTACTGGTGCTCATTTTCATAAGGAGTATGGTGGTGAAGGAATGAAGGCTGATCTGAGAATACTGTACGTCCTGTCGGCAGTGGCTATATTCATACTGTTAATTGCAGCTGTCAATTTTATCAATTTATCTACTGCACAATCTATACAACGGACCAAAGAAATCGGCATACGCAAAGTGCTGGGCAGTGGAAAACTTACTATTCTATTCCAGTGCCTGATCGAAACATTCACTTTGACTTTGCTGGCCGTAATCATAGCCGTTATTGCGATAAAGCCGGTATTGAATCTATTTGCTGCATATATCCCGCCGGGCGTAGAATTTGATTTTATGGAATATACCACATGGATATTTCTTATCAGCATAGCAATTTTTACTACGTTGCTGGCTGGGCTTTATCCGGCAAGACAACTATCCATATTTAAGCCCGTTTCGAGCTTGAAAGGTGAGTTAAGCGAAAAAACGGGTAATAAAGGCTACTTGCGCAAAAGCCTGATCGTGTTCCAGTTTACTATATCGCTGATCTTCATTATCGGAACCATAGTGACCAGCAAACAGATTAGCTATATGCAAAATCAGGAGCTGGGCTTTAAAACAAGCAATATTATTACTTTGAGAAGCGTCTGGAATGATCATACGGGGAAAATGCAGGTACTTGCCGAAAATTTGAAACGATTGCCCGGGGTAGAGCAGGTTATTACAGAAGCATTTCCGCCAATGGGTTTCGCACACATGGGCAACAGTATACAATTGCATGGGAGCAACGAAAAGCCTATCGAAGCTTCCATCCATTCGGGTAATGAAAGCTTTGTGCCGTTTTATAATATGAAAATGGTTGCGGGCCGTAATCTGCTTCATAGCGATAGCGTAAGGGAGTACCTAATAAATGAAAGTGCTGTAAAAGCGCTGGGTTTCAACAGCCCCAAACAAGCTATCGGCAGGCTTTTGTTATTTGGCGGTCAAAACAAAGCTTATCCCATAGCCGGTGTAGTAGCTGATTTTTACGAAAACTCGTTCCATCAGCAAATTATGCCGGTAGTTATCGCTAATGACCCCAAAGTTCAAATGGGCATAGCGCTAAAGTTAACTCCTGCCGAATATCAAAAAGGCGATATTTCGCAACTAATAAATGGAATAGCCAAAGAATGGAAAAAAAACTATCCAGAAGAACCCTTTGATTATTCTTTCCTGGGCGATTCTATCTCCCGGTTATACGAACGTGATCAGCAAACACAATGGCTTATGAAAACAGCAACGCTCGTAACCATCTTTATTTCATGCATGGGCTTGTTCGGCTTGGCGATGTTTACTACCGAGCGAAGAACCAAAGAGATCAGTATCAGAAAAGTGATGGGGGCAAGCGTAACCAATATATTAACCATGCTTAGTAAAGAAGTAGTGATACTGATCGCTATTTCATTGCTGATTTCATCGCCTATTGCCTGGTTCTTTATGTACAGCTGGTTGCAGAATTTTGCCTACCATACAAACCTCAGTTTATGGGTATTTATTATGGCTGGTGCCGGAGCCATGTTAATAGCACTGGTAACTATTAGTTTCCGAACGATCAGATCGGCTACGTCAAATCCTGTAAAGGGGTTAAGGAATGAGTAAATCATGTCCATGGCCGAACGTTTAACTCATTGTAGATGAAAGCCTGGCACTTTTCTTCAGGCGATTTGACTTTAATCCTGCTCCCGCTACCCAGTCAAAAGCCTCAAGTCGGAAGATTTGAGGCTTTTTTGATTTCAGGCGTCTTGTTTTAAAGCATATGCACGTGCTGTACAGTGTTAATAATTCGCACGAAAGATCGGAGTTCCCATCAGGATAAAGCTTCAGGATAAATTTTAGTCCTACTGAGTTTAAATTCTAACCTCTTTTTATAAGGCGATAGCATCATTCAAATAAAAAAATCCCTAAATGGCCGATAATAATTAAAGAAATAAGCAATGTCTTATTAAATTAGACCTTAATTTAAACCTTATGAAGCTTAAGTTTATATATGTTACCTATCAACTTATATAAAGGTACGCTGGAGGGAATGCTGTTTGTCGGGTTGACTTTTGCCCTACAGCTGTGGTTTGTCAAAAGCACCAATCGCCCGGCAAAACGATTTCTCGCCGTAGCCCTGGCTGTGCTTGCTTTTTGGATAGCAGGAATATTGACTGCTGATATTGAGCCGGGGAGACGGCTGCCGCAATTTTCACTGGCCTTTGGACCGCTGATCTATTTTTATGTACGGAAAGCTATCTGGCCCGCACTAAAGTTTCATCGTAAGGATCTACTGCATTTCTGCCCCGTTATTTTAGTGCAGGCCATTTGGCTACCCGGAACAGCGTCCATATTAAAACTGTTGACATTTATATCGGTTGGAACTTACCTGTACCTATCTCACCTGCTGATAGAGCGTTTTTATACAGGTCAGAAATTTACGGAAGGTGATCGTCACCGGTATGAGTGGCGTTGGTTGGATAACCAATTGGCAAGTTTAGGTTTTGTGTTATTATTATGGATACCGCTCATTGCTATTGATTATTGGGGTTTTCACTTTTCGTTAGAGCGCAATGTTTATTACCCGCTGAATTTGCTTTCGGGATTGATGGTTATCAGGATGGGCGTAGTTGTATTTTTCAGGTCAGAAACTGATACCATTGCCGATGCGCCGTTGTTTCCTAAACCATCCGGCTTAATGGCGTTGAAACAAAAAGGCAAATGGCTAAAGAAAATTGTACAGGATAACCTTTATTACCAGGACCCTGAACTGAGTTTAAGTTCACTGGCCGAAAAACTTGATCTAAGTCCGCACGAATTATCCCGGATAATCAATACGGTGCTCAAAAAAAGCTTTAATGATTTCATTAATGAATACCGTGTTGAGGAGGTGATCCGAAAAATGCAGGA
>NZ_DASVOB010000310.1:0-2829 GCF_036383575.1 Mucilaginibacter sp.
GAAAATCTACAGAAAGCAAGCCGGTTATATTTGCAACCGATGCGCCAAGCACTTTGCGGATGCCGATCTCTTTGGTGCGCTGCAGAGTTAATAGTGATATCAGACCAAGCAAACCAAGGCAACTGATAAAAATGGCGATCACTGCACTTGAGGTGATCAGCTTATTTAACAGATCTTCCTTTTGATAAAAATCGGCTATTTGCTGGTCAAGGAAGTGATATTCAAATACATTATCAGGATAAACAGTCTGCCACTCTTTTTTAATATCATCAATAACTACCGAAGGATTACCGGAACCAATCTTTACCCCAACATATTGGTAGCCTTTTCTGAATGTGGTAATGTATTCGGGGGCAATAGCCGTATACAATGATTTGGCATGAAAATCTTTTACCACCCCTACTATAGTTCCCGGATTGTTTGACAAATCGCCTGCAGTAAAATGCCGGCCGAGAACTTGTTGAGGGTCTTTGAGACCTAATTTGTGTACCATCACTTCATTAACCATATATTCACGGGCGGTATCGCTTTCTGCTATATTTCGTCCGGCAACCAATTGCATCCCAAAAGTTTTCACATAGTCAGCATCACCAATCTGAGTGTAGCCAACAAATTTTTCCCAGTCGCGGGTATCATATTTAATTGAGCCTCCCTTATCCGCTGTTGAAGATGGTGCCCGGTAACAAAAGGAAACACTTTTTATGGCGGGATCTGCCAGTAGCTGGTTACGCAGATAATCAGTTTTATTTTTATCGCTGTTGGGCACAGGGAGCATTAAAACAGCATTTTTATTAAAACCCAGGTCGGCCGTTTTAAGGTATTTAACCTGCATGCTTATCAATATGGTACTGATGATAAGCACCTGTGCTATTACATTTTGTACAATAATCAAACCTTTACGCGTAAAGCCGGCAGTTTGTGTCTGTCCGCCAACCTGATTTTTCAAGGCGTTAACCGGCTTAAACCTGCTTAATATAAGGGCCGGATATGAACCGGCGGCTAATATGATAATGGTTAAGACAGCTACTATAAAAACTGCAAGCCGGTAGTTGGTAAAAAGATCAAAGCTTAACTGTGTTTGCAGCCAGTTGTTTAAAACCGGTATGGCCACAATCACCATAACAAATGATAGCAATGCGGCAAAAACTACGATATATGAAGTTTCGGAAATAAACTGGATGAATATCGCTTTGGGCGAACTACCTAAAACTTTGCGGGTGCCAATCTCCTTTGCCCGTTTAAAGCTTTGTGCCGTAGCCATGTTGATGAAGTTAACACAGGCTATGATGATCAATAACAAACCTATTATACCCAGTGTAACCAACAAAGACCGTTGAATAACACCCGCGAAACGGCCATCAAAATGAACCTCTCTTAAGGGCAGCATCATGAAATGGTATGGTTTTGCAGCTTCCGCACCGTGTAATTTAATATTTAGCTGGTTTATATCTTTTTCTACAGATTGGGGATTTGTCCCTTCCCTCAGTTCAACAAAAACAGAGTTGGTTGAATTAATAAAGCCCCAGTCGTTTTGTAAACCATTAGCGATATCTGGGTAAAGATCCTTCACTGTAGATAGCGACAGGAATAGATCCGATTTAATATCAGTGTTTGCCTGATGATCTTTCACCACACCCGTTACCCTGAAAGTGTTTTTATTATCAACCCTGATGGTTTTACCAATAACATCCTGGCTACCGAAATATTTTTGCGCCAATGAATGCCCGAGTACAACAGTATGAGGTTCGGTAAGAGCTGTGTTGGGCTCGCCCTGCTCCCATTGGTAATCAAACTGGTTAAAGAAACGACCGTCGGTTATACCAATATTTTCATGCTCGGCAAACATTTTTTTGCCTGCCCCATCATTTTGCGGGATTGTTACATTGATATCATGCATGCGCAGCAGTATCCCTACATTCTTCACCCGCGGATCGCTGTTTTTCACATCCCTCGCCAAAGCTAAAGGTGCTCCTTGGTCATAAAGAGGTACGCCATCGTCAAAGGTTATCCGATGCACAACCCTGTAAACATGTTTGGCATCATGATGATAGGTATCAAAACTTAAGTGGTAGGTTATAAACTGAAAAAGTATGATACTGCAGCCAATGCTTAGCGCAAGGCCGAACATATTAATAAAAGTGTAAAACTTATGCTTCCAAAGGTTGCGCCAGGCTATTTTAAAGTAGTTTTTTATCATACCATTTTACTTTATACGATATTACACAAAACCCTTTAAATGAGTAGTTAAATTATGTTAAAGGGGGCGCTGAAAGCCGAAGGTCAAAAGCTTAAGGCTTTTTATGAAAAGAGCCAAATGATGTTTAACCCATTTAGCTCTTTCGTGTCATGCTTTTTGCTTTAAGCCTTCTGCTTTCAGCTCCCTACTCACTCCTCAAACTATTCACCGGGTTAGCCAAAGCGGCTTTTATAGATTGGATACTCACTGTTATCAGCGCTATCAGCAGGGCAATGCAGGCTGCAACAGCAAAAATCCACCAGGAAATATTAGTACGGTATGCAAAATCCTGTAGCCATTTGTTCATCATATACCAGGCCACCGGGAAGGCTACGATATTGGCTATCAAAACTGTTTTCAAAAACTCTGCCGATAACAGTCCGATGATATTTTGGACACTTGCGCCAAGTACTTTACGAATGCCTATTTCTTTTACGCGTTGTTCGGCGGCGAAAGCGGCCAGGCCAAGTAAGCCCATGGCTGATATTAAAATAGCTATGATAGCGAAAGCAGCTATCAGTGTTGAAGATCGCTGTTCGGCATGGTAAAGTTTATTATAACCATCATCAATAAAACTATAATCAAACGGCTGA
>NZ_DASVOB010000311.1:0-2772 GCF_036383575.1 Mucilaginibacter sp.
ACTTATTGGCGTATTGTAAAGGATCCGGGTGCGGCGCACCATTCGCGGCTCCTTCAAGGGTCACAGTCGGAACCAAAATAACCGGTGCAGCAGCAAGTTTCTTTTCAAGTGCGTCGTATTTCGCTTCGCCTTTGGTAAGGCCTAATCTCCAGCGGTAGTTATCGATAACTACTTTAACATGATCCGGAGTGCTGAAAGCTTTGGCAGACTGCTCATAGGTTGAATCGGTGAAGTTCCATTTCGGAGAAGCCTGCTGCCAGATCAGTTTATTGAAAGCCGCAGTATTGGCAGAGTATCCTACAGCCCCCCTGTCTGTTGCGAAATAAAATTGGTACCACCAGGCCAATTCAGCCTTAGGAGGAAGGGGTGCTTTATTTCCGGCCTGGCTTCCTATCAGGTATCCGCTTACAGAAACCAGTCCTTTCACCCTTTCCGGCCAGATCGCAGCAATGATATCGGCGGTACGTGCCCCCCAGTCATATCCACCAAGAATTGCCTTCTTAATCTTCAGGGCATCCATAAAGGCTATGATATCCTCTGCTACTGCAGCCTGTTGTCCGTTGCGTTTTGTTGAGGCCGATAGAAATGTTGTTGTACCGTAACCCCGCAGATAAGGAACCAGGACATGGTAGCCTTTTGCAGCAAGGATGTTTGTAACGTCACTATAACTTGATATATCATATGGCCAGCCATGCAAAAGTATAACAACTTCTCCGTCGGCAGGCCCCGCTTCAACATATCCTACATTTAACAGCCCGGCCTTTATTTGTTTAATTGGGCCAAACTGCTCACCCAACGGTGCGTTGGATTTTTCGGATTTCCCCGACCCGCCCTGATCTGCATGCGCAGGGCCGAAGCTTAGCAGCAATAATGCCGCGAAAAACAATTTCATTTTAGCCAACAGGCTGTTGTGTTTTCTTAATGGTAATTTGTTCATAGTATTAGATGTTTGTTAAAGCTAAAGTAGGGTCGCACATAATGCTTCAGGAGTGTTATTCGTTGAACGGGCAAATGCAATCGTTAAATAGATCAGATCGATAGGGCCACAGGCAAATCAAAAATCCCCTCAGTTGACATTTTTTTAAACTGTCTACATAATTCTCGGGACCAGATTCTGAAAACTCCCCCATCCGGCTTCGAAAAGCTGGTTATGATGATCATTCAGCCTGAAATGCTTAAAACAGATCAGGCAAGCACAAAACAAACCGCATTTACAGCAAAGGGCTTTAATTATTGAACATTTTAGACCAATTTTTAAACCTCCGGACAGGGTTATGTTAATACGTTTGCTTCAACCAACTATAGACCCGTTTCTCTGAAAAGGATTTTTCCTGTCCGAAATTTTATTGACCGGCTATTTGCGGATGAACGTATACCTGATATAACATGCATCTTAAAAAACTGAACTTATTAGCCATTTTATTATTTTGCTTATGCTTAAAAGCTAAGGGGCAAAAAAACACCACTGCTTATTCCTGGCAACATCTGCCAACCGCCGAATTGCCATCCTTTAAAACCGACACCTTTAACATTGAAAAATTTGGTGCCAAAGCGGGCGGGTTCACGCTTAATACGCAAAGCATCAATGCTGCTATAAATGTATGCAGCGAGCAGGGTGGCGGCGTAGTACTCATACCTCCGGGGTTTTGGTTGACGGGCCCTGTTGTTATGAAAAATAATGTTAACCTTCATCTCAGTAAGGCGGCAGTATTACAGTTTACATCTGATAAAAGTAGTTTCGCACTTATTGAAGGGAATTTTGAAGGGCACAAGTCCATCCGAAATCAGTCGCCGATATCAGGTAAGGACCTGCAAAATATCGCCATTACCGGCGAGGGCATTGTTGACGGGCACGGAGAGGTTTGGCGTGCCATGGGTAAAGACAATGTCACCGATCGCGATTGGAAAACACTCATTGCATCGGGCGGAGAGCTTAGCGATGATAGCCGTACCTGGTACCCTTCGGCCAGCTATGCTAAAGGTGCCCGCACCCGGAATGCCGGCTATATACAAACAGGCAAAAAACTGGACGATTACCAGGAGATAAAAGATTTCTTTCGCCCTAACCTCATCGTATTCAGTAATTGCAAAAAAGTGCTGTTGCAGGGTACAACCTTTCAAAACTCTGCTGCGTGGTGCCTTCATACGTTGCAATGTGAAGATCTGACATTTGATGGGGTGCATGTCCGCAATCTGTCAAATGCGCAGAACGGAGACGGCATGGACATTGAATCCTGCTCAAATGTGCGGGTGGTTAATTGCACTATTGATGCCGGAGATGATGGGATCTGTATTAAATCCGGAAAAGATGAAGAAGGCAGGAAGGTTGGCAAACCTTGTCAAAACATTTTGATCCAAAACAATGTAGTATACCAGGCTCACGGCGGTTTCGTGATCGGCAGTGAAATGTCCGGAGGTGCGCATGATATTTTTGTATCAGACTGTAGTTTTTTTGGCACCGACAACGGCCTGCGTTTTAAGACAGTAAGAGGGCGCGGCGGAGTGGTTGAGAATATTTATATCCGTAATATTTCCATGCGCAATATTGTGCACGATGCGATCCTGTTCGATATGTATTATTTTACCCAGGCACCGTCATTGGCCCAAACCGGCGGTGAAGAAGAAAAGCCACCTGTGGATGCCGGGACCCCTCAATTCCGCAATTTTTATATTAATAACGTGGTTTGTGACGGCGCCAACCGGGCCATGCTCATCCGTGGCCTGCCCGAAATGAGCATTAAAGGCATCCACTTAGAAAATATTTCGATCAAG
>NZ_DASVOB010000312.1:0-3895 GCF_036383575.1 Mucilaginibacter sp.
GACTATATCTCGCAAACGGGACAAACACAAACCAGCCCGGTACCTAATTATACCGAGTTGCCAAACTACAATGCCGGTAAAACTATTGATTGGATAAAAGAAGTTACCCAAACAGGTGTTATACAGGATCATAACTTGAGTATCTCCGGTGGGAGCCCGGATACCAAATACTATGTATCGGGTGATTATCTGAAACAAAAAGGTGTATTGAGAGGCTATCAGTATAACAGGGTAAGCATCCGTTCAAATCTTGATATCAATGTAACCAATTTTTTAACGGTGGGCATGTCATCCTATTTCGCCAATAATAATTATGATGGAGGGCGCGCAAACCTGTTAAATGCTACTGCCATGAGCCCATATGGTAACGAATATAATGCTGATGGTACGTACGCTATTTATCCGATGAAGCCTGAGCAATTATATGTTAACCCATTATTAGGCCTGACTACCGATCAGATAAACCGTAGCGTAAATCTTAATGGTAATGGTTATGCCGAGGTGAAATTTGGTGGCATTTTAAAAGGACTAAAGTATCGTTTAAACGCGGGTTATACTTATCTGCCAACAAGGTTGGATAGCTATAGCGGTCGTTTGGCAAATACTCCGCTTGGCGCAGCCAGTGCTTCCAGCTCTGAAACAAATACGTACACCATCGAAAACTTATTATATTACAATCGAGACATTGGTAAGCATCATTTTGATTTTACCGGCTTGTACAGCGCTCAGCGTCGCAGATATTTTACCTCAACTGCTGCTGCTACCGGGTTTGTAAATGATGAACTTTCATTCAATAATTTAGGTGCAGGCGCTACCCAAACCTCTACTTCATATTCGGACAGGTATGCCTTAAATTCGCAAATGGGACGTGTAAACTACTCATATGCCGGTAAATATTTGGTTACTGTTACCGCCCGCCGCGACGGTTCGTCTGTATTTGGGGCTAATACTACCAAGTATGGTGTATTTCCGTCAGCAGCTTTAGGCTGGAATATTGACCAGGAAAGCTTTCTTAAGGACTCAAAAATTATTAACGCTTTAAAATTAAGGGGCTCATATGGTAAAACCGGTAACGAGGCCATCAATGTTTACCAAACCATTACTGCCGATGGAACAGTACGGTCTCCGTTTAATGGAGTAAGTACCATTGGTGTACAGGCGAGTAATTTAGGCAACAGTAACCTTCACTGGGAAACAACTACTGGGGCTAACGTTGGTGTTGATTTTGCTTTGCTGGGTAGCCGTATCAATGGTTCGGTTGATGCTTATAGTACCCGTACTTCTGGATTGTTATTAAAAAGGAGCCTGCCTCTTATAACAGGCTATTCAAACGTTTGGGACAACATAGGCAAAGTAGCAAATAAGGGCTTAGAAGTTAACCTGAATACACGAAACATCGCCGGTAAAGATTTCCGTTGGGAATCAAATATCGTTTATGCGCTTAACCGCAATAAAATTGTTAGCCTTTATGGCGATGGCAAAGATGATTTGGGTAACCGCTGGTTCATAGGCAAACCCATTAGCGTAATTTATGATTATAAAATGACCGGCGTTTGGCAAACCGGCGAGGATGCTTCTAAACAGGATCCGGGAGCCAAGCCGGGCGATCTTAAATTTGCAGATATCAATGGCGACGGCAAAATTACCGCTGATGGCGACCGTGTGATACAAGGTCAAACCGCGCCAAAATGGACCGGTGGTATAACCAATACATTCCATTACAAACAGTTTAACCTGAGCGTATTTATTCAGACAGCACAGGGAATGATGCGTAACAATACCGATTTAAATTACGCCGATGAATCAGGCAGAAGGAATACCCCTGCTGAAATAGGTTACTGGACCCCAACCAATAATAACAATTCGTTTCAATCTTTGGCATATACCAACACCCGTGGTTATGGTTATCCGCGAGATGCGAGCTATACACGCATCAAGGACGTAACACTAAGTTACGTGGTAGGACAGAATATACTTGATAAGCTGCATTTGAATGGCTTGACATTTTATGCAAGCGGCCGCAACCTACACACCTTTACCAAATGGATAGGATGGGACCCAGAGCAAACTTCTTATACCAGGGGAACCTCAAATTCAGGGTTTAATCAGTCAGCATTTGCATCCGATTGGACCAATAACTATCCTGTAACGCGCACTTTTGTTTTCGGTGCCAATATCTCATTAAAATAAACTGATAAAACATAAACACATGAAAAAGTATTCGATCATATTGGTTTCAATATCAGTGCTTATTACCGCATTTGCATCCTGCAAAAAATCATACCTTGATGAAAAACCATACTCATTATATACTCCGTTAACGCTTACCGATTCATTGGGTTTTGAAGCTGCCGCTGTTGGACTTTACAATTACGAAAGCACCATTTTAACCTATTCAAGTGCTCAGGGCTGGCCAAGTGTTTGGCAGGTAGGTACTGACGTGGCTAATGCTACGGCCAACCAGCAGGGTATTGAAGTCCCTTATTATAATTATGCCCAGCTTACCTCAACAGATGGCGCCGCCAGTTATATTTGGGGCAAATACTATGCGCTAATCAACAATGCCAACGCTATAATTGATAATGCCGAAAATCCTTCGACAACAAAAATAGGAGCGGTTGGTAAAAAACAGGTGGAAGCTGAGGCTAAGTTTTTCAGGGCGTATGCGTATAATAATTTGGCAACATTGTTTGGCAAAGTGCCACTGATCACAACTCCGCTTACTACACCAAAAACAAATTTTGTACGCGCGTCCCTTGATGATGTAAATAGCCTGATCATTAGCGATCTTACATATGCCAGTGCCAATCTGTCTGATTTAAATGGTCCTGGCAACGTTAAACTTAATGTTCAGGGTAAACCAATTGGTCGCGCCAATAAATATATGGCCATGCAGCTTTTGGCCGAGGTTTACCTACGTACCGGTAAAAATGATTTGGCCGAGCAGCAAGCACAGGCTGTTATTAGCAGTGGTAAATTCAGCTTGATCAAAGCCCGTTACGGTGTAAGGGCAGGCGGTGCAGGTGATTATTATTCGGATATGTTTGTGTATGGTAATGAAAGACGTGCCCAAGGCAATTCTGAAGCAATTTGGGTACTGGAACAGGAAAATCCAAGCTCAGTAGTTGGTGGTAATACTGATAATGCTCAGCAACGCCGGGTTTGGGGGGCTGCTTACTACAATATAGCAGGTTTGTTGCCATGTGATACATTAGGCGGACGCAGTATCGGAAGGTTAAGATTAAGCAACTGGGTATTATATGGCCTGTATCCTAACGGGGACATGCGTAACTCACAATACAGTATTAAGAGGCGTTACTATTATAACGATCCAACAAATGCCAAATATGGGCAAATAGTGCCGTTTACCGGTCCGGATACTTTATATAAGATCTGTCCAAGTACTACTAAATGGGGCGCTTTTGATCCTAACGATACTTTTGGTTATGCCATGATCAAAGATTTTATGATGATGCGCTTAGGCGAAACCTACCTGTTGCTTGCTGAAGCTCAAGTTAAGCAAGGCAAAACTGCCGACGCTGCTACATCTATCAATGTATTAAGGACAAGGGCCAATGCACCGCAGGTAACTGCTGATCAAATGACACTTAATTTTGTGTTAGATGAACGCGCAAGGGAACTTATCGGCGAGGAAAACCGACGCCAAACCCTGATGCGTACAGGTACATTGGTTGAACGCTCACTTCGCTTAAATTCGGGAGATGTGCAACACCCAACAACTGGTTTGGCAGACAAAAATCTGCTGCTGCCCATCCCGCTATCAGAAATTCAGTTGAATAAAGATGCGGTACTGGAGCAAAACCCTGGTTATTAATTTAAAACACAAATAAAAAGTAAGGGCAGTATTTATTGCCCTTACTTTTACTTTTATGAA
>NZ_DASVOB010000313.1:0-6842 GCF_036383575.1 Mucilaginibacter sp.
GATGTATTGAGTAAACCCATCCAGGGATGGAATATTTACGAGGGTACAGCGGTTAACTATTATCGCCCGCAAACCATCATACAGCCGGTGTTTGGCATTAAGGATTATTTATGGCCTATCAGTACTAACGATTTGATAGTGAATAATAACCTTACCCAAAACCCTTACTGGTAGGAGCATCTGTTTACTGAAAAGATTAGATAATTAATATAGAAATATAAATTATGAAAAAGATTAATAACCGCAGATGGCTTACCGGTTTAATGCTTATGCCGGTTTTGCTGATCATGCTTATCGTTTCCTGTAAAAAGGGCGAATCAAACATCGAGGTAGTATCCAATGATACTACCAAGCCCGGCGTGGTCACCAATGTAAAGGTTGAGAATTTAAACGGCGCGGCAAGGCTTACCTATACGCTGCCTAACTCTAAAAACCTGCTGTACGTTTTAGCCAGCTATAACATCAATGATAAAACAACCAGGGAAACCAAGGCCAGCTATTATACCGATACCATTACGGTTGATGGTTTTGCAAGGGCTAAAGACTACGAAGTTACCCTGTATGCTGTAAGCCGTGCCAACGTTAAATCAGATCCGGTGGTGGTTAAGGTTAGTCCTAAAACACCTAACTATTTGCTCATCAATGATAATCTGGATATTACCCCCGATTTTGGCGGCGCCAATTTCTTTGGCTTAAACCCCAATAAAGTGCCAATTGCGGTGCATGTGCTGTCGTTAAATGCTAAAACCAATAAATATGACGAACAGGACCCGCAGTATATCAATACCGACTCGGTAAACTTTTCGGTACGCGGGTATGACGCAACGCCTAAAAAGTTTGGTGTATACACTACCGATAGGTTCGGCAATGTTTCGGATACGGTATATAAAACGCTTACACCGCTGTTTGAAACCCTGCTGGACAAAAGCAAGTTTTACACCTATCACCTGGATAGCGATAGCCCTATTGGTTATGGCTGGGAGTTCAAATACCTGTTTGACGGTAACACCGGTGAACCTGGCTGGCATACGCTGAGCGCGCCTACCAAACAAGGTACCTTTGCTTTGGGCGTAAATGCCAAGCTGAGCCGTTTTGTTTTATGGGAAAGGTTAAGCGGTGTTTTTGGTTACCAGAACATCAGGCAGCTTACCCTGTGGGGTACCAGCAGCGATTCGCCTAAGGATTCTGTATTGCCTAAAAACTCGGCTCCCGGCACAGTATCCGGCGACTGGGTGAATTTGGGCAACTTTACTTACCCTAACCCGCCTTCAGGCTTACCTCCAAACCAGGCCAATGCTTCTGATATTGCCTTTGTTGCTGCTGGTGTTAATTTCAAGATCGGTATCAACGCACCTGCCACCAAATTCATCAGGTTGGAGTGTACACAAACTTGGGGCGGCTTGGATTATGTGAACGCGCTGGAGATCTCATTATATGGCAACCCATTGTAATACAATTAAAAATTAAAGACATGAAGATCAGATACAGTATAGCTGCTTTCTTTTTGGCGAGTATTACAATATTTGCCTGTAAAAAGTACGATAAAGATTATAAGGCGTTTTTAGATAATCATGAGGTAACTTATCCTGGTTTGGCCAGCAAGGTAACTTTTCATCCCGGTAATTTAAGGGCGGTGCTGGTTTGGCACCCAAGCCCCGATCCGAGTATTAAAAACTATAAGATCACCTGGAACAACGCCACCGATTCAGTAATAGTTGATGCCTCAAGTCACAGTCCGGCCGATTCCATTAGCGTATCCATCCCAAATTTAAAGGAGTATGTGTACAGCTTCAGGCTGGTAGCGCGTGATAATGCGGGCAATTCATCAGTTGGGCAGGATATTAACAATGTGCGTGTTTATGGCGCGGCTTACCAGTCGGCTTTGTTAAACCGTTCGTATAATACGGCTAATCCTTTCCAGGTAAATGATAATGGTTCGGTAAGGCTGTTTTTTATTAAGGCCGATACCGGAAACGTTTCAACCACTATCAAATATACCAACACCGCCGGAGCCGAGGCAACAAAAGAGCTTAGCGTAGATAGCAGCGGCATAACATTGACCGATCTTAAGCTGGGAACAGCTATCCAGTACCGCTCATCATACAAACCAACGACCGATGCGGTTGACGTGTTCAATACAACCTCTTTCGATGATTTTCCAAAGATCTATGGGATAGTGGAGTGCGACAAATCATTGTTTAAAGCCTATAATTTACCTACCGATATTCCATCGGCATACGGCTGGGAAACTTATTACCTGTGGGATAGGAGCACCAATGAACCGGGCTTCCACACTCCGGGAACAAGCATGCCGCAATGGTTTACGTTTGATATGGGGCAGCAAGCGTCGCTTGCCAAAATGAAGATCTGGCAGCGTACTTCGGCCCTGTACAATTATGGCAACCCTAAACGATTCGAGATCTACGGCAGCAACAGCCCAAGCGCGGATGGTAGTTACAACAGCTGGACAAAGCTGGCAAGCTTCACCTCGGTTAAACCATCAGGTTTGCCAACAGGGCAAACCACCCAGGCTGATGCCGACTTTGCCGCAGCCGGCGAACCGTTCAACTTCCCTGCCGATTTGCCAGCATACCGTTACATCAGGTTTAAAGTACTGGAAACCTGGGGCGGAACAAATTATTTCCATTTTCTGGAGCTAACCATGTACAAAGTGGATAAGTAAAACCTTGGTTTGGTTTAATAATGGCAAATTCCCGTTGTTTCAATTGAAGCAGCGGGATTTGTAGTTTTAACCCTTGTAGGGCTTGGTTCCCATGGCAAGGTAAAAAATGGGTGTCATGCTGAGCTTGTCGAAGCATGGTGGGTAGGGCCTCTACGCACGACCCTTCGACAGGCTCAGGGTGACAGCCCACTCCGCCGCCGCTCGGCTCCAGCCGAGTGGCAACTATCAAAACGGCCTCTGGCCGACGTAAACCCGCATAGTGTACAAAGGCCAGACACCTGCTTCCCCAACTTCGGCGGCCAGAGGCCGTGAAATACTCGACACTCGGCTGGAGCCGAGCGTCGGCATAAGCTTTTATGACATTAATACTCCCTTCGCATTCCGCATCCTGATCAACGAAAACCGAAGGCTTGAATTGCGCACAGCAACCGCAATTTCAGTTAATGACGGCATAAACCGCAGCTCAGTATCCCGGTTTAACAATGCAGCCATGATATCGTCAACAACAGTAACCACTACCGGCACAACAGGTTTATATGATACGTAGTACCCAGCACATTCATCTATCAGCATAAAATCATCCGGCAAAAACTCGTAACAATACAGGGTTGTTTCTTTGATCTGCTGATACCAGCCGCTTTCAACAGCGATAACATGACTGGCTGTTGTATTACTCATGAACTTTTGTTTATCTGTATCAGTAGTGTCAGCACCGGCATAAAATGTTACCCTCGGACAATCACGGGGCAGCAGGTAATTGTGCAGCAACTGATCGCTGATTGCAAAAACAACATCGCCTGTAATGTTTTCAAAATGAGATGGGGAGGGACGGGGAGTAAATATGCTGATGCCGGGCTGTTCGCTGATATGGAAAAGTCGGGGTTTGGGCGGGTGCATAGCCAAATTTTTGGTAGAGACGCATAATTGCGTCTCCTGTATGCAAATTACGTTTGATTCGCCGACATGGCAAACGATTTTCCAATTATGGATGAATCTCTTGCAAGGCGGCTTGTCCTGCAGGAGACGCAATTATGCGTCTCTACAGAAAAAACTTTATTGCCGTCGGTTTTAACCGACGGGGAAAAGATAATCGGCCAACCGGCTTTAGCCAAAATCTCCACCCCATCTACCGCTTATGTGTTTTCCGATATTTTGATGGCGACATGCCGCTCAATTTGGTAAACAACCTCGAAAAGTAATAAGGGTCATCAAAGCCCAGATCTGAACAGATCTCCTTGATACTCCTGTCGGTAAAATAGAGATACTGGCACGATGCCTGAATTTTGAGCAGGTTAAAATAGTTGATAGGCGATGAACCTGTTTTTTGCTTAAACAAGCGTAAATAATGTGAGGCCGAAATACCCTGCTGTTTAGCCAAATGGATCACCTCAAATTTTTTGCTGATATGCTTTTTCATGTAAGCGATGGAGTTGCTCACAGAATCATTATCGTAATCAACCGGGTTGGTTTGCTTATAGTAAACCAATGATGAGATGAAATTGAGCAGGTTGATATTTACGATCTCCATTTCCTTTTCGTGGTAGCTGTGTTCAAGTACGGCGTAAATCTGTTCGTAAAGCTTTATCCGGCTGTTATCATAAGGAATGGATTGTACTACAGGCTGTCCGTTTTGAAGCGAGCGCTCATAAATGAACTGTGAATTTAAGCCGCTGAAATGCACCCAATAAATACTCCAGGGCGTGGTTTCAGAGCTTTGATAGCGATGGCCCACATTACGCGGAATAATGAAAAAAGTATTGGGTTTCAAAACATGGTGTTGCCCGTTCAAATAAACATAGCCTTCTCCATCAATACAGTAAAGTAAAATATACTCGTTGCTGCCGGCACGGCGCTCCCAGTCATGATAGGCGGCCTTCGGATAATAGCCTATAGCCGTTAGGTAAAAGCCTTTGGTTAAAGGGTTATTTGTAATGGTTTTTTTGATGTTTGGCGGTAATACGATCTTTTTTTGACCGATGAAGCCTTCTTTTATCTTTTTTTTAGGTTCGGCTATCACATTCATAGCTTAATGGTTAATTGGTGTTTAAAGATATTTATTTTTTATTGAAAGCAAGTTCTTTAGCCGGCTTTATATATGATAGTATTATCCATCACTTTCTGAAAATTATCCATTTTTTTAACCGCTGTTTCATAGTAGGTTTACCGAAACCAATTAAGCACAGAAACCAGTAGCGGTGATTATCCGCCTGTTTTGATGAAGTTGAAACACATGAATAAACAATTTAAATATCCGTACGCAGTTAATACCACATCCCGTTTATGGGGGCAATACGAGGGGCACAATGTTTACCTTTTCAAAATAGAAAATGAAACAGGAGCCTATGTTGAGCTTACCAATTATGGTGCGGCGATTGTGTCGGTTGTGGTGCCTGACAGGGAGCAGCAGCTCGAAAACGTGGTGGTTGGTTTTCCTGATCTGGACGGATATTTAAGCGATACCTGCTACATTGGCTCAACTATTGGCCGTTATGCCAACCGTATCAGCAGGGTGAAATTTCAGTTTGAAGGTGAAACTTACCACCTGGATGCTAACGACGGGAAAAATTCCAATCACGCGGGCAAAAGTGGTTTTAATTACAGGGTGTTTACTGCCGAAACTATTGAAAATGGCGTGGTGATGGTCCTTACCAGTCCGGATGGTGATGGTGGTTATCCAGGTACATTGCAGCTTACGGTCACCTACACCTGGGGCGCTGATAATGAATTGCTGATCAATTATAAAGCCGCTACCGATAAAAATACCATAGCGAATTTTACCAATCACGCCTACTTTAACCTGTCGGCATTTAAGAGTAAGATCTATAATCACAAGCTTACGATATCGTCGGAGTACATTGTGGATTCGTACGAAGATTATACGCCGAGCGGGGCTATTATACCTGCCAGGCAAAAGGCTTTCAGCAATAATAAGCTGAGCGATAAATTTAAAATAGATGAAAGCCGGGTTGAGGGTCTTAACCTGTTTTATATCATCGATCCGGAAACGGAAGAGAACGAATTGGGTTATGCCGCTCTTTTAACCGATGAAGAATCGGGCCGTACCCTTAAAGTTTATACCGATTATCCCGGCGTGTTCCTGTACACTGGCGATTATTTAAGCAGCACTTCGCCTACCCATACCGGTAAGTCGGCAAAACCGTTTGATGCCCTTTGCCTGGAATGCCAGCATTATCCGGATAGCATTAACCACCCTAATTTCCCGCAGGCCATATTGCAGGCAGGCGATGTTTACGATCAAAGCATTTTATACAAGTTCGGCACTATATGAAAAAACACACCCTGATATTTTTTATGCTATTTGCTTTTGCCCTTGGGGCATCGGCGCAAACCTACACAGTTAAATCTCCCGATAATAACCTGAAACTGGAACTCAAGGTGAACGACAGCATCAGTTATTCATTGACTTATAAAAACAATCAACTGATCTCGCCATCGGCCATCGGTTTGAAGTTGGATAAAACAACCCTTGGTGCAAATGCCAAAGTATTAGGCACCAAGCCATCAACGGTAAATAAAACTATCCGCCCGCTGTATGGTAAGGCCGCTGTACTTACCGATAATTATAACGAATTAGCTATCAGTTTTGCAGGGAACTATAAGCTGCTTATCCGTGCTTATAATGAAGGTGTCGCTTACCGTTTTGTTACTGATTTAAAAGATTCGGTGAAAGTAATGAGCGAGCAGGCCGGCTTTAACCTGAAAGGTGCACCCGGCACTACCATTGCCGAAACTGATAATTACACCGCCTGGGAATTGGCTTATAACCAATACAAATCCATCAGCGAGGTAAAAGAAGATAAACATGCCATCACCCCAGCTTTGTACAGTTACAACAATGGCGTAAAACTGGTTATTGCCGAAGCTGACTTGTTTGATTACCCCGGAATGTACGTTAGAAAGAAAAACGGCAATATCACAGGCGAATGGGCGGGCTACCCGGGCACAACCAAAATGGGCAGCTGGGGCGATTTTGTATCCGTAGTTACCTCGCGCGAAAATTATATCGCCAAAGAACCGGGTAAAAAAGAATACCCATGGCGTGTGCTCATCGCTACCGATGATGACAAAACCTTACTGAACAACCAACTTATTTACAAGCTCTCGAAGCCATCAGTACTGGAAAATACTGCCTGGATAA
>NZ_DASVOB010000314.1:0-12533 GCF_036383575.1 Mucilaginibacter sp.
AAATAAGGGCTAAAAAGTAAAATATTTTTCTCATACACTTGAGTTTAAGTATTAAAACGCCTTGTTAGTAAGTATGTTATAGGTAATACTATAAAAAGTCTTTAACACTGATACAGTCAATGCCGCTGGCTTCAGCGCAGCGCCTGTCGGTTTCTGAATTTTCAATCATCACAATTTCTTTGCGCTGGAGGCCATGTTCCTGAATAAGCAGGTCTATTACATCAGGCTCGGGTTTCGGAGCGGTTTCTTCGGTAAAGTAGCAACGGAGATATTTTTCCAGTCCGTGCCATTCTGTTTGTTTTATTTTATTTACTTGTTCCTGTACGTTGCCATTGGTTACAATGAACAGTGCTTTGCGGTCGACCACAATTTCCTGCATCAAGGTAAGTATATTCTGATATAAAAGCAGTTTCAGCGGTAATTTGGCAGTTAAAAGCAGGTTTTCAAACTTATCGCGGTATTGCTCAGCCACCGGGAATTGCTCCGTTAAGCGGTTAAATGCAGCATCCTTCCCTTCAGCTATATACGTATCGGTTAGTACTTTGGTTGCGGCCTTAGCATCAATCAGCTCAATATATTCAAGCATGTTGGCAAACAGGTAATAAGCCTGAAAGTAGTAATCCTTTGCCGGATAAAGCACATCATCTAACTCAAAAATAAAAGCCGTTTTACGTTTATCAATATCCTTATAGTCCATTAAGCAATTACGTGTAGTTTTATATCGTATTCATTAAAAAGGGTTTCGGCTTTTAATAAAAGTGCCGTTTCATCAGGTCTTAACAAATAAACCGAATCAACACCCTTATCCAGGCAAAGCGTTAACATTTCATGTGTATAACTTGCCGAAGCCGGTTTGGGTAATAATATCATTTTGCCTGTTTTTACCATAAAGTCGGGCAAATCCATATGATCACCTAAAATAATATTTTTTCCTTCCAGTTTGTTTTTAAGCTGGTAAGCTTGTGCCGATGTGGCGGCGGTAATTAAAATGCTCATGTTAATGGGCGTTAACAATTAAACCATCCTTCATTGTAACTGTACGGTCCGACAGGTTTGCAAGATCTTCATTATGGGTAACAATTACAAAGGTTTGCCTGAAATCATTCTTCAGCTTAATAAATAATTCATGAAGTTCAAGCGCGTTGACCGAATCAAGGTTGCCCGAAGGCTCATCTGCAAAAATAAGGGCAGGGTTATTGATCAGTGCGCGTGCTACGGCCACTCTTTGCTGCTCACCGCCCGATAGCTGGTTGGGTTTGTGGTGTAGCCTCTCTTTTAAACCCAGCAGGTCAAGCAGTTCGGCGGCTTTTTTTTCGGCATCAGATTTTGATTTTCCTGCTATAAAAGCCGGGATACAAACGTTTTCAAGGGCACTAAACTCGGCCAGTAAATGGTGAAACTGAAATATAAAACCAATCTGCCGGTTCCGGAAATCGCTCAGGTTTTTGTTGCTGAGCTTATTTAGCTCAATATCGTTGATATATAATTCGCCCGAATCCGGCCTGTCAAGCGTGCCTAATATATTAAGAAGGGAACTTTTCCCGGCTCCCGAGGCCCCTACGATGGTTACAATTTCGCCTTTTTGTACCTCAAGGTCAACACCTTTTAATATTTGCAGCTGTCCGTATGATTTATGGATAGATTTAGCTTTTAGCATTTGACAAAGTTAACGGATTAGCTGATTTATTTGTTTGGGGATACTGATTATTGAATGTTCATTATATAATATCATAAAATGCACGTTTTATTATCCTCTCGCAAAGGCGCTAAGACGCAAAGGATTTCTTTTTTGGCGTCTTAGCGCCTTTGCGAGCTAAAAAAACAGGATGCATAGTATTTTGTAAATACAATGTTATTTACCCTAAATAAGGGCAAATAAACTGAAACAAGGTGTTTACCGTTTCAAACAAAATTGTAGCTTTACCGCAAATTCTTCAAAACATGAATATTCACGAATATCAGGGTAAAGCTATATTAAAAAGCTATGGCGTTAGAGTTCAGGAAGGCATTGTAGCCGATACTGTTGAGCAGGCTGTTGAGGCTGCCCAAAAATTGAAAGAAGACCTGGGCTCAAGCTGGGTAGTGATAAAAGCACAGATCCACGCAGGTGGCCGTGGTAAAGGCGGTGGTGTTAAACTTGCTAAAAACGTCGATCAGGTTAAAGAACATACCGGTAATATTTTAGGTATGCAGCTGGTAACTCCGCAAACCGGTCCTGAAGGTAAAAAAGTTAAGAAGGTTTTAGTAGCACAGGATGTTTACTATCCCGGCGAAAGCGAAACCAAAGAGTTTTACATGAGCGTATTGCTTGACCGCGCACGCGGCCGCAACATCATCATGTACAGCACCGAGGGTGGTATGGACATTGAGGAAGTTGCACACTCAACTCCTGAGCTTATATTTAAAGAAGAGATCGACCCTAAAGTTGGTTTACAAGGTTTTCAAACCCGTAAAATAGCTTTTAACCTTGGCCTTGAAGGCGAAGCGTTTAAAGACATGACCAAATTCATTGCTGCTTTATACAAAGCCTATGAAGGTACCGATTCATCACAATTTGAAATTAACCCGGTTTTAAAAACCTCTGATAATAAAATTTTAGCTGTCGACGCTAAAGTAAACCTTGACGATAACGCGCTTTACCGTCACCCGGATTACGCTGCAATGCGTGATACCGATGAGGAAGATCCAACTGAGGTTGAAGCCAGCAAATCAAACCTTAACTATGTTAAGCTTGATGGTAACGTTGGTTGTATGGTTAATGGTGCCGGTTTAGCTATGGCTACTATGGATATCATTAAAATTGCCGGTGGCGAACCTGCTAACTTCCTTGACGTGGGTGGTACTGCCAACGCGCAAACTGTAAAAGCTGGTTTCAATATCATCTTGTCTGATCCTAATGTAAAAGCAATTCTGATCAACATTTTTGGTGGTATTGTACGTTGCGATCGTGTTGCACAAGGTGTGATTGACGCTTACAATGAAATTGGTAACATTCCGGTTCCGATCATCGTGCGTTTGCAAGGCACAAATGCTGCTGAAGCAAAAGCATTGATCGATAACTCAGGTTTGAAAGTTTACTCGGCTATATTGCTGAAAGAAGCTGCTGACCGTGTTAAAGAGGTTTTAGCACTTTAATTTGAGAGATTAGAGGTTGGTGATTAGAGATTAGTTGCTATGCCTTTAGATATGAAAGCGGTGAGTTTAGGCTCGCCGCTTTTTTTGTAGGTACGCGTTTGTGCTCTACACCACGTCATTGCGAGGTACGAAGCAATCCCCAATAAGCAGAACAGCTATGCAAATTCCTCTGTACAGTTTGGGATTGCTTCGTTCCTCGCAATGACGGTCGGGAGAGGGTATGTAGGAAAGCAAAAAAGCCATCGAAAATCGATGGCTTTTAATATTTTAAAGGGTTTAATTACCCTAAATATGATTTCAATATTTTGCTCCTTGAAGTGTGGCGCAGGCGTTGCAAGGCTTTATCCTTGATCTGGCGTACACGTTCGCGGGTAAGGTTGAATTTTTCGCCAATTTCCTCTAATGAAAGCGGGTGATTGGTGCCTAAGCCAAAGAACAATACAATGATCTCGCGCTCACGCTCAGTTAAGGTTGAAAGCGAACGTTTGATCTCTTCGGATAACGACTCATTGATCAGGATCGAATCGGTGTTGGGTTCCTGGTTTTCCAGTACGTCAAGCAGTGTGTTTTCTTCGCCCTGTACAAATGGTGCATCCATTGATACATGACGGCCAGAGTTGCTTAATGTATCAGAGATCTTATCAACAGTGGTCTCCAGGATATCGGCAAGTTCTTCGGGCGATGGCTCACGCTCGTACTCCTGCTCAAGCTTTGAAAAAGCTTTGCTGATCTTACTTAATGAACCTACCTGATTAAGCGGTAAGCGCACAATACGTGATTGCTCGGCAATAGCCTGCAATATCGATTGGCGGATCCACCATACAGCGTACGATATAAATTTAAAGCCTTTGGTCTCATCAAAACGTTTGGCAGCTTTGATCAGGCCGAGGTTACCCTCGTTAATCAAATCGCCAAGTGTAAGGCCCTGGTTTTGGTATTGTTTAGCAACAGATACAACAAAGCGAAGGTTCGTTTTGGTTAAACGCTCCAATGCCGCCTGGTCGCCCTCGCGGATCTTCTGAGCTAAAATTACTTCTTCTTCGGCGGTTATTAGGTCTACCTTACCAATCTCGTGAAGATATTTATCAAGCGATTGCGACTCGCGATTGGTAATGGATTGCGTTATTTTGAGTTGTCTCATCTATTTAATAAACCTGTCTATTCCTTATATCCTGAATAGAACGTGCAAAGCTAATATTTTGTTTCTAAAATAAAACATATAAATCAGAAATAGCAATACCAGTGTCAAATTTTATATTTTAATTTTTTATTTTATGAATAGCGGCTAAAATTTATTGTAAAACGATGAATTTATTTTGTTATTTAATAAATATTGTTTTCATTTGAATTGAATTAATATCGAAGTGTAATGAAAAAGGTACGTGCCCTGCAAATACTTGTTTATATAGTGTTTGGTTTGTTTGTTTTTCAAAATATAGCCGCCGATTTCTGGCAGGGATTTAAAGATGGTTATAATGATGGAATGGGTTCAACCGATGGCGTTAAAAGATACGGGCCAACATTGCAGGCCACTATTGATGGAAGCTTTATTTCGCAAAAAAATAATGGCGAAATGAAGATAGGTGACGACTATACTTTAAAGAATATAATTATAAGCAGTGATATTGTGGTTAATAATGATAAAATATCTGCATCATGGTTATTGAACGTAATTGAAATCGGGCTGGTACTTATGACAACTGTAATAGTAATAAGGATAGCATATCTTATTAATAAGGTTATTGTAAATATTGTAGAGGGTACTTTGTTTGAGCCGCAATGCATTATGTGGATCAAAAGCACTGGGATGTTGCTGTTACTGTTTACATTGACTGATTATGCAGGCCAGCAGGTATCGTACCAGGAGCTAATAACGAAACTGCACGTGCCGTTAAAAATCATCAATACCTCGGCATTTAATTTTGGTACACTGGTGTTTGCTATATTGGTATTTATATTGGCCGAAGCATTTAAGCAGGGCGCCAGGCTTAAAGAGGAGCAAGAGTTAACAATATAAGCCATGCCTATAATTATCAATCTTGATGTGATGATGGCAAAGCGAAAAATGTCATTAAATGAACTGAGCGACAGGGTAGGCATCACCATATCAAATCTTTCCATCCTGAAAACGGGTAAAGCGAAAGCTATCCGTTTTGAAACGCTTGAAGCGATATGCAAAGCCCTCGATTGCCAGCCGGGGGATATTTTGGAATATAGGTGAAATAGAATGAGTAATGAGGCTGTATCATAAATCAAATTGACCACCCTTGGTGTTGTGTTACCTATGGATTGAAATTTAGCCGATAATATTTATACAAAAAGGGGGTTTACATGTTTTTTGTATAAAAACCACTCAATTATCTGATTATTAATTATATAAGTAAATGTTAACCCTGAATTGTGTTAACCCTGTTAACCCCCTTTTGTTAGTAGAGTCAACCCAACCCAAACTTGCAATCCCTAACACGGAATTTAAGATTCATAAAATCCATTAATCCGGCAAATCGTATAAATCCTGGTTCAGACAACAAAAAAGCCGCCCTTATCAGGCGGCTCTCTTCATTGAATATAAAAACTATTAAACACTTTTCTCTGCTTTAACAACCATATGCATACTGATAGGTTGTTTATTCATCTCTTTTTGGATCCTTGCGCTGGTTGCAGCCGGACGGCTGTTCAGGTGAGGCGCAATAACCAATGATACTATCGACATTAATTTAATCAAGATGTTCATGGAAGGGCCTGAAGTATCTTTAAACGGATCACCTACAGTATCACCTGTTACAGATGCTTTGTGCGGCTCTGATTTTTTATAGAAGATCTCTCCGTTGATATCGCAGCCCTTTTCAAATGATTTTTTAGCATTGTCCCATGCACCACCGGCGTTACTCTGGAAAATACCCATCAGCACACCTGATACGGTAACCCCTGCCAACAGTCCACCCAATACTTCGGGGCCAAAGGCAAAACCGATAATAATAGGAGTGATCAGTGCTATTAAACCGGGGGCAACCATTTCGCGGATTGACGCTTTGGTTGATATCGCCACGCATTTTTCGTATTCGGGTTTACCTTCGTAGGTCATGATGCCCGGAATTTCACGGAACTGGCGACGCACTTCTTCAACCATGGCCATAGCAGCACGACCTACCGCAGAGATACACAAGGCCGAAAAGATGAAAGGGATCATCCCTCCAACAAACAGGCCGGCCAACACATTAGCTTTATAAATATCAATATGCTCAATGCCGGCTACGCCCACAAAGGCAGCAAATAATGCCAATGAGGTTAACGCTGCCGAAGCAATAGCAAAGCCCTTGCCTGTAGCAGCGGTAGTGTTACCAACAGCATCAAGGTTATCAGTACGGTGACGAACTTCTTCGGGCAGGCGGCTCATCTCGGCAATACCACCGGCATTGTCAGCAATTGGTCCGAAAGCGTCGATAGCCAGCTGCATGGCAGTGGTTGCCATCATACCGGCAGCAGCAATAGCTACACCATATAAACCTGCAAAATAATAGGAACCATAAATGCCCGATGCCAAAACAAGGATCGGTAGTACGGTTGATTCCATACCTACAGATAAACCACCGATGATATTAGTAGCATGACCGGTTGATGATTGCCTGATGATGCTCAGTACCGGGCGTTTGCCCATCGCCGTATAATATTCTGTAATAATTGACATTAAAGTACCTACCACAAGACCAACCACTATTGATCCGAAAACGCCGTTTTTGGTGAAAGGAATTATCCCTTCTTTCACAGCACCGTTAACTTCATCACGTACCATGTGAAATTCGCCCGATGGTAACATCCATTGTACAACAAAATAAGTGGCAATAGCTGTTAGTATAATTGACGCCCAGTTGCCCATGTTCAGTGCATTTTGAACGCTGTCGGTTTCTTTCTTAATTTTTACAAGAGATGCACCGACAATTGAAAATATTAATCCAAGACCGGCAATAACCATCGGCAACAATACCGGGGCTATACCGCCAAAGTTATCGTGTGATACAATTTCGCGGCCCAGTACCATGGTAGCCAGCATAGTGGCAACATATGAGCCAAAAAGGTCGGCACCCATACCGGCAACGTCACCTACGTTATCACCTACGTTATCGGCAATGGTAGCGGGGTTCCGTACATCATCTTCAGGGATTCCTGCTTCAACTTTACCTACAAGGTCGGCACCTACGTCGGCCGCTTTGGTATAGATCCCGCCGCCGACACGGGCAAATAGTGCTATTGATTCTGCACCTAATGAAAAGCCAGCCAAAACGTCAAGTGCTTTCGCCATAGCCTCGCCGTTAACAGTACTGCCTGCTACCTTAACTACATAAACCTGGTAAAAAACAATAAAAAGTGATCCTAAACCGATGATGGCCAAACCGGCGACGCCTAAACCCATCACGGTACCGCCGGTAAATGATACTTTTAATGCTTGTGCCAAACTGGTGCGCGCAGCCTGTGTAGTACGTACGTTGGCTTTGGTAGCAATACGCATCCCCAGGTAACCGGCAAAGGCCGATAAAAATGCGCCTATCACAAATGATATAGCTATAACCCAGCTCGAAGTGGCAACTGTTGTGCCCGACCATGCCAGTAAAATAGCTGCAACGGCAACAAAGCCGCCAAGTACTTTCCATTCGGCACGTAAAAAGGCCATTGCGCCGTCTGCTATGTAGCCGGCAAGTGTGGCCATATCACCGTCACCTGCATCTTGTTTAGTAACCCAGGCGGCTTTAACGGCCATAACAAGGATGCCGATCAGCCCTAAAACAGGAATTAAATAAATTAAATAATTGTTCAGAAAATCCATATCACAAGTTTGGTTTAATAAGTAGTACTGCTTGGTTTTAACAGTGTTTAATAATAATTGGTGATTGCAAAATAGTAATTTTATTTATTTACTATAGTGATCCTTAATATTAAAGTTTTTTGAATAGTTTAGAGATTTAAACCCTAAAACAATATATGGCGAAAAACTCATCGCAACCCAAAATGAAACATGAGCTTAGCTTGCTGGATGGTACCATGCTGGTATCAGGCTCCATGATAGGCTCAGGTATTTTTATTGTTAGTGCAGATATCACCCGTAATGTAGGCTCGGCCGGCTGGCTTATAGCCATCTGGGTTATTACCGGTTTCATGACCCTTACTGCTGCCCTTAGTTACGGCGAATTAAGCGGTATGTACCCAAAAGCAGGCGGTCAGTATGTTTATTTAAAAGAGGCTTACAACAAGCTAATAGCGTTTTTATATGGCTGGAGTTTTTTCGCGGTGATCCAAACCGGTACCATAGCGGCAGTAGGGGTAGCTTTCAGTAAGTTCACTGCTTATTTAATACCGGCTTTCAGCGAAGATAATATATTGTGGAAACTCCAAACCGGGGCAACCCCAACCGGCGACCCGAAGTTTTTTACCATAAGTGCTGCGCAGGTAGTATCTATTATATTGATCATTATCCTTACTTACGTAAATACCCGTGGTGTAAAAGGCGGTAAATTGATTCAAACAATTTTTACGTTAACTAAGCTCATCAGTTTATTCGGGTTGATTGCCTTCGGATTGCTGGCCTTTAAAGCCGATATATGGCATGCCAACTGGACTAATGCCTGGGATTTGCATAACCTTAATAAAGACGGCAGCATTACCACCCTGACAACCGGCACTGCGCTTGGCGCTATTGCCGCAGCCATGGTGGGCTCTATTTTTAGCAGTGATGCCTGGAACAGCGTAACCTTTGTGGCCGGTGAAATGAAAAACCCCAAACGCGATGTTGCTTTGAGCATGATGTGGGGAACTATCATTGTAACCTTTATTTACGTTATGGCCAATGTGGTATATACCGGTGTACTATCATTACATGAAATTACCGTTGCTGATAAGGACAGGGTAGCGGTGGCTGCTTCACACGTTATTTTTGGCAATATCGGTACTTATGTAATTGCCGTGATGATCATGATATCAACGTTTGGCTGTAACAATGGCCTGATCCTTTCTGGTGCGAGGGTTTATTATACCATGGCTAAAGATGGTTTGTTTTTTAAGCAAACCGGTAACCTCAATAAGTTTGGTGTGCCGCAGTTTGGGTTATGGATTCAGTGCGTGGTGGCTTCATTACTGTGCTTGAGCGGTCGTTATGGCGATTTGCTGGATATGATCTCATTTGTGGTGGTTGTATTTTATGTGTTGACGATATTGGGCATTTTTATTTTGCGTGCTAAACTGCCAAACGCCGAGCGCCCTTATAAAGCCATCGGTTACCCGATTTTACCTGCTATTTATATTGTCATGGGGATCGCATTTTGTATTCTGTTGCTTGTTTATAAACAAAGCTTTACGCTTATCGGGCTTGGAATTGTACTTATAGGTTTACCGATATATTATATCTCGCAGCGGAACGTTAAGAATGAGGATGAAGCGATTACTGTTAGTTAGTTTTTTATTTATAGGGGGATATGCCGGAGCACAAACGCTTCAGCAAAAAATATCAAATGCTTTTAACCGTTTACAGGCCGATAGTCAGTGCAGTTATGCCTCGGTATCGTTAACTGTGCTTGACGCCAAAACCGGTGAGCAGGTGTTTGGCGGTAACCCTAACATGGGGCTCGCTACAGCCTCAACGCTTAAAACTATTACCAGTATTACGGCTTTTAACGTTTTAGGTCCCGATTTTCAATACCAAACACAATTAGGATATACGGGAGACATAGCAGCCGACGGTACCCTTAACGGCGATATCATCATTAAAGGCGCAGGCGACCCAACTCTGGGCAGCTGGCGCTATGAACAAACCAAGGAAAGCCATGTATTAACCCTGATGGCTAATGCCCTGCAAAAGGCAGGCATCAAAAAAATTACCGGGCGTATTATAGGCGACGATAGCGTTTTTGGCACCCAATCTATCCCCGAAGGATGGATCTGGCAGGATATCGGCAACTATTACGGTGCCGGTACATCGGGCCTTTGCTGGCGCGAAAACCAGTTCGATATTAAACTGCGCACCGGGGGCGTTGGTAATCCGGTTGGCGTATCCCATACCGTTCCGCAAATGCCATATCTTTCCTTCAAAAGCGAACTGATCAATGGTTCGGCAGGTTCGGGCGACAATGCTTATGCCTTTTTACCTGTTGGCAGTAAAGTAATGTACCTGCGGGGTACCTATGCTATCGACCAGGACAAAAAAAGTATTTCGGCTGCCTTGCCTGATGCTGCCTATGATGCAGCGCTACGGCTAAATGATACGCTCAGGAGCCTTGGTATTATCATTGGTAGCGAACCGGAATCAGCAGCTACTTTGAGTGCTAAAAATCAGCCTTTGCCGGTTATTGTTAAGAACCTGGCAACTATCTCGTCACCAACCTTAAGCAAAATAGTTTATTGGCTTAACCAGAAAAGCATTAACCTGTATGCCGAACAACTGCTTAAAACCATAGCCTGGAAACAAGGCCGTAAACCAACCACTGCCAATGGAGTTGATGAGGTGCAAAAGTTTTGGGCAGCCAGGGGGATAGATACAAAAAGCATGAATATTTATGATGGCAGCGGTCTTTCGCCCGGCGACAGGGTAACTACCTTAACACTGGCCCGCGTACTGCAGTCGGCTAAAAAGGAAAGCTGGTTTGCTGATCTTTATGCAAGTCTGCCTGTTTATAATGATATGAAGATGAAAAGTGGTAGTATCAATAATGTATTGTGTTACGCAGGCTGTCAAACCAAAAACGGGCGTGAGCTTTGTTTTTCCATCATGGTTAATAACTTCAGCGGATCGAGCCGGGGGATAAAGGAAAAAATGTTCCGGGTGCTGGATGAGTTGAAGTGATCTGGAACTTCTTTAATCTGAAAGGAAAAAGCGTGGGATTGTGCGATTCCCCCCTTAAGAGGGGCGGAGGGGTATGTTCCTGCTTTGATGAGCTTGTAGAAGAAACACACCCCTGCTATCGCTCGTTCCGCCGCGCCCCCTCTCAAGAGGGGAATCTTAAATCTTTTGTACAATTAATTGTTTAGATTAACGGCTATGGTGTGGACGCTTGACCATACACATGGGGTCAATATATTCATACCAACTTTTATTCTATTGTGAAACATCTTAACTTTATTGGAACCGTAATACCATCAAAACCAATAATGAAAAATTATAAACTTATTTTCTTTGCGGCGCTGTCATTCGTTGCCTGCAAAAGCAAAAGCAATTCAAATGATGATGTGCAATCCATCAAATTCAAATTTACAGAGCTTGGCCGCGAAACCCAATTCAGGATCACCTGCGATAAGTTTGACTATTACTTCCCCGAAGGGAAAGAAAAAAACTTTGATAAAAAGCCGGGTATTGATAGCGTGATGCAGTTGCTAACCGGCATGAAAACGGTAAGCGATGGTACCGAGCCTGATGTAAGGGGAAAGATCTATATTACCCATGCTACTAAAACTATTGATACCGTTTGTGTAGGTGTTAAAGCGCTTAGCTATAAAGGCACAACTTATGAAACGCCACAGGCGTTGCTGGTGTTGATACAGAAGTAGGATTTACAATGCTTCTTTCACATCATCCAAAACCACACTCTTGCATCCTTTAGCACAAACGCAGGCTTTGCCTACACATTTATTTGATTGCCACAGATCGAGGCAGCGGATGGTTTGATTGGCTGTTTCTTGTAAATCGTCGTCGGTATTCAAGGTATGTTGAGAAGATACAGCAGGGATATTGGCCAGTTTAATACCAAATTGCGAGGCCGCTTCTTTATCAATATGACCGGTACCGGATGATCGGGTGACAATATATTTAATACCTGCTGCCGCAAGCTTTTCCATAACACCGGCGGTTACCTCGTCGTCAAGGGTGATGATAGCTGCCGTTTTTCCCTCGGCGAAGATGGCTGTATCAATGCTGAGGTTGTTTGATATCAGCGTGATCTCGTGTTTTTTATGGTTGGCTATTGCCAAAAACTCTTTTTCGAAGGGCTTAATATTGTAGGCTATCGCTTTCATCCATGATTTATTTAACCAAAGGCAAAGCTATCCTTAAGCTATCGCTGGGGGAATGAGCAATGTCAGCTAAAAAAGTGACGATGGTCAGTTTTTCATTTTACCAAGCCGTTCGGGTGAGAGTACGGTGATCTGGCTGCCCTTTTTATCGATGAGATTTTCGTCTTTAAAATCGGTAAGGGTGCGGCTTACGGTCTCGGTAGCAACGCCGGCCATGGCTGCAAGGTCCTCGCGCGAAACTTTGAAATCGACCCCCTGTTGTTTATAAAGGCGCATCAGGGTATCGGCCATTCTTTTGCGTACAGAGTTATAGGCAAGCTGCAATAGCTGTTCTTCCCTGTCGCGGATATGGTTGGAGAGCAGTTTGATAAACTCCCGGGCAACATCAGGATATAAATTGAGCAGAT
>NZ_DASVOB010000315.1:0-5951 GCF_036383575.1 Mucilaginibacter sp.
GGGCTTCTTTTTTGAGGCCAAGCTCACCCGCCATTTCAGCCGCTGCTTTGAAAATGAATTTCATCAGTGACAGGTCGTAATTAGTGTTTTGATGAAACCAGGCCGATACATCGTTATCATTAATTTCGGGGCTTGAGCTGATCGGTAATTTGCGGTGCCCGGCGCTGTCCAATACCGTTATATTTTCGATAAATGCAGCTGCGTCCTTTACCCAGGGATAGGCCCTATGTTGCAGGAAAGTCCTGTCCATACTATAGCGCCATTGCAGGTAATAATGCTGAGCCAGCCAGGAGGATACCGTAGGCGATAGGGAGTATTGGATCCAGCCGCCCATTTCAGTGCCGTCAAGCGTGGTAACACCTGGCACTGCCAACCCTTCCTTGCCAAAATACATTTTCGTGTACTGCTTGTACCTGGCCTTGTTTTGGTCCAGATGATCCAGGTAGGTCATGCTCTCCTCCAAATGATTGGCACTGTAGCCTGGCCAGTAACTGAGCTGGGTATTCAGATCGTGATGAAAATCGCCTTTCCATGGCGGCAGCCTGCCGTTATCGGCAGTCCATACCGCCTGAAGCGAAATAGGAGGGGCGCCCGGCCTTGAAGCCGCGCCAAATTTATATTGTTCCAGGTACCATTGTTTTTCAAGCAGGGTATCGGGAATATGAATGGCTGATTTATCCCAAAAGTTTTTCCACCAGGTGCTATGTGAGCTATGATCTTTATTATACCCACGTATAGAGGCTTTTTCAGCAGTAACAACGGCAGTAATTTGTTTCTTTTGATCCGGATATTGTGAGGAGATGCTCCATACACCTTCAATGGTATGTAAACCTGTTTTATGCCAGCTTACACTGATTTGGTACGAGAAACCATTCCAGCCTTTTTGTATATAAGTGATATTACCCCCATGCTTTGTAATATTTCCCTGAGGGTACCCCAATCTGGAAAGGTCATCGCCGCCAACAGGATCGCCGGAAACCTTTACCACGCCCTGATACCTGGGCGCGATAAGCTGCGGCACCAGGTTGGTGTTTATGTTTTCAAACCGGAACCAGCCAACAGGGGCTGTTGCATGAACAAATGTTTTAAGTATTACGCCATTAGCCCATTTTACGCTGCAAAGCGCGTTTGCCAAATGCAAATTGACCGACACCACCTTTCCCCATTTTTCGGTGTTAAACTCCAATGCCCCCGCCGGGATTTTTGATGGAGCAGGCTCATTATCATAGGGTTCGTCAAAATACTTTTGTACAGGAGCGTAATCTTTCTTGTTCACCTGGCTAATAACCCAATGATAGTTAAACTCCGGCCGGTGTAAGCCTTTCATGGGGCGCATATCCCAAATATCGGCCCTGTCAAGCGAAAAGCGTAAATGATCCGACTTTTGCCATATCAATGCCCCGATCATGCCATTACCCAGCGGAATGGCTTCATCCCAGCGCCCGGCAAGGGTATTGAAGTGCATATCATGTTTAGCCGGCTGGGCATACGTGCCAGAAACAAGTAATATATAACAGATAATCAATATGTATTTTTTCATGGCGAGTGTGGCATTTGATCGGATGTGCTTGTCTAAAATAAGCTATTGAAGACAAAAAAGGCAGACAAAATGTAACGCAAACGTTTGTTATAGTAACAACATATGTCTTAATCGTTGTCACTCCATTGGTTATTTATGGCCTCCGGTGCTTTTAAATTTTTGTTGTTGATAGAAAAAAGAAAAAAGGCTGCAACTTAATGCCTGATACTGTCGTCTTATGGTTATCAAAGCCTGATCATATGCTCAAAAATTACTTAAAGATCACCTGGCGTAACCTCTTGCGTCAAAAAACATTTTCCCTGATCAATATCCTTGGACTAACAATCGGCATGGCCAGCGCCGCGCTGATCTTGTTGTGGATCAATAACGAGCTCAGCTTTGACCAGTTCCATGAAAAGCGGGATCGGCTTTATTCTATATACAACCAGTCGAAGTTTGATGGCAAGTTATGGAGCTGGGAAACCACGCCTAAGATCATGGGCAGGGTAATGAAACAAGAATTGCCGCAAATGGAGAAAGTAGCCAGGGTTACCAATGCCAGTTTTTTATTTACCATCGGCGATAAACACCTGACAGCAGCAGGCGACTTTACCGATCCGGACTTTCTTTCCATGTTCAGTTTCCCGTTGATCAGTGGCGATCAGAAAACCGCGTTGAACGAAGTAAACAACATCGTGATCACCGAGAAATTTTCAAAGAAACTTTTCGGTGAGGCAAATGCGATAGGTAAAACGATTAAAATAGATAGTAATTCCTACTTCAAGGTTACCGGCGTGATGAAGGACCTGCCGAATAACACCCGCTTTGATTTTGAATACTTGATGCCATGGTCATACCTGAAAAAGATAGGGCAGGATGATGAATACTGGGGCAATAACTCCATTCAAACCTTTGTGCTTTTAAAACCTGGCGTAACGGAAGCCCATGCTGATGCTGCCGTGCAGAACTTTACTAAAAATCACTCGGACACCAAGGATATTCAACAGTTTTTGCACCCGGCAAGTAAATGGCATTTGTATTCGCATTTTGAAGACGGGAAAATAGTCGGCGGGAAAATCGAGCGTGTCAGGGTATTTTCGCTGATAGCTGTGCTGATTCTCGTCATCGCCTGCATCAATTTTATGAATTTAAGTACGGCCAGGAGCGAGAAACGCGCACGTGAGGTAGGAATCCGCAAAACCGTAGGCGCATTAAGAGGCTCGTTGATATGGCAGTTTTTAGGCGAATCTGTTTTGATCGCTTTTATCGCGGGTATTTTCGCTATTGTGATCGTACAGCTCAGCATGTCGGGTTTCAACCAACTTACCCAAAAGCAGTTATTTGTACCATACAGCAACCCATACTTTTGGCTCATCGCGCTGGGCTTTATTATAATTACCGGCATCATTTCAGGAAGCTACCCGGCATTATACCTGTCTTCTTTCAAACCTGTAGCTGTATTGAAAGGTACCTTTAAGGCGGCAAACGCATTGGTTACTCCGCGTAAGTTACTGGTAGTTATTCAATTTACATTTGCGGTAGTGCTCATCATTTGCACCATCATTATCCGCCAGCAGCTACAATATGCCCAGGACAGGGATACCGGTTACAAGAAAGATAACCTGGTTTATTCTTTCATGTCTGGTGAAATTGATAAGCACTATAAAGCCATCAGGAATGAATTACTTTCCAGCGGGGCTGCAACTTCTGTATCCAAAACTAATTCTCCCATAACCCAGCGATACAGCGATAGCTGGGGCTTCAACTGGCCGGGCTCATTGCCTAAAAATAAGGTTGACTTTATTATTTACAGTTCGGATGGAAGCCTGGTTAAAACCATGGGGCTTAAGCTTGTTGCCGGCAGGGATATCGACCCTGTGAATTACCCAACGGATTCAACTGCAATGCTGATCAATGAAGCTTCGGTTAAGATCATGAACCTGAAAGATCCCGTTGGCCAGTCGATAAGCCAGGGAGAGGGTAAAGACATGAAGACCTGGCATATTGTAGGGGTGATCAAGGATTTTATTATCAGTTCACCCTACGAGCCTGTGCAGCATATGCTGATCGAGGGGCCAAGTTCCTGGTTCAATATCATTCATTACAAGCTCAATAATGCCAACTCTACTAAAGAGAACCTTCGCCGTGCCGAAGCCATATTTAAGAAATACAACCCGGATTACCCTTTTGAGTATAATTTTGTAGACCAGGAATATGCCAAAAAGTTTGGTGATGAACAGCGGATAGGTACACTGGCCAGCCTGTTTGCCGGGCTGACGATCATCATATCCAGCCTCGGATTGTTTGGCCTGGCCGCTTACATGGCACAGAACCGCATCAAAGAGATCGGCATCAGAAAAGTGCTCGGCGCATCGGTAGCGAGTGTGACTTCACTGCTTTCCAGGGATTTTCTGAAGCTGGTCGTGATCTCCTTTTGCATCGCGGCACCTATCGCGTGGTATTTGATGTATCAATGGTTAAAAGGATACAGTTACCGCATCACCATCAATATCTGGGTTTTTGTGATAGCTGCGTCGCTTACATTACTGATATCTGTGTTGACGGTAAGTTACCAGGCCATCAAAGCAGCATTAACAAATCCGGTGAAAAGTTTGAAAGGGGAATAACGCATTAATGACCAGGGTATTACAAGGCTGTCTCTATTGAGACGGCCTCTTTTATAAATGGACATATAATAATTAATACCATTCAGCCGGACTACTTTGCCTTGCGTTCGATAAGTTCTATCCGCCTCCCACAGGCAACTATAAAGGTTAATCAGAGCGGGGGCTTTTGCCAGGTGCATGGAGCCAAGTTCCAGTTGACCAAAGAGCGTGGCTTTGTACTGTAATTCGCTAAATCTTAACGCTGAAACGGAGCTGCTCCAAGTTGTTAAAAAAATACGTTATTTTAGCGTAAACCTTAACACAAATGAAAACCAGCATTTTATCAAGAACAATTTTAGCAATTTCCCTCATCAGCGGATTGGCAATAGTTAACGGATGCGGCAAATCTTCCAGTGCCAATAATAACCCGGTAACTACCACTTCAAGTACACAGATCTACTACCGCAGGAGTGTCACTGGCCCTTTTGTTGACGAACTATGGAATGTCAGCGACGATGGCTCCAATGATAGTAAGGTCAATCTTTCCCTGCCGGCTAGCTTGCTGGTGAATTATGAAGATATGGCAGAAGTTTCTAAAGATGGCAAAACCATTGTTTTTTTGGCTTACGTTGATAACCCGCGTCAGTATGGCATTTATAAATGCAATATCGATGGCAGTAATGTTAAGCCGGTGATGACTGATGGAGGCGATTATTTGGCTCTGCAAAGTTTTATTGATCCCTCTTCCATTTTATTCTGGCAGGCTAAGCTTAACGCCGATATTGAAGTATACAGGGTAAATTTGGATGGGTCCAATAAACAAAAGATCAGTATTACCTTGCCTTATGGAATAACTTTGAGTAATGAAGAGCTTATGAAGGTTACGGCTGATGGTAAAAGTATCGTTTTTATAACCCAAACAACGGCCACCGGGGCGTATTCTATTTACAAATGCAATCTTGACGGATCGGGGGCGAGCCCGGTACTTCATGAATCAGGGGATGCCAATATAACCTTGCAGGATGTTACGAGCGGCAATGTAGCCTTCTACAGGAAACAGATAAATAGTGTTAATGAGTTATGGTCTGTAAACCTGGATGGCACTGATCAGCACAAGATCAATATTTCACTGCCCCCGGGTTTATATTTGCAGAATAAAGAAATGGCAAAAGTTACCGGTGACGGTAACCTGGTCTTCTCAACCGCTAATGCTGATGGTTCGAGCCAGGCCATTTATAAATCGAAATTAGATGGCTCGGGCGTAACTTTAGTAAAACAATTGCCGGTTCGGACTGATATTGCTATACAAGCTGTGCAAACTGTCACCGTTAAATAGGATCCGGGTAGATAGATCGTTTATCGCGTACGGTCACTGATGGTCATACTTAGATTTAGCTTCATTACCTTTTAAATCATGCTAACGGGTTTCTAACTGCCAGGTGGCTTGGCCGATTCGTTTTTTCGGGTGATGTGCTGTTGAGTGTTTAAATGCGGCGAACTCTGAAGGTGAAATGACAAAATAGGTCGGTCAGTCTGAGCTTGTCGAAGACTCGAGCGCAAAGGCCTTGCCCATCATGCTTCGACAAGCTCAGCATGACCCTGTTTTAATTATGCCATGGGTAGCATTGGGGCCGGGTATGATCGTCAATGAGATCTGGCCTGGTCAAATCTGATCAATGCGCTATCCAATGGCAGGCCTTGTTTGTAAATACAGTCGCAGAAAACCTGGCAGGCTTGTGGGTTTTTACTGCTTCCGCATTGATTGCGGCATTCTTCTTCCGAATTACCTGGCGCGATCTCATAGATATAAAAAGTGCCCACAATGA
>NZ_DASVOB010000316.1:0-6204 GCF_036383575.1 Mucilaginibacter sp.
TTATCTCAATTAAAATATCATCCCTGAAAAGTTTGCTTACCTGCACCAACGTACTTGCCGGCGGCTGTTTAGTGTTTACGAACTTATCCCTGATACTACGAACCAACTGAACCTGCGATGCATCCATCAGGTAATAATTCAGCTCCACCAGGTCATTCATAGAACCGCCGGCGGCCTCAACTATGTTTTTGATATTGGTAAACACCTGTTGGGTTTGGCTTGTCAGGTCGCCGTTGCCGGCAAGCTTACCATCTTTATCCAAACCAACCTGGCCCGACATGATCACCATCTTATTTTTACCCAAGTCAACAATTACGGCATGCGAGTATCCAAACGGCTTGCCTACAGTAGCGGGGTTTAAAAAAGCTACGTCTTTATTCACTTCCTGGGCAAAACATGTCGACGAAGCGCAGATCAAAATAAGATACAGGAGTTTTTTCATAAGGTAATTTATTATCCCGCAAAGTTGAACATCTTGCCGCAAACTTACAATATGGTAATACCCGCCGACCACCCGATCCAGCCTTTTGTACGGTTGCCCCAATCGATCAAACCGGGCTTATTTTTGATGATCTGCTGAATATCACTATCACCGTGATGATCGCCATAATTGGTGTAAACATTAAACGATGGCCCTGCAAAAAAGCTCACTTTTGAACCGGCCTTGAAATTTAGCAAAGCGCTTACCCGGTTTATTTGATTTTGGTTCTTCCATCCTTTGGCCAATAACAAATGGGTTGATCCTTCGGCAGAAAGCGAAAAGTTATTATTGAAAATAAAATCATGGCCCAACCCAAAGCCATAGCTGTAAAAAGTGTGCTTATCTGTAAAATTAACACCTCCGGATATAATGGAATACAGCTTGGCATTACCTGATTTGAAGGCGATATTGGTTGTAGTGATCTCATTGCTGTACACCTCGATTTTAGCATAGCCATTGCGCGAGATATTCAATAAACCTATACCGTAACCATCAAGTGTATCTGCAATGTTTACCAACGCAAACGATGCTCCTTTTATAACCCGGGCCTTATTGAAAATTCCTGCCACCTGCATCCCGCTTGCTTCATTACCTGTAACGTTGGCTATCCCGGCAATACTGAAGCCCTTGCTGTTTTTACGGGTGTAATTATAAATGCCGGCTGCCTGAAAGCCTTTGGTATTGCCGTTTACATGGTTAAAGACCCCGGCAAGCTGCACACCCTTAACGCTATCTTTTACCATATTATAAATACCACCTGCCTGAATACCTGTCATGTTTTTTTGATCATTATTACTTACGGCGGCCAACTGAACTCCTTTGCTGTTACCTCCCACAACATTAAAAAGCCCGGCAGCCTGAACATATTTAACATCCTGCTTGTTAATATTGAATAGCCCACCAAGCTCAACCCCATTAACGCCTCCGTTATAGCCCCCTAAAAGATTGAACGAAAAGTTATTGACTATTTGCCCGCTCATGATACCATGGCTCCCCAAACTTGGCACAAGCGAAGCTTGTACCGGAACTGTTGACAGATACCCACCCAGGTTAAGGTTCTGTATTTTTTGCCCTGATGAAAGGAACATCCTGCCCAGCCAGCTCCTGTCCGATTTTGAGTTGGCTGCGTCGGCGCTGTAATAATAATCGCGCGGTTTTATGGATACATTTACGTTGTTTAAAAGATTGATACTTGTGTCACGATAAAGTTCCTTGCTTACATTAAGCGTGATCATGCCATTGGCTTTTATTTTAAGCTGAAAATGCCCATTCTGATCGGTAAGGGTTGATTCGAGGGAATTTCTTTCATATACACTG
The DNA here is from genome assembly GCF_036383575.1 of Mucilaginibacter sp. GTDB lineage: Bacteria > Bacteroidota > Bacteroidia > Sphingobacteriales > Sphingobacteriaceae > Mucilaginibacter. Next base: position 1,799 of record NZ_DASVOB010000316.1, read on the forward strand.
GCATTATAAAGTTTTTTACCGGTTATATCGTCGTACACATAACCACTTATGTAATAAACATTGCCAGGGCCCGCCAGGGTATCGGGCACAAGGGTTAACCTATACGGCGTAGGCCGGAGTATAATGTACCCCGGCGATTCCTTATAATCAACCTTTCCGTGAAACAGCTCATCGAGCAGGTTTTTGATAGTTTGTCCTGAAGATGTCATGCTAACCACACTATCGGTTTTAATGACATCATTACTGTATGAAAAATAAAACTTTCCCTTTTCGCCGATAATGTTAAGTATCTCGGCAATCTTCTTTTGTTTAACGTTGAGCGCTACCGTACGGTTCAGGTTGTCCTGTGCAAGCGCATTGGTAATAAGCAGGCAGCCCGCCAATACCAGCATGATATAAAATAGTATGTTTAATTTCTTTTCCATCAACTTATTTGATTATGATGAGATGAGGTTTTTTGATCACTTTAACATCGCCACCAAGTGTTTCCGCTATTGTTTTCAGGATGTTATCTAAAGACTCCGCTTTAAATGTGGTTGTTATAGTTCTGTTAACCAACTTCTTATTATCAATCACAATATTTGCCTTATAGGCTTCATTAAGCACATCAACAAGGCGCCATAGTGGTGTTTTATTAGCCACAAACTTTTGGGTGCGGTAATAGTTATACAACTCATCCTGACTGCTGCCTTTTTGCATGCGGCCTGCCTGCACTGATGCTTTTTCTTTCGGTTTTAGCTTTACAACAATCTCCTGTTGAATTACCTGCACTACGCCGGTTTCAACAATAACTTCGGTGTTAGGGCCGGTGGTTTTGATGTTGAAGGATGTACCAACCACTTTTACAACCACATCGTTCACATGGATCATAAATGGCTTTGATTTATCATGAGCTACATCAAAAAAGGCTTCCCCTTTTAATGAAATCTCCCTGGTATCGCCGGTAAACCCGTCGGGGTAATTCAACACCGAGTTTTTATTCATGGTGATCAATGAGCCATCGGCCAAAGTAACCTTGCGTACCATGTTGCCGCTTTGCAGCGTAAGCATATTGGGCTTACCGGGCTTAAGCACCGCATATAGTATCCCCGCGCTTCCTAATATGGCAAGCCACATCGCAGCAATTTTAAGCCAGCGGTTTGCAGCGTTTAAAGGCCTTACTTTTGCTGATACTTCAGTCCTGCTTTGAGCCAGTTGTTTAAATTCGGCCCATGAGGCATCGGGATCAAGCTTGCTTTCTATCTTAAGGTCGCGGCTGGTATCCCAGATCAGCTTAAAGTGATCGAAATACTTGCGGTTGTCTTCATTTTCGCTGAGCCAGCGGTTGATGGTTTCATTCTCAACCGGCGTGGTTTCATTCAGCATATATTTGGTTAATAAATCTTCCATCATCTTAAATAATATTAAAAGCCCTGCTAATAAGCCAAATGATCAACGGCAGGTAATCAACTAATTTGAGCCGTAATGTTTTCAGGGCCTTGCCCATCTGATTTTCAACTGTTTTTATGGAGATGCCTAATTCGTCGGCAATTTCCTGGTATTTCAGATCCTCAAACCTGCTCAGCTGAAACACTGTTCGGCATTTTTCGGGCAGGTCATTCAATGCCTGTTGTAATTTTTCTTTCAGGTCGAGCAGTTCCATGCCCGTACCTTGATCCACTTTATCCTTCGTCATATACAGTACATGTTGCTGGTGATTAACCTTTACCTTTTGGTGCCTGAGGTTATTAAGGCATTCGTTATAAACGGCCCCATACAGGTAAGCCTTTATCGATCCGCTGAAATTCAGCCGCTCTTTACGTTCCCATAACCGCATGAAAACGTTTTGCACCATCCCCTTCGCGGTATCTTCGTCCCTTAAAATAGAGATAGCATACACGTGCAGCGGCCTGATGAAGTGCTTATACACCTTTTCAAAGGTGGCTTCATCGCCCGAGAGCAGCAGCGGGATAAGTTGTTCGCTATTTAAATCCAAAATATGATCAGTTTGGGTTAACATTCAATTAAATCTCAATGCGGTAATTAATGGTTGGAAGTATGCCTATCCATTTATTTTTCTCAATTATCCGCTTGCTCTGGTTATAAAATAAACCTGTGTTATTGCGCCTGTTAAGCAGGTTCTGGATATCGAGCAGTAAAAAGTGCGATACTTTTTTGCTGTTGATCCTGTAGCTGGCCGAAAAATCGACACGAATATAGGGATCGGCCGTTAATGTGTTGGTTTTAGACTGGTCAATCACCTGCTCATCGCGCCGAAAGGTTTCATCAACTAAAATAGGTGTATATTTCCTGCCGCCTGCATAAATAAGCTTTCCGTTTAAACCGAACAGGTTTTTATGATTAGGCCCGGTAGCCCATTCCTTCCCCGCTACCAGGTTGGTTACATACTGGGTGTTAAATGTGGTATTAAATTCCTGCCCGTTCAGGGCTTTGTATTTTGAATTGAACACCGAAGAGGTGATCATAAAATAATACCCTTTGTTTAACGACCGCTCTACAGAAAACTCAATACCATAGTTTTTGCCGGTCCCTTTGTTCACTAACGAATGATAATCTGTACCGCTGATGGCAGAGTTATCAGATACGTTAAGCACCGAGAAATTATTAGCCGGATCGCTGGATACAGGCACATCATACAAATGCTGGTAGTACGCCTCTGTTTTAAATTTCAGGTGACCGGAAAATAACTTCTCATAACCAAGTACCAGTTGAGCCGATTGGGTCGGTGAAAGTTTAGTGCTTACCGCATCGTTAGACTCGGCACTTTTGGCAAAATAAAAAGACAGCGGTTCAAGTCTGCTGTAAGCACCAGCCGCTAAAGATATTTCCTGATCGGGCGTCACGTGCCAATTAAGGCCAGCCCTTGGTTCGTAGCTCCAGGTTTTGCTCAGATCAAAATAGTTGACATGGATCCCGGTGTTTAAGCTCAGCTTATTGCCAAAATCATGTTTATTTTGAATGAAGCCATCAAAAGTTGCTGCACTGCCTTTCTGATTTAACAGCTCTTTAAGATCGTGTGTATCACGCTGGTATTCCAGGTCATATAAGTTATAAGTAAGGAAACCGGCGTTTAAACCTGCACGAATGTTGTTATTTTCGCCCGAGCGATAATTTACAATACCGGCATAGCGGATAGCCGTATTATCATAATGATTTTTCTGTAATAAACTCGGCTCAAATTTAGATGTAAGACTATCGACCTTCGATGCATTACGACTACCTGAGAAAGATATGATGTTACTGAAGTTAAGCTTGTTATTGGCGATATAGATATTTTTTAGGCCAACACTTCCGGCTTTATAATTATAACGAAGATCGTATGAATCCATCCTTTCGTCCCATTTGGTGGTATCCCGCTTAGCATCAGTATTTACATTACCAGCACCACCAACACCGAATACAGAGAATGTACCCATGCTTCTCGTTGGGAAAACAAGGTTAAAAGATAGGTCCTGGTATTGCGGGACGCCCGAATCAGATACGTCAACACCTACGGCTTTAAGCAAACCGAGTGTAGAATAGCGATAGCTAACTAAATAAGATGCATTTCCGCCCCTGGCGAACGGCCCTTCCATCGTTGCACCAAGGCCAAGCACACCGGCAGTAAAGGTGTATTCGCGTTTATCGGTATTGCCTTTTCTGAAGCGAAGGTCAAAAACACCCGCCGTGGCGTTGTTATACTCAGCGGCAAGCGCTCCTGTATAAAAATCAGATGTACCGATCACGGTTGAGTTGAGCATGCTTACCCCGCCACCTGCCGAACCTTCGTTATTAAAATGGTTAGGGCTGATGATCTCGATGCCCTCCAATCGCCATTGCAGGCTTTTAGGCGAATTGCCGCGTACAATAATCTCGTTATTATCACCGCCAGCTACTACACCGGCAAAGCCCTGTGCCATACGCGCCGGATCAAAAAGGGCACCAGCATATCGGTTAGTTTCTTCGGGCGAGAATGACCTGCCACTGGCCATTGCCATTGAATTGATAGGACGCTTGTTGGATGTGGCGCTTACAACCACCTCGTTAAGCTGGGTGTTAGCAGTTTCCATCTCCGCGTTCAGTTCAATTTCTTTACCAGAGGTTACCAATACATCCGATAATACCACTTTATTGTAACCGGCGTAGCTAATTTCAACTACCTGCCTGCCGATAGGTACCTGAGTGATATGAAAAACGCCATTTGCATCGGTAATGCCTGCTCTTTCGGGCTGTACGGAAACAACTTTCATGGTTACGCCCGGCATGGTGAGCTTCGAGCTCTTTTCGACAACTGTACCTTTTATAGTTTGGGTAAAAGCTGCTCCGCCGGGTTTAACCTGGGCCGTGACTTTATAGCCCTTAATCAGTAAAATAAATAAAAGTAATAAGGAGGATAACTTGTTCATTTAAGTAAATTTCCCCTGAAA
>NZ_DASVOB010000317.1:0-12083 GCF_036383575.1 Mucilaginibacter sp.
TGTTTTCACTTTCCAAACAACAACAACGACGAGAAACCCAATAACAATAAAATCTTAATTATTTACTACTCTTATCTCCGTCAGATATTGACTTGATGAGGCTGCCCCATGCAAGCGGGTTTAGCAGCGGATTGGGGGTAAGTGAGTGTGAGTTCAGGATAGTGGTATGCATATTTTGTGCATTGGCCGATTGTATTTCCTGGGCGTCGCGGGGTAGGGTATTGTACAATGCCGAAAGGGTGGCCTTGCTGATATTTTTACGGGCTATCTCCAAATCATCATCAGCAAGCTTTATAGCCAGGAAATCTTTTTTAAACTCATCAGTAGTTGCCCAGGGAAACACGTGGAACGTAGGCAGGTTAATGATCTGCGCCTTGAGAGATACCTGGGTAGTGTAGCTTTCATTTGGCAGGTTTGAAGGGATAACCACGGTAACCGGCGCATAGCCAACACAGGTAAAGCGAAGGGTATCGCGCTCGTGAACTACAAATGAGAAGTAACCCTTGTAGTTAGATACGTTGATGATGTTATGGGCCGAAGTATTGGTGATGGTAACATAAGGGATAGTGATCTTTAAACTATCGGCATTATGTGTGATACCTGTAAACTGCACAACAGGGCGGTCTTTGCTTTGTGCAAAAGCGCCCATTGAAACAAATAATAGCAGTAAACCAAATAAATACTTCATAAAACATTAACTACTTAGCTCAACATATATTACGCTGCTTCGGCCAAAATAGTTTTTAAACTTCATCAAAAGTAAGTCATATCCCCAAATTGAACAGAGGATTTAACATTACTTAACAACTACCTTAAATTTTCGGGAAGCACGGCGTTGGGGTCATCAATGTCTGTAAGGTTTATGGCCTCAATGGAGGTAACTTCGGGTACGGCTTTTTTGATAGCCTGCTCAATACCGGCTTTAAGGGTCATGATGCTCATTGGGCATGATCCGCATGAACCCAGCAGCTTTAATTTAACAACACCTTCAGGAGTTATCTCCTCAACAGAAACATTCCCCCCATCAGCCTCCAAATACGGACGGATAGTATCTAAAGCTGCTTCAACCTGATTTAATAAACTCATTTTTATTAATTTATAACGTTATGTAAAGTTATTAATTATTTACAATATTTTCTGCACTCAATGCTTTGGCATTTGATATAGCCACCTGCTGCGCAACACGCTCGGCCATCTTCACAAAAGCTGCCGTCATCGGGCCGTCTTCTTCAAGCACTGTCGGCTTGCCGGCATCGCCCGAATCACTGATCCCTTTGATCAACGGGATCTCGCCCAAAAACGGAACATCAAGCTGCGCGGCCAGTTTTTGGCCGCCGCCTTTACCAAATATATAATATTTGTTATCCGGCAGTTCGGCTGGTGTAAAGTACGACATGTTTTCAACCACTCCCAGTATAGGCACATTGATTGCCGGCATCATGAACATGCCAATACCTTTTTTAGCATCGGCAAGCGCTACATTTTGCGGCGTAGTAACAATTACAGCACCCGTTACCGGGAAGCTTTGCGTTACCGTGATATGGATATCACCAGTACCCGGCGGCAGGTCGATCACCAGGTAATCAAGCTCGCCCCAATCGGCATCATTGAACAATTGTTTTACTGCTGTTGATACCATCGGTCCGCGCCATGGCACCGGTTGGTTAGGATCTGTAAAGAAACCGATCGACAGTAATTTGATGCCATATTTTTCAATAGGCTCAATACGGGTTTTGCCATCAACCTGGCTGGCCATTGGGCGTGCACCCTCTAAACCAAACATAATAGGTACCGAAGGACCGTAAATGTCGGCATCGATCATCCCCACTTTAGCACCGGATTTTGCCAGGCCTAAAGCAAGGTTTGCCGCAACGGTCGACTTACCAACGCCGCCTTTGCCCGAAGCAACGGCTATTATATTTTTTACACCCGGAACCCCGGTGTTTTTTTGCGAGGTAACACGCGAGGTCATGTTGATATTGATAACAGCCTCTTTGCTTACAAAATGAAGGATAGCGTTACGGCAGGCATTCTCGATCATGGCCTTCAACGGACATGCCGGAGTGGTCAGGATCACCGAGAAGCTAACATTGTTGCCATCAATATGAATATCCTGGATCATGTTGAGTGTAACCAGGTCTTTTTTCAGATCCGGCTCTTCAACATTGCCCAGTGCTTGTAATACTTGTTCTTTAGTAATTGTCATAATATGAGGCAAATTTATGAAAACAGGCCGTTGATTGAGTTTATAAGGAAACAATTTGCAAAAACAACCGTTTGCAGGGGATAAGATTTAGTTTAGTTTTGGATAAAATTAACAAATGAAGCGCCTTAATCCTAAATACATACGCATAGCCGCATATATTCTTGTTCCCTTAATTCTTATTCTGCTCATCGGTGGATATGTTGCCTACTCAAAACGTGGCGCCCTGCTCGAAAAAGCCATTGACAAAGCTAAATTAAAAGCAAAGAGGGATTATAATTTAGATGTAAAAATAGGATCGGCCCAATTTACAGGTTTCAGTACGGTTTCGTTCTCTGATATCAGCATTGTACCTGAAGGGCGCGATAGCTTGCTGAATATCAAAAACTTCGTGGTAAGTGTAAGGGTGATGCCTTTGTTGCTGGGAGAGGTAAAACTTTCAGATGTGGTATTGCAGGATGGCTTCATTAGTCTTGTGAATAAAAACGGGGTTAAAAATTTCGACTTCCTATTTAAAAAGAAAAAGGACTCGACAGCTACTGACACCAAAGCCGATTTGAGCAATATAGCTCATAACCTGATCAACGAAGTGCTTTATAAGATCCCCGATAACCTGGCGCTCAATAATTTCAGGATCAGTTTTAAGAGCGATAGTGATCAGCTGAAGCTTTTAGCCCAAACCGCGCTGATCAAAGACGGACAGATGAGTTCGACAATAAAAGTTAACGATGGTGAAGCCACCTGGCATTTTGCCGGAAAAATGCACCCCTCGGATAAAGATATCGACGTGATGCTGTATGCCGATAATCACCAAAAAGTAGAGCTGCCTATCATCGAAAAGAAATTTAACCTGAAGCTTAATTTCGATACGCTGCAAACCAAATTAACCAAGGAGGATCACAGCAGCGGCGAAACAACCATTTCGGGTTCATGGTCGGTTAAAAACCTGCTGATCCACCATCCCGGTGTTTCATCTACCGATATTGTATTACCTGCGGCCGCTATTGATGCCGATGTTAAAGTGGGCACCAATTACGTATCTATCGATAGTACTTCGCTCATCCATGTCAGAAAATTAACGGCTCATCCGTATATTAAATACACGCTTAACCCGGTTAAAATTTATGAACTGAAGCTCAACACGGGATGGCTTAATGCTGCTGATATTTTTGATTCGTTCCCTACGGGGATGTTTGACGCGCTTGACGGTATCCAGGTAGCCGGTAAGCTGAATTATCACTTGAACTTTTATATGGATGCGTCAAAACCCGACGACCTGATATTTGATTCGGGCATGGATAAGGACAACTTCCGGATCCTGAAATTTGGGCGTACCGATTTAACCAAGCTTAACAGCCCCTTTGTATACACGCCATATGAAAAGGGTAAACCGATGGCACCGCACCTGATAGGTCCCGAAAACCCGGAGTTTACCCCGCTGCAGCAGATCTCGCCCAATTTAAGAAACGCGGTAATGACAGCCGAAGATCCTTCTTTTTACACCAATCACGGTTTTGTGATGGAGGCAATCCGCAAATCAATAGCTACCGATTTTAAAACGAAGAAATACAAACGCGGAGGAAGCGGGATATCACAGCAGCTGGTTAAAAACGCCTATCTGAGCCGGGAAAAAACATTGTCGCGCAAAATAGAGGAGATCCTGATTGTCTGGCTTATTGAAAATAACCGCATCATGACCAAAGACAGGATGCTGGAAGTTTACTTCAACATTATTGAATGGGGCCGCAATATTTACGGGATAGGTGAGGCTTCGCACTATTACTTTGGTAAGGAGCCGTCGGAGCTTAGCGTTGGCGAAAGTATTTACCTGGCCAGTATTGTGCCTTATCCTAAAGGGGGCTTGTACGCGTTTCAACCTGACGGCACCTTACGACCGGGATTGCACGGCTACTTTAACCTCATCGGTAAGCTGATGGCTATGAAAGGGTATACCGCCCGCGATACTAATGCTTATGGGTTTTACGAAGTAAGGCTAAGGGAAAGCCTGCGCAGGCAGATTGCCCCTGTTGATACCGCCACTGCCGATAGCCTCATGAAACAGGGCGGTGCTGATGACGATAGCATTTTACCTGTTGTGGAAGAGCCGGTAAAAAGGCCAAACTTCTTCCAGCGTCTTTTCGGCAAAAAAGATACCACCGAAGAAAAGGCCGAAGAAAAACTGAAGCAAAAAGAACAAACAATAAAAGAACAGATCAAAGCGCAAATTGAAGCGCTTAAAGCCGAGTACAAGGCAAAGATTGATGCTGTAGATACCACAGGAGGCAAAACACGAAAAGAAGTACGACAGGAAAAACGGCGGTTAAGGAATGAAGAGGACGAAAAGGAAAAGGAATTGAAGGATAAGATGCCGTAATCGAGAATAAAAAATGTCATTGCGAGCGCAGCGCGGCAATCGCACGGAAGCATATCCGCCCTGTATAGTATGCGGTTGCTGCGCTGCGTTCGCAATGAAATAAGAGATGAAAACGGACATTCTGCTTAGCAGAATGTCCGTTTTGCATTTATACACTACCGCGAGTTTAGCGCAGCGTAACTCGTGGTTGGCATCTTGTAAGCTTTCAGCTTAATAGGTTCAGCTGAAAGCTGAAACCATGGTTGACCACGGGTTGAAAACCCGCGGCAGTTTAAACTTTTCAATGAAAATTCGTGCAATTCGATCAAATTGTAAACACAATAAAGGTTCGTGTTTATCTCTTTACAATTATATGGCTAAACATATATGTTTAAACATTTATATTTGTTTCAACAATTGAGATAATCATGTCATTAGTAGAAAAATTACAATGGAGATCGGCTGTTAAAAAATTCGATCCCAGCAAAAAAATAAGTGCACAGCAATTAGAAGCTTTAAAAACAGCAATCCAATTAGCACCATCATCATTAGGCCTGCAATCATATAAAGTGATTGTTGTGCAGGATGCTGAAACCAAACAAAAACTACGTGCCGTTGGGTACGACCAGGCACAGATCACCGATTCATCGGCTTTGTTCGTATTTGCTTCATTAACCAATCTTGATGAAGATTTTGGTAAAAAATTCATCGATCTTGTTGCTTCAACCCGCAGCATCGCCCGTGAAAACCTTGCCGGTTATGAGCAAATGGTATTAGGCACCCTGGCCAGCCGTACAGATGAGCAAAAGGTTGAATGGTCGCACAAACAAGCTTATATCGCTTTAGGTGTTTTATTGGCCGAAGCTGCTGAGCTTGGTGTTGACGCAGCACCGATGGAAGGTTTTGACGCTGCGAAATTTGATGAGATCCTTGGCCTGAAAGAAAAAGGATTAACTACGACTGTAATTGCCGCAGTAGGCTTCCGTGCGGAAGATGATGCTTACAGCAAAATGATAAAAGTACGCAGGCCGCAAAGCGAGCTGTTTATTGAAGCGTAAGTTTTAATTGGCGTATGGTTCATAGATCATGGTTCATGGTCTTGCAAAACAGGCGATAGAAATAACTCTATCGCCTGTTTCATTTTCTTACTATGAACCATCAACCATGATCTATGAACCAATCATGAACTCAATCATTCACCAGCAGACGATTTCCTGATAAACAGCTTTGATTTTAATACATGTTCTTTTTTAGGGGCCGAGCCGTTATTTTCGAGCACATCAAATAATAACGTAGCTGCCTTTACGCCCATTTCGTAAGCGGGTTGTGTTATGGTTGAAAGGGGAGGAGACAATAATGGGGCTACCCTGAGGCTTGAAAAGCTGATCACTTTCAGATCATTTGGTATGGAAATACCAAGATCATTGCAAACATAGTACGTAGCAAACGCCAGGCGTTCAACCGAACTGAATATGCCATCGGGCTTAATTTCCTGTAAAGCTTTTTTCAGGATCTTATAGTTTATTTTTTCATCGTTGCTGCAGTCAATGATCAGGTTGTCATCGAAAGAAACCTTATGCTTGGCCAGGGCATCTATATAACCCTGCATCCTCACTTTACCTATCGAAATGCTTTTGTTAACTACCAGGTAAGCTACTTTTTTACAGCCGGTTTTAATGAGATGCTCGGTTGCGGCAAAACTACTGTCATAGTCGTTAGTGGTTACCTTGGCTGCTTCAATATCCTCATAAACACGGTCGAAAAACACAACAGGCACGTGCTTTTTTTCAAGCTGGCGCAGGTAGTTGTGGTCATTAGCCTCGCCGGATACCGACATGATGATGCCGTCGGCTTTGCCATTGTTGAGGTAGTTCACAAATGAAACCTCTTTTTCAAAAACATCATCTGTACGATAAAGTAAAATATAAAATCCCTTTTTGCGGGCAACCTCTTCAATGCCATTTATAGCCTGCGAAAAAAAGTCGTTAGCTATTTCGGGAACAATAACGGCCAGTGTATTGGTTTTTTTATCGCGCAGATTGCTTGCGTAATGATTGGGCAAATAGTTATGCTGTTTGGCGTAGGCCAGGATCCGCTCTTTGGTGTCTTTATTAATATCAGTATTTCCGTTAAAGGCCCTCGATATAGTTGATGTGGATATGTTGAGCTCCTTTGCCAGTTTCTTGATATTGATATTATCCATTTTGCCCGCTAAATCTATTTACTATGAGCCAAATGTAGTAAAACAGATCTATTGTGTTTACTAATCAAGGCTATAATTGTTAAAATAGCATTAGAAAAACAGCCATATCGGGACACTGTTTCGACTAAGGCCATAAAGGCTTAACTGTAAGTTAATCAGTGGCATGCGCTTTGCATAAACATTAGTATAAAAAGCGGGACATGGTTTATGGCGAAACGAATTTTGATAGTTGATGATAATGAGCTGATGATAGAAGTAATGACTTACATTTTGCTCGCCAACGGTTACGAAGTGGCCTCATCAACCCGTGTCCATGAAATTTTCAGGATCATAAAAGCAAGTCATCCTGACTTGGTGATCCTGGATATTGTTAATGAAAGTATGGACGGCCGCGAGTTGTGCCGGCTCATTAAAATGAACCGGGCAACTAAGGATCTGCGCGTAATTGTTTGCTCCGAAAATGAAGAAACCGAAACCGGCGAACCGCAAAAAGGAGCTCCGGATGACGTTTTGCAGAAGCCCTTTGGTATGAACAGCCTGATCCGCAAGGTTCAGTTACAGCTGGCGGCATAATTAGATTTGTAAAATAATTGGCTGAAAATTAGATTATTATGCCGTAATTTGGCATTGCATGCCGACTGTTGTTGCTTTTATAACATGGGATGTGTATGTTTACCGGAGAGAAGATAAAGATGGGATTGCCACTAAGAATAACTTTTAACGATACCGATCATGTGTATCAAATTAATACCTCGCCAATTACCCCAACTACCAGCGAACTTGAGATCCTGTTAAATGGCGAGAAAATAATCCTTCAAAAAGACGACCGCCGCGTATGGATCCAAAAAGGAGAAGGCCCGGTAATTGACCCTGAATTAGCACAAGCTTTAGGCAGGTCAGTTGCTTTGCGGTTTAGAATGTAAGCGGTTTAATTTATTGTTGTTGCTTTTAATACCAATAAACTTTTCCCCTTTAATTTGTTGAGGGATGGTAATACATCGCTTTGATCTTTTATTTCCAGGATCAGGCCAACAAAGAAATCATTGGGTCTTTTGTCGCCAATTTCTACGCTTTTTATTTTGATGGGTTCATCATTTAAACAAACAAAATCCCCGCTTGCAATTTGCCCCCGAATAATCTGACCAGTGATCACCAATCCGCGACCGGTAAGATTAAACCAATCCTGAAGTAGAAATTCCGCAGTGTTTTGCATGGAGAGGCAAACTAACAAAAAGTTACCATTTCAACTAACAGGAGGGAGGAAAGCCAGGAAAATTGCGTTTTTAATAATTCGATCTGATTTAACGAATCTTACGCTGAAAAATTTCTACACGAATGCTTTGCAGGCTTTCCACAATTGATCGAATTACACGAATCTTAAATTGATTCAAATTCGTGTAATTCGATTAATACGTAAAAATTCGTGTGAAAATTTTAAAAGGGATTTCTCAGAGAGGCAATACCACAATATTGAAATAACACTGTGGGAAATCTTATATCAATCCCAGCATCACAACCCCCATCAAAATCATCAATCCATCTTCAATAATAGTGACTGTGCTCATCGGCAGGTTAAATACAGCGCCAAGACATGCACAGCGGATCTTCCTTTTGTTGAATACGCTTTGCAATACGCCTATGAGGCTTATCGTCATTACAGCAATCATTATAGCATTAACAGTTACCGGTGCAAGGTTAAGTGCAAAGGCAAGCCCTAAGCCCAGCTCAACAAAGACATAAACGTAACCCCATCCGCGCCAGCGTTTAGCAACCACATCATACATGCTGTAACTATCGGCAAATCCACCAAGATCCAACAATTTAAAAAAAGAGAATACCAGGAAAAATCCGCTCATAAAAATGCGCATCATGGTCATGATGTTAAAAGCAGCATTATAACCTGCAATTAATGAAGCCGCCAGCAGATAACCGAATATGAGCAGGATGGGTTTGTAAGTTTGCAGCCAGGTACGGTTTTCTGTGTCATCGGCCAGGCCCATGCTATGTTGATGTGCTTCCGCTTCGCTAAGCTGATATTTTGGGTAAGCGGCAAGGGCTTGCTGAAGATCGGCTGTTGATACATGTTTTTTCATGGTGATATCGGCTGTGCCTTCTGCCAATGAAATATCAATCTTTTCAACATTAGGAACTTGTTGTAATAAGCTTTGAACCTTAGAGAGACAACCGGTGCAGGTCATGCCGGTGATGTTATATGTGTGTGTCATGATAATTTGTATTTGCTGATACAAAATTACCACGAGCAGGTAGGGGAGCTGTTACAGTATTATGGATATGATTTATAAGATTTACAGTTTGGCACGAATGCTTAGCAAGCACAGTACAATTTGATCGAATTACACGAATCAAAGCAGAGGGAAATTCGTGTAATTCGCTTCAATTCGAAAAAATTAGTGCTTTAAATATCTTCCAAATTCCTGCGCTTACTCCCCTGTAGTGCTTTAAAGGCCGATGGTGTCATCCCGGTTACCTGTTTAAACTGGCTGGATAGGTGGGCAACACTGCTGTAACCTAATTGAAAGGCTATTTCTGAAAGATTAAGTTCATTATAAACCAGTAGCTCTTTTACCTTTTCAATTCGTTGGGCTATGTAGTATTTTTCGATGGTTGAACCTTCAACGGCCGAAAATAGGTTGCTCAAATGGCTATAATCATAATAAAGCTTTGATGTAAGCAGGGCCGAAAGTTTTAAAGGAGATTGTGTATCGATATGATGTACTTGCTCAATGATAATTGTTTTGATCTGTTCAATAAGGCGGCTCTTTTGATCGTCAATGAGTTCAAAACCGAGCTCATTTAGCGAGCTTTCTAACTGTTTAAGCTGCTCCGGGGCGGGATGCTCTTTAACTTCCACCTCGCCAAGATCAACAGTAACAGGTTGCATCCCGGCTTTTTCCAGCTCGGATTTCACCACCATTTTGCAGCGGCTGCAAACCATATTTTTTATGTACAGCTTCATAGCAGCAAAACTACTGTTTTACCGCCTCATCCACCAGTTGTTTCAATTCCTTATAGCGTTGTTGCCTACCGTCGTTTTTTAGGTAAAAAGTCATCATAAAGGCAGCGTACTTTTTGTCCTTGTCTATCCATGGGAAACTTCCAAACAATCCCGGACTGCTTACCGTATGCGCATCGAATACCCATTCTCCGTAACCATAACCCAGCCCTCCGGCTTCGGCAGGGGAGTAAGCTATCTTAACATCGGGTGTGATCCTGTTTACCTGCATCTGGGCAATGCTGTTTTCGCTCAGGATGTGTTTGCCATTAAAAACGCCGCGGTTCATGATCATGGTTAAAAAGTTCAGGTAATCCTCTGGAGTACTGTAGGCCCCGCCCGCAGGCAACGCCACTTTGGCATCACCAAAATCGGTGTGCTGCATATTGAGTGGCCGGGCAATGCGCTCAGCAAAAAGTGTTTCAAAGCTTTTGCCGCTAATTTTTTCGATGATAGCCCCGGCAATTTGCAAACCGGCATTGCTGTAATGAAAGACTTTGCCTGGTGTGCCTTCCATGGGTAAAGCCGCGATATCGGCTATTGCATCATCCATCGAGTTGTCCTGGCGCATATCTTCTAAACTTTCTTTTAATGGCGGTGTTTTGATCCCGGTTTGGTGCGACAGGGACTGCCCAATGGTGATGTTCCCCTTGCCATGCTGTGATAATACAGGGAGGTATTTGCCAACGGTATCGGTCAATTTTAGTTTTCCCTCGTCAACAAAGGTCATCACCAATGCCGCACTGAGCCATTTGCTGCAACTGGCTATGGCCACTTTTGAGGTTGAAGCATAATCACCCAGATCGGCATTTTTACCTTGTTTTCGGGCTATCATGCGGCCAACAAACTTCTGTCGCATGTTCATATCATTAACGGCGTGGTTGTAAACCACCTTGCCGTCTTTATAAACAACAAGCACCACCCGGCCGCCCATTTCTGAAGAATGGTCATTTAGCCAGTTATCAACTTTGCTGAAGTTGTATTGGGCATTTGCTTTTATGGAGCAAAGGCTGATAAGTGTTAAAAGAAGGGCTAACCTGGTTTTCATTTTTGATGAATTATGCACTCGTTTGACGGCCATACTAATTTAACGTTTAATCGGGCGCGAGCTTAATAGTGAAGATAACACGGAAATCTTAAAATGAAGAGCGCAAAAACAGCCGGTTTTGTAAGTCCAACTTCCTTTTTTACTCGTTTAACGATTGTTTTGCCCCGCCCAACTAATTGCGAGGTGCATTATTGAGGATTGTACTTTTCTTTGTATAGCAAAACCGAAAGGCTATGAGAACCAACAAAAAACCTTTGTATCAACGAAAAGCATTTATCATTATCCTGATCTTATTCGCAGGCTTTGTGAGTATCCAGTTTGTGCGCCCGGATGTGCCCAATCCGGCAGTAACCGGCGACCTGGAAGCCCCGGCAGATGTTAAGGCAATTATTCAACGCGCTTGTTATGATTGCCATTCAAACAGCACCAATTTACGCTGGTACGATAAAATAGTTCCCGTTTACTGGGGGGTAGCATCACATATCAAAGATGGCAGGGCCGACCTTAATTTTTCGGAATGGGACAAACTTGCCCCCGCCGATCAGAAAGGAAAACTTTGGGAATCTATAAATCAGATCATAGCAGGGGCCATGCCATTGCCAAGCTATACAGCTGTTCATACTGAAGCGAAGGTATCAGCGGCAGATCTGGCAGTATTGAAAAACTACCTTGCCAGCATGGTTCACAGCAAGCCTGCCGATACTGCGGTGATCAATGCGGCAGACAGGCAATATCAGCACTGGCAGAAAAATGGAACGGCTATAAGCAAATTGCCAACTGCAGCCAATGGCATCTCTTATATCCCCGATTATAAAAACTGGCAGCCCATCAGCACTACCGAGCGTTTTGACAACAATACCTTGCGTGTGATTTTTGGCAACGACATCGCCGTAAAAGCTATCAAGGAAAATAACATCCACCCATGGCCAAACGGGGCCATATTTGCCAAAGTGGCCTGGGCGCAGCTACAGGATAAAGACGGAACTACCCATACCGGCGAGTTTAAACAAGTGGAGTATATGATAAAAGACGATAAAAAATATGCATCTACCTACGGCTGGGGCTGGGCGCGGTTCAAGACACCGAAAATGGTTCCCTATGGAGGTGCCAATGTGATGTTTGCCACCGAGTGTATGAATTGCCATAAACCCATGGCAGCCGAAGATTTTGTATTTACACAACCTATTAAACACTAAACCCATGAAAGCATTATATAGTTTAATGACAGGCTGTATGTTAATATTGGCAGCTTGTTCTGATAAT
>NZ_DASVOB010000318.1:0-6068 GCF_036383575.1 Mucilaginibacter sp.
ACTATTTTTTTGTTTGGGGAATTTGTTTAACCAGCCAGTTGACCAAATCGTTGGCTGCTTTAAAGTTGTCATAATCGGGAGGCAGCTTTCGGCCATCCGTATATTCGTTATAAAACCAGGGATCGCCAACGGCAAACACAGTACCTTTACCATATTTGGCAGTAGCTACAATGACATCCTTGCCGTTAACTAATTGCGCAACCGCCGAATTTGTTAACTGTAGGGTACTCAACTCTTTGATGTAAACTTTGCGCGCCGTTTTAAAGATGGCATTATCTTGTGGGATATTAATTGCACCCTGCTCAAAGTTACGCCCAACTACCCTGTTAACACTATTTAGGTTGAAGCTGATGCCAAATTTCGCCATCAGTTTGTTCAGGTGCACAAACTCGGCATTGCCGGTATCATTGTTTAATACAACCAGTACACCGCCATTTTTTACCCAATTGCTGATAGCCTGGATATGCGGTTCTTCAATATATTTAGCATCAGGATTTTCCTTCGGGATATCGGGATCAACAATAACATAGGCTGCTGCCTTTTTGAGGTTCTCCACATCCGGCGCTTCATTTAAAGTTTGGGTATGCAGCCCGTAATTGCTAAAGATCTGCCCAAAAAACGAAAAACCATTGTTATCCTGCTCATCCCATTTGTAATGGAACGGGATACTTTTACCGGTAACGTCTTTATGATACTCGTTATTGAAATAACTATCCAAAAGCACAGTTTTGCCTTTGCCTAAATTGAGATTGGCTAAACGCTCCATCTCCACACTGGCCAGCATAAATGAACCAACACCTTTGGTTTCGTTAACGACAGTTTTTACACCGGCGTAGTACTCGTAACTGCCGTCGCGATATGGTTCACCGCCAACACCTACAGCTCCTGCAGTGCCTTTAATGTTTACCTGTCCGTCAGCATCCGTTTCGATAAAGTTTTTGATGATGCCATCATAAGCTTTTTGGGCTACCGGCAAATATTTTTGAGGCAGATAGCCTTCACTTACGCCTTTAGCCAGCGTATAAACAAACATGCACGATGCTGATGCTTCCAGATAATTACCCTTTTTGCCCGCTTTGTCAAGTACCTGGTACCACAAACCCGAACCCGAATCCTGGCTGCCTTGTATAGCTACAGCAAGGCGGTTTAAAATGGCAATGAGTGCCGCACGTTTAGGATGATTAACCGGGAAATAGGACAGCACATCAACCAATGCCATGGCATACCAGCCATCGGCACGGGCCCATAAACTTGCCGAGAGACCACTTTGAGGATTAGCCCAGCGTTCCTTTTTGCTTTGATCCCAGGCATGATACAGCAAACCCGTTTTTTTATCGCGTGCATGTTGTTCCATCCAGATAAACTGATCAGCTATCTGATCAAAATCAGTATCTTCATGGTAAACGGAAGCATATTCGGCATAAAAAGGTTCGGCCATATACAGGCCATCGAGCCACATTTGGTTGGGATATCTTTTTTTATGCCAGAAGCCGCCTTCGGGTGTTTTGGGTTGCTCGTTTAATTGTTTGCGAAGCAGGGAGGCCGCTTTATAGTATTTTTCGGCACCTAATACCTGTTGCAGAAATAGCAAACTCCGGCCCGATAAGATATTATCCAGCGTATAGTCATTGGCTTTATAGGTACGGATAGTTCCATCGGCACCCACATACCTGTCCATTGATTTTTGGATATAACCAAAATATTCGTTTTGGGCCGATTGTCGCCAAACGCTTTGCAGCCCCTGCAAAACTATCCCCTGATCGTACGACCAGTTAGTACCCGATAACGAATCCTTCCAGATATGAATGGCCGTATTAGCCATCCGTTGTGACCACGGCAGTGTTTGCGCCCTGAGCCCAATGCCCGCAAGCAGGCAGGTACATAACAATAATATTTTCTTCATTATATAGCTCATTTATCAATATTACTCCCCCGGTTATCATTGCCTGCACCAGTGTTATTCAATGCATTTTTTCAATCAGCCTCAATCTTTTATTTCAGCCACTCGTTATTTCGAACCGGTTAGCACGCTTTCTGCTGCGCCTGAAACATACTCGACTTTATTCTTAGCCTTTGAGGCATCTGTATCAAGCAATTTAATTTGCTGCGACCTCTTTCCGCTGATCTTGAACAGCAGCCTGGTATCACCATAGGTAATATGGTTAAAAGTTACGCTGCTGCTGTTTTGAATATTAATGAGCGGATTGGTTTCTTTGCTTTTAAAGCAGATATTCTTTAAGAAAATGTTCTGCGCTTCTATTATATCAGCGCCTTTAACAGTTTTGAAAATGCTGTTTTCGATATGAATATCTTTGATCCCCATCTCGGGCAGCCCCCTGAACATGAGCGCCTTTTCTGCACCATTACAAACTACATTATCTACATAAAACTTGCGGAATGAGGGTGTAGCTTCGGTTACAGGTACAAGAACCTGATTGTTTACATCATCCGATTCGCCGGGCGATTTACCACTATAGTACATATCAAAAAGGATGGCCTCATGGACAATATCCCTCATGCTGATATTTTTGATGAAGATATTTTCAACCACACCGCCCCTGCCACGTGTAGTTTTAAAACGCAGACCGATATCTGTACCGATGAATGTACAGTTAGACACGAAAATATTACGCGCCCCTCCCGACATTTCGCTGCCTATCACAAAACCACCGTGGGCACGGTAAACAACGTTATTACGTACTACAACATTTTCGGTTGGCTTGCCACGTTTACGACCTTCTTCGTCCCTGCCCGATTTGATGCAGATGCCATCATCACCTGCGTCAAAAGTACTGCCTTCAATCAAAACATTCCGGCACGATTCTACATCTATACCATCGCCATTTTGCGCATTCCATGGGTTTCTAACCTTTACATTCTGTACGGTAAGGTCTTCGCATAATAAAGTGTGGATATCCCAGGCCGGCGAATTTTGTAGTGTAACGCCCTGTAGCAATACTTTTTTACAGTTGGTAAATACCAGCATATTAGGCCGAAAAAAATCTTTAAAGGGTTCGTTATCCTTGAGGGTTTTTCCATTGCCTATTACACCTGCCTCCGGAGTTTTAAGTCCGTTAACATAGCTTTGGGATGGGTACCACGACTTACCATTTTCACTCACCCCCCCACCTGATGCCACCAGTTTGTTCCATTCGCCTGCGGTAAGCCTTTCTTTACTGATCGCCCGCCAAACTTCGCCGTGTCCATCAATGATCCCATCGCCGGTAATAGCTATATTGGTAAGGTTAGTGCCCGATATAGGTGATTCATTACGTACCGCGGCATGCCCTTCATAATTGCCTTCAACCAGTTTATACTGACTTTTATCATCAGTAAACTGCAACAATGCTGCGCGACTTACATGCAGGTTTACATTGCTTTTCATCACCAGTGGACCCGTCAGCCATAAACCTTGCGGAACAAGCACCACTCCACCGCCCTTAACACTACAGGCAGCTATCGCTTTATTGATACTGGTGGTATTTAGGGTAAGTCCATCGGCTTTGGCACCGTATTTTAAAATGTTAATAGTATCTTTTTTGAATGAGGGCTTGCTTACCTGCGGCAAATGCTGCCAGGAATACTGCCGAACCTGCGCCCGCGATGTAAAATAACCCGCCAAAAGCAGAACCGCTACTCCAAACCTTGTTTTTATTACCGACATGTTTCTATTTTAAAACAGCTATTTATCGCCTTATAATTGGTGAAGGACCCTTAAATCCTAAACAAGATTAAAGGCTGACAGCAATAAAAAAAAGGATTTGCCCAACTAAAACCGCGCAAACGTTCCCAGAAACGTTTGCGTAAATTTTGAACACCGGCGAGCGGAAGCGGATTACCTCTTAATCCTCGTGAATTACTTCTAATTGCACGTCATTACCTTTAAAACATTTCATGTAGAGACGCATAATTGCGTCTCCCACAGGACAAGCCGCTTTGCAAGAGGTCTAACTACCTTAACTTGCATATGGAAGACGCAATTATGCGTCTCTACATTCAAAAAATGTCATATTTAGCTATCTCCGAAATGCTGTCGATTTAGCCCTTTTCAATACTTTCTTAAATTACTCGCCTTTTGATTTTGGTAATTTATCAAAATCAACTACACCTGCCCGGGTGGCCCAGGCGCTGTACATCGCTTCAAGTTCGGCTACTTTTTGAGGGTATTGGGCACTCAGGTCATTTAATTCGGAGCGGTCGGTGCTGATGTTATAAAGCTCCCATTTATTTTCGGGGCGTTGTGATACCAGTTTCCAGTCGCCTTGCCTTACAGCACGGTTACCTTCATGTTCAAAAAACAATCCATCATGCCCTTTCCAGCTTTGCCCTTTAAATACAGGTACAAGACTTATACCTTCTGTTGGCGTAATGTTATTACCATGATAAACTTTAGGATAAATTGCCCAGGCCAGATCAAGGCAGGTTGCCATCAGGTCAATAATATGGGCGGGCTTACTAATTATGGAACCCGGCTTAATAACATCCGGGTAATAAGCTATAAAAGGCGTGGCTGTGCCTCCCTCATATTCCCAATGTTTAAATAAGCGAAATGGAGTATCGCTTACATTAGCCCCTAATGCCCCGTATGATGTAAAAGATGTTGGATCACTTGCAGGCTTATTGTTTGCTGCCAGTACTTCGGGAGTAAAGCCAGGCCCGGTAATGGTTTCATTGCTTGCCCCATTATCTGACAGAAACATGATCACTGTATTTTTATCCTCACCTAACTCCTGAAGCTTTTTCCTGATCCGGCCTATATTCTGATCCATCCGGTCGACCATGGCGGCGTATACGGCCATTTTGGTATCAAACTGTTCCTTTTCTTCCGGACTGAGGCTATCCCATTCAGGCACGCTCTTATCCCTGGGAGATAGTTTTTCATCTTTGCTGATGATCCCTAACTGTTTTTGGCGTTCCATCCGTTGCTGCCTCAGCTTATCCCATCCTGCCAGGTACTTGCCTTTGTATTTGGCAATATCTTCGGGTAGCGCCTGGATTGGCCAGTGCGGACTGGTAAAGGCCATGTACAAAAAGAATGGCTTATTGGTACTTTTATTACCCTCAATAAATTTAATGGCATAATCGGCATAGGCATTGGTTGAATACCAATTTGGCCCGGGCGTATACTCCTTATCGTCTAAAGCAATAGTAAGTTTCTGGTTGGGGCGATAAGGCATAGTTGGATTAAAATAACTGCTTGCGCCATCTATCAAACCAAAATAATGATCAAACCCGCGTTTCACCGGCCAGTGCGAAGGGTCTGTCCCGACGTGCCATTTGCCAGCCATTAGCGTATTATAACCACCTTGTTTAAGCGCCTCGGCTATGGTTACGCAGTTTTGGTTCAGATAGCCCTGGTAAGCGGGCACATCACGATGGTTTACCATATCGCCAACGCCCGCCTGGTGCTGATAAAGACCGGTAAGCAATGATGCCCGGGTTGGGCAACAGCGTGATGCATTGTAAAACTGAGTCATGCGTAAACCGTTTTTAGCCATAGCATCGAGATTTGGTGTTTGGGTTTCGGATCCGAAACAGCCAATATCTGAGTAACCCATATCATCGGCCAGGATAATAATGATATTTGGCCGCTTAGCGGCAGCCTTATGCTGAGCAAATATTGGATTACTTACTGCAGAAAAAACAAAAACTATACTGAGTAACCTTTTCATAGGAAAGTTATAATCGTGATCTATTTAAAACTAAGCGTAATATCTTCACCATTGCTATGTGATGCTTTTATCCAAAGCAAATGAGTTGTTTTATCATAATACCAGCCTGCTGTTTCAGCTAATGCATCAACACTCTTAGCCGCTTTCGAGGTTTGATTATTTTCCGCGATTAAAGATGGTTCCTGATCATGAGGCCAGTGTATTCTTGCCAGATAGGAATGCGGTGCCGGAATAAAGCTACCCGCAGGCTTTTTGATCTGCAATTCCCATCCACCGGCAACATTTGCCATAGTAATTTGAGTGATCGCTTTCTCGCCCTGCTGATATTTGAGGCTGATACCATCGTCTTCATACAATTTAAACTCGGATGCCTGCCCCGGAAATACATCCAGCGTG
>NZ_DASVOB010000319.1:0-1889 GCF_036383575.1 Mucilaginibacter sp.
ATGATACCGGTTAGCCTCCATAGCCTTCCGGAGCCAGGTGCCTTTTTGCCTGAGCGCCGCCGGGACCGGTGTTTTTGAAACAGGGGAAGCCTGTACAATAACCGGGCTTCCTGGTTTGGAATGGACTGTCGCCGCTATCCAGATCATCATTCCTGCCAACAACAAATACAAAGGGTAGTACGCGTGAACACCTAACCGGTAATGGAAATAAAAATAATCTGCAGCAGTATATGGCAGCCATAGTAGCCATAAAAGGCCAAAGGCTTTAATTAACCTGTGCAACCAGCGCATTTGGTAGCGATATCGGTCGTTTACGTTATTGAATTTCAACTGCCGGTAATAGTTTTCTATCAGCCCGAAGGAAATATACAGGTAGACAGCCACCGAAATAAACGCTGCCATATTCAGTACCGGGCTCACTTGCCGAAAGACCGGTGTATTGTAAGTTGCCGCACCGGTACTGATACTTTGCCAAATCTCCAATATAAAAATACCCTGTTGCAGCAACAAGGGGATGAAGTGCAACAGATCAGTCCGATGAAATTTATACCCCAGCCGGGTTATCTTAAGTACGTAAAAATAAATAAACGGCCCCAGCGCCAGCGAAAATTGAAGCGGCAACCGGCTCCAATGCGGAAAGTAAGCGCCCAGGCCAACGCCCTTTCCCAGCACCCAGGCCATCCATAAAACAATGGTTAGCATCGCCATGGTGAGAAAACGGTTTGCAATACGATTAATGCTTTGGGTAAACCATAATAGCAGGCTAAAAGTCAGGCCGATAAATATCGCAGCCAAAAATGCAAGATCATAGGGGGTGATATAGAAGATGTATGCGGTCAAGTTGCCATATTCTTTCAAAGGCCATTCCAAATTTACAACTTACTGATATATAACGAGTCCATTTTTGCAAGCGGAAATTATTGTAATAAAATCGGACGTTTAGCTGTACGGATCTGAGTCGGAAATTTCCAGCACCAGATATTCGCCAAACCCGTGAATAATCCAATAACTGCAATTGATTGTACATTGCGGTTTATAAATCAATTACATTTTTTTGCTTTTATATTTCCAGCTAAAATTACGGAAAAACACAGTCAAAAATCATCACCATGAAAACAGTATTAATCACCGGGGCAAACAAAGGGATCGGCTTTGAAACCGCCAAACAACTGGCACAGCTAAATCATTATGTTTATTTAGGCAGCAGAGATAAAGCAAACGGTCTTGAGGCTGTCAGGCAGTTGAAAGCGTTGGGTATAACTAATGTAGAAACTATAGTAATAGATGTGACTGATATCAATAGCGTGCGCGAGGCCAGAGCAGAATTGGATGCTAAAATTGATTCTTTAGATATTTTGATAAATAATGCGGGAATTGCCGGCGACCAGCCTCAAAGCCTTGCTGTAGGTTCTGTTGAAAACCTGCGCAGGATATTTGACACCAACTTTTTTGGCGCAGTTCAAACCACGCAGGAATTTCTGCCGCTGCTGAAAAGATCAGCTCAGGGGGCTATCATTAATGTATCCAGCGAAATTGGCTCTCTTGCCGTACATACTGCACCCGAAAAAAATCCTAACCGGGCTAAGTACCATGCCTACGGTTCGTCTAAAACAGCCCTAAATGCTTTTACCGTAATGCTTGCAAATGAGCTTAGTGATACCGGCATTAGTGTTAATAGTGTTACGCCAGGGTATACCGCTACCGACCTTAACCAATTTCAAGGGGCAAAAACCGCGGAACAAGGTGCCATACCTATTGTAAAACTGGCCACACAAGCCCAACCGTATGTTACGGCAAAGTTTTTCAAAGATGGCGGCGAGGTAGGCTGGTAATCTATTTAGTAATCGTTTTTTTTTTGATAAAAACAGCCCTGGTCGGTGAACAGGGCT
>NZ_DASVOB010000320.1:0-4880 GCF_036383575.1 Mucilaginibacter sp.
ATATAAACTGTCATCCTGAGTTACGAAGGATCTTCTTCAACAAGCATGGCCCATTATACAGGGCGAAGAAGATGCTTCGTACCTCAGCATGACAAAGGGGTAAATGTCATTTTTTCCCTTCAAAGTCCCTGTATTTCAACAGTTTTCGGTAATAATAAGGGCAATGAGGTTTATAATAAACATGCAGACTAATACCATTTAACCAATTTTAACCATGAAGAAATCGACCGTTTTTATAGCTCTTTTAGCCGCCATGACTTTAGGACAAAACAAAGCTTCGGCACAAGGCAAGCCATTATTTACCAATCCGATCGGTGTACAGGCCTACACATTTCGCAGTAGCATGCCTAAAGCCACTGCGTCTGTATTAGATACCATAAAATCATTAGGCATTACCGAAATTGAAGGCGAAGGGCCAAAAGGCATGCCACCCGAAGAGTTCAGGAAAATGTGTGACGATCGGGGCATCAGCATCCCATCAACCGGAGCTGGGTATGAGGCTATTGTGAATGACCCGGGCAGCGTGATCAAGTTGGCTAAGATATTGGGTGCTAAATACGTGATGGTAGCCTGGATCCCGCATGGTAAAGAGTTTACTTTAGATGACGCCCAAAAAGCAGCAGCTGACTTTAACCGCGTTGGCAAGATCCTGAGCGAAGCAGGTTTAACCTTCTGTTACCATAATCACGGCTATGAGTTTGGTACTTATAACGATGGTACGCTGTTCGATTATATCGCCCAAAATACCGACCCGAAATATGTTTCGTTCGAGATCGAGATCTTGTGGTCGTTTCATGGCGGGCAGGATCCTGCTGCGCTTATTAATAAATATCCGTCGAGGATTAAACTAATGCACCTCAAAGATATCCGCAAAGGTGTAGCTAACGACCTTACCGGCGGTACGGATACCAAAAACGATGTGGCCTTAGGGACAGGTCAAATTGATATTCCCGGGGTGTTGAAAGCTGCGAAAAAGGCGGGTATCAAACATTATTTTATTGAAGATGAAAGCCCGTCGTATAGCCAACAGTTGCCTGTCACTATAGCCTATCTGAAAGGTTTAAAAGATTAATATATGAGCAATTTAAACCGCAGGCAGGTGTTAAAAGCAATAGGTTTAACGGCTGGTGCCGCTGTATTGAGCGAGGCTGCGACGGCATCAGCACCGATAGCGCCTAAAGCGGGGAATGGATTTGTTTACTCATTAAATATGAGTACCGTCCGCGGGCATAACCTTGGCTTTGTTAAAGAACTTGAGGTTGCTGCCAAAGCAGGTTTTACATCGGTTGAGATCTGGATTGATACCCTGCAAACCTACCTGCAAGGTGGCGGCTCATTAACCGAAGCCAAAAAGATAATCGATGGGTTGGGACTTAAAATTGAGGATGCTATAGGTTTTGCCCCTTGGCTGACCGATGATGAAGCAACGCGCAAAAAAGCTCTCGAACAATTGCAGCAGGAGATGGAAATGCTGGCGAAAATTGGCTGTCATCGCATTGCTGCCCCTCCGGCGGGTATGACCAAAGGCCCGGTACTTGATCTGGATGTAGTTACCGAACGGTATCTAACCATCCTGAAAATGGGCGAACAAACGGGTGTTATGCCTCAGCTGGAAATGTGGGGAGGATCGCAGAATCTCAAGCATATAAGCCAGGTACTTTATGTGGCTACCCAATGCGGTAATCCTAACGCACGAATGTTACTGGATGTGTTCCATGTTTTTAAAGGGCAGTCGGCTGTAAATAGTCTGAACTATGTTGGTCATCATGCGCTTGATATTTTTCATGTGAACGATTATCCCGCGGGTATCAGTCCGGAGCAAATTTCCGAACCAGACAGGATCTATTGCGGTGACGGTATTGCGCCACTTAAGCAGATCCTGCAAATAGTTAAAAACCCCGAACGGCCATTGGTGATCTCGTTCGAGGTTTTTAATAAAAGTTATTATGCGCAGGATGCTTTAACGGTAGCTAAAACAGCGCTGGCGAAGATGAAAGCGGTGGCCGTTTAAAGAGCATATAAAAGGGGGGATTGTGCGAATCCTCTCTTGAGAGGGGCGGAGGGGTGTGTTTCTGCTTTGATAAGCTAATCGCACAACACACCCCTGCAATCCCTCTTTTCCACCGCGCCCCCTCTCAAGAGGGGAATTTAAAAGGCTTATTATAGTTTTCTTAATTAAAGGGGGGAATCTTTTACTTCCCTCCATAAACAAACTCAACACTATCTTTCACCGCCAGCCCACTCATATTTTGCCCCACGTAAATTATAGTGTATTTTGAAGGCTTGCTGATATCATAGGCCTTTAACAAGTCAACAGTAGTTGATAGGCTATCTTTAGGATTAACTTTAATATAGCTACTGGCAGGTGGCGGCATTATTCTTTTGGCCATAGCACCTTTGTATAACATTTCCTGGCCGCTTGCGTCTTTTACGTCGAGATACTTGCTCATAAGCGGCTCAAATGGGGTATGCCATTTGCAGAATTGACGAGCTGTATCGGCATCATTGTAAACCGTAAATTTTAGCTCGACAGGATCTCCAACTTTAATAGCGGGCTTTATTTGCATTTTGGCAAACATGCTTGTATTTGCGGCAGGGGCAGAAGCTTGATTTTTAGCAGAATCGGAACCGGCAGAGGTGCTTTTTACCTTGTTAACACCGCACGCCGATAAGGTAAGCAGGGTTGCAGATAAGATTATTTTGTAGTTTTTCATACGCAAATGTAAGCACTTCAATCACCTGCCTTAAACATCAAACCTCAATTTAACCCTTTCTTAATATTAGGTTGCTTAATTTTGCGGGTATCATGGAGCAAATGGCTTTAATTTCTTCATTAAAACACACCAGTCCGGTTATCAAAAAAGATCAGCCGGATGATAGCTATAAATTTCAGCCGCTGCCCGAGCCTTCCGGCGATTATCCCTATCATTTATCCGTACATGATGTAGTGCCCGGCATTGCCGATGACAAAATGGTTTTTCATATGGTTGGTGATACCGGGAGTATCCGTAATCCCGGCTCACAAAAGCGTATAGCCGGTTTAATGGCCGCGCAATATAAAGCGTTTTCCAGCGCTGATAAGCCCAGGTTTTTATACCATTTGGGTGATGTTGTTTACAACTACGGCGAGTCCCAAAACTATTACGACCAATTCTTTGAGCCATACAGCCTGTATCCGGGGCCAATTTTTGCTATAGCCGGCAATCATGATAGCGACGTAAATCCGGCTGCTGCAATGCCGTATCAAAGCCTGGATGCGTTTACAACCGTGTTTTGCGATACCGTTTCGCGCCCGGTAATGCTGAGCCGAAAAATAGACCGCAAAAGCGTACCGCAACCCAATATTTACTGGACGATGGATACCCCGCTGGCAACCATCATCGGTTTGCATACCAATGTGCCAAAATACGGCGTTGTTACCCGCGAACAGCGGGATTGGTTTATGGAAGAATTAAGATCGGCAGATATGCAGCGGCCTGATAAAGCCGTCATCCTTTGTATGCACCACGCTCCTTATTCGGCAGATATTAATCATGGGGCCAGTTTGCCAATGATTGATTTTTTAGAAGGAGTTTTTGCAGAAACCGGGATCAGGCCAGATATAGTTTTTAGCGGACACGTACACAACTATCAGCGTTTCAGTAAGCAATATGATGATTTAGCTGTGGTGCCTTACATTGTTGCCGGCACAGGAGGTTTTGACGAATTGCATCCTGTTGCCTTAACAGATAATGAAGGTTTTACAGCCGAAGATTCGCGGTTTGATGGTGTAAGCCTTGAAAATAATTGCGATACTAAACATGGCTTCTTAAAAATAAGCCTCGAACGCAATAGCAGGGGACTTAATCTAACAGGTGAATATTATACTGTAGCAGATAAAGACGAACATACAGCCGTTTTAACGGATAGTTTTGTTATGAAGCTCTGACGATAAAAAGCATAAACAAAAACGGGAGGTCAAAACCTTCCGTTTTTGTTTGCTATTAAAGTTCAATAGCCTGGATCGCTTTATCCAAAGCTGTTTCCTGTAAGCCAGGTACTTTTACACCTTCAACCCTGAAGGTTTTAATATCTGTCATCCCCATAAAGCCTAATACTGCTCTTAAATAAGGTTCAGTAAAGTCATAAGCTTTCATAAACCCTTCTGAATAAACGCCGCCTGATGAAATGGCCAGGTATACTTTTTTATTTTTAACCAATCCCTCGGGCGCTT
This sequence comes from Mucilaginibacter sp., assembly GCF_036383575.1. Taxonomy (GTDB): domain Bacteria; phylum Bacteroidota; class Bacteroidia; order Sphingobacteriales; family Sphingobacteriaceae; genus Mucilaginibacter. Next base: position 4,214 of record NZ_DASVOB010000320.1, read on the forward strand.
TTCCATCGTATTTGAAAGTTTTGCCTGCGCGGGCAATATGGTCTATCCATGTTTTTAAAGTTGATGGAATCCCGAAGTTATACATAGGAGTATCGATCACTATGGCATCGGCACCCATTAGCTCGGCAATTGCCTCGTCCGAATGTTTAACGGCTTCAACAAGTTCTGGCGTTCTTTTTTCTTCGGGAGTATAAAAAGAAGTTAGGTGTGCTTCTTCCAGGTGCGGAAATGGCGTAGCTGTTAAATCGTGTGTGGTTAAAGTATTATCTGGGTGGGCAGATTGTAATTCGCCTACAATGGCGTTGCCTAATTTTACGCTGAATGATGCTGCGCCCTGCGGGCTGCTGATGAGATGTAATATTTTCATTGCTCTATATTTTGTGAAAGCAAAACTACCCCACTTAACTATCAAAAAGATACTACTATCCTAAAGGATACCGGTATCCTTTAGGATAGTAGTACTGTGATGCCATTGATAAATTGACGCTTTGTGTTTAGTTAAAAGTCTTAAATTCTAAGTATGGAAAGACTGACTTAAAACTTCAAACCTGAGACTTCAGCTTAAGACTGGCAACTTGAGGTATTTGGTAAATGATGAGGATCGCTGAATTTATAAAATGATAGATGCATTCCCGCGCCGCCCAAAAATCAGCGTTTCGCAAATCAG
>NZ_DASVOB010000321.1:0-2666 GCF_036383575.1 Mucilaginibacter sp.
GGCTATGCTTCCGTGCGATTGCCACGCTGCGCTCGCAATGACATGGTAAAAAAAGCGCTTTTTACATATAATGCTAATAAAACCTTACAACCTGCCTGTTCTTGAAGGTTGATCTTTTGCAGATACATAATTAAAACTTTGTGTTTGATCACCAAGCTGGATCTTAAACTCGCCTGCTTCGGTTACCGTTTTACTTACATCGTTCACGAAAGCCAGATCTTTTGGGGTTATTTTGAAGGTAACTGTTTTACTTTCGCCTGGTTTCAGGCTGATCTTATCAAATGCACGAAGACGTTTGGTATCGGGTGCGATACTGGCATAAAGCTGGCTGATATATAACAATACCGATTCTTTTCCTTCCAATTGGCCGGTATTTTTAACGTCTACAGATATGGTCAGCGTTTCATTATCCTTAAGTTGGGGTTTACTGATATGTAAGTTGCTATAGCTAAATGTAGTGTAGCTGAGGCCGTAACCAAATTCATATAAAGGATTGTAACCATGTTTATCATCGGGATTACCGTTCTCTAAATTCTTGCGATAATAGTTTACCAGTGCATTGGTATAACGGGGATAAGTGATAGACAAGCGGCCCGATGGGTTAACATCGCCAAACAAAACGCTTGCTATAGCATCCCCTCCTTCGTTACCCGGCAGGTAAGCCATAATGGTAGCGGTCGATTTACTTTCAGCATCGGTAACAATTCGAGGGCGGCCTTCGGCCAAGACCAGGATCACTGGCTTGCCGGTTTTAGCCAGTTCCAAAGCTAATTGAGTTTGTGCTGCGGGGAGGTTCAGGTCATCTATATTGCCTACGTTTTCGGTATAAGACAATTCGCCGAGGCAAAGTACAATAGCATCGGCTTTTTTAGCAGCCTTCACGGTTTCATCTATATTTTGCAGGCTATCGAATGCTGCGCCGGCTTCATAAGTTACATTATCCTTCCCTATTTTTCGCTGGATGGCTTCCAGTATGGTGTTCTTACCCGCAGCAAACTTATCTGACAGATCGCCCTGCCAGGTGTAACTCCAACCGCCGTCCAATGAGCGCATGGTATTAGCAGTAGGACCGGTTACCAGAACTTTCAAATCCTTTTTAAGCGGCAGCACGTGGTTGTTGTTCTTTAACAGCGTAATAGCCTCGTTAGCGGCCTGGATACTGGCTTGCTTAAATTCATCCGATCCAAATTTGGGATAATCATCGGGGTTGCCGACCGGGCGTTCAAATAAGCCAAGCTCATATTTAACTTTTAAAATACGATGAACTGCCTCATTGATGCGGGCAATAGATACTTTTCCCTCTTTTACCAGTTCAATCAAATAAGTGTAAAAGGTATAGTCATAAGGCACCATACTCATGTCAACACCTGCATTTACGGCAATCATTACGGCATCTTTTTGGGTAGCTGCTACATGATGACGGTCGTGCAGGTATTGGATATCGCGCCAGTCGGTTACTGCTATACCGTCAAAATGCAATTCCCCGCGCAGTACATCAGTTAAAAGATATTTGCTGGCGTGAACAGGGACACCATTTATCTCGCCCGAATTGATCATCAGCGTTTTCGCTCCTGCTTTAACAGCTTCGGCAAATGACGGCAGGAAATATTCGCGCATGTAACGATCAGGGATCCATGACGGGGTACGGTCCTTTCCGCTTAGCGGGAAACTGTAACCAAGGTAATGTTTCATGCAGGCAGCAACATGGTATTTATCGCCGACATTGTTCCCCTGGTAGCCTTTAATAATTTCGGCACCCATGGTTTTTACTACATAGGGATCTTCGCCAAGCGTTTCATAAATGCGCGGCCACAAAGCTGAACGGCCCAGATCCAGCACCGGCGAATAATTCCAGGGGATATAGCTTGCGCGGGTTTCATAGGCGGTGATCTCCCCCATTTTATGCGCAAGGCTTTTATTAAAAGTTGCAGCCAAAGCTATTTCATGGGGGAATAGAGTGCTGCCAACAGTATAAGTAACACCATGGATAGCATCAATACCATAAATAACAGGGATTTTCAAACGGTCCTGATCAGCTGCTTTCTGGATCTGTGAAATTACCTCATACCAATGGCTGCGCTCGTACGCAGTCCCGGTAACATTCAATATCGAGCCAACATGGTATTTCATAATGGCCTCTTTCAGTTTATCAGGGTCAAGTTCATGAATGCCGCCTCCTGTTTTGGAAACCACGTCGGATGTTACTTCAGTCATTTGCCCAACCTTTTCTTCAAGCGTCATTTTAGCGATCAGGGCATCGACCTTTTTATCGATAGCAATTGTCGCAGTTACCTTTTTCTGGGCTTGCCCCTGATAGGATATCCCATTGAGTAAAGCCAGACCCAGTACAGTAATGTAGATCTTTTTCATATTGTGAGAGTTTTATGGTTATTTAGCTGATTCCTGTTTTTTATTATTCTCTAACTCATGTTGTAAAGCCTCCATGGCATTTGCCAGGTAAGCCAGCGGCGCATTCCAGTTGATGGCTATTTCATTTGCCGCGTAAGCACGCTCATCATCGATATAAGCCTCGTCGGGTACTTTTGATGGCACTTTGATGCCATCCTGCATCCCGGGGTTAGAGCCGCCAACCAGCAAACCAGGTACGGGATCAGCAACACCATCCGCGGCAGATGGCCGGTGATGCGGATGCATCGGCGTTTTGG
>NZ_DASVOB010000322.1:0-2904 GCF_036383575.1 Mucilaginibacter sp.
TTGATAACCTCGGTTATTTCGAAACTCTTTATAAAGCTAAAGCAGGCAAGGTTGAATATGGTTCTGTATTCAATATAACCAACCTTGATGCCTGTGGTGCAATGTCGGCAGGTTTGTTTGACGTAGACGCACTCGCTCACCGTAAAGATTACCAGGCTTATCTGGAAAGGTCTGCCGCCTATATCTTAGCCAAACAAATGCGTTTGCCTGATGGTACACTTGCCCGTCCGCAGCCCCGCTTTGGTACCCTTTGGGCCGATGACATGTTCATGAGCATCCCGTTTTTAGCACGTATGGGTAAGCTCACCGGCGATAGTAAATATTTTGATGATGCCATTAAGCAGGTCGAGAATTTTAACAAATACCTTTATGACCCGGCAACTGGCCTTTTCTTTCATAATTATTATGCTGATGATCAAACCAACGGTGTAGGCCACTGGGGCCGCAGTAACGGTTGGATAGCCATGGCACAGGTTGAACTATTAAACAATTTACCCGCAAACCACCCAAAACGCCCGGAGCTGATTAAATTGCTGTTAAGGCAAATAGTAGGTTACGCCCGTTACCAGGATCAAACCGGTTTATGGCACCAATTATTGGACAAGCCCGATTCATACCTTGAAACATCAGTTACCGCTATGTACACCTATGCAGTAGCAAGGGCAGTAAACCAGGGTTGGATAAACGAAAAATATATTGCCATTGCCCGCGAGGGATGGAAAGGCCTGGCTTCAAAAGTAACTGCCGACGGACAACTGCAGGATGTTTGTATAGGTACTAATATGGATACCGATATAAAATTTTATTACACCCGCCCAACCGAACTGAACGATACCCATGGTTTAGGCGCTTTATTACTTGCCGGAACCGAAATGCTTAAAGCCGAAAAGAAGAAATAACTATGCAGAGGCTAACGAGGGGTTTATTATGTACTGTCTTAATGGTGCTGGCATCTCATTTTAGTTTGTTCGCCGCCGATGTGGATATCACCGCTTACGGCGCTACAGGTAACGGCACTACCTTAAATACCGAAGCTATTCAAAAAGCCATCGATGCTTGTTATAAGAGCGGTGGCGGTAAAGTGGTGGTTCCTTCTGGGGTGTTTTTAACTGGCACCATCGCATTGAATGATAATATTACCCTGCATCTAAATAGGGGCGCTGTATTATTGGGGAGTACCGATATTAATGATTATAAGAACCTTGATCCTTTTGTTGAGGGCCTTGGCATTAGCGTGGGCTGGGCGCTGGTTGTAGCGGTTGATAAAAAGAACATCAGCATTGAAGGCGAAGGCATTATCGATGGCCAGGGATCAAAACTAAAAGCGCAGCAAATACTGACCGATACCCGTGCCGAATCACAACGCTGGGGCAGACGTCCGTTTTTATTACGTGTTGTACGCTGTCAAAATGTTTCGGTACGGGGTGTTACTTTAAATTACTCAGCCGCCTGGACCTCTCATTACTTTCAATGTAAGCAGGTAAATATTCAAAATGTAAAAATTGAAAGCAGGGGAGTTGCCCATAATGATGGTATGGATATAGATGGCTGTCAGGATGTAACTATCAAAAACTGCGATGTGGTAAGCGGTGATGATGCCCTGTGTTTTAAAACAACATCAAGCAAAATGGCCTGCAGGAATATTGTGATTTCGGACCTGCGGTTAAAAAGCGGCCAGGGGGCCATTAAAATGGGTACCGAATCAATGGCGCCATTTGAAAATATCAGCATTTCAAAATGCTATATCTATGATACGGCCAATGGAGGGATCAAGCTGCTTTCTGTTGATGGAGCAAATATCAGGAACGTTGAAATTGATGATATTACCATGGTTGAAGTAAAGACACCTATCCTGATCCGTTTAGGTGCAAGGTTAAGTGTATTTCGCAAAGATCAGGATTCGCAGCGGCCAATCGGAACGCTTGAAAATGTAACCATAAAAAATGTAAAGGCAAAAGCGGCAGATAACGCGCAACTGATGCCACCATCAGGAATCCTGATAACAGGTATCCCCGGGCATAATATTAAGGGGCTTACGTTAAAAAACATCGAAATAAACCTTGCAGGCGGCGGAACTGAAGAAAATGCCCGGCAGATTGTACCGGAGGCTATTGATAAGTACCCCGAAGTAAAAACATTTGGCCCCTTGGTGCCTGCCTATGGCGTATGGGCCCGGCATGTAGAGGGATTAAAACTCGACAATGTAAAATTCACATTAAGTCATAATGACCTCAGGCCCGCTTTCATTTGTGAGGACGGGAAAAATATTGAACTTAAATCCTGCATAATTCCTGAAACTACAGGGGCCCGGACAGTGATCAGGTTAGAGAATGTTGCGGGAGCTTACATAAACAACACCTCCGTTGCCGCCTCTGCGGACGCATTTGTACGCGTTGAGGGCAATGCAAGCAGCGATATCAGGATCCTGAAAAATAAAACACCTGATATACAAAAAAAGGTTGAGCTATCTGCTGATGTGAAAGCAGATGCTGCGGTTTTAGATTAATATTAATGAGCAATCCAATACAGCAAATGAAAATAAATACATATAAAATATTTTTAGCAGCCCTGGCATTTTTGTTTCCTTTCATGGTTTATGCTCAACAGGTTACTCTACCTTCGCAAACAGACCGCTGGGCTATTCAGCCCGATGGAAGCATCAGGTGGACGATCAACGGCCGGTTACCCCATACCGATCATATTGAAATGTCGGGCGAAAAAGTATCTGTATGGGTGCAGTATGGATTGGATAGCGCAGGCAGTGCTTTAGTTTCACGTACCGTTGTTTTCCCAACCTTCAGAATGCTGCCCGATGGCACCCGGACGCATATCGATTATACATTTCAGGATAACGAGTTGCCGCGGTTCTTTGTTAATAACCGTAAGCTCAAGACAGATCTTGCC
>NZ_DASVOB010000323.1:0-8763 GCF_036383575.1 Mucilaginibacter sp.
GATCTGTACGGTGCTTTTGGCAACAGTTTCGTTGTAAGTGAACCGTACACCGCTTGCTGCTGTAATTTTATCCAAAGCCTGTTTAAGCGGTTCGTTGTTTAGGTTGATAGAGACTATTTTATCAAGAGGGCTTTGTGCGTATGCATTACTTTGTGCCAGGATCAGGAAAAATAACATGCAGAGTGCCGTTCGGAAGGGTATTCGCGTTATTTCGCAAATCAGCATGGAGGGCCATGCCGGTCTGTTGGTTTTCATAGTTGCTTTAAATTGTTGGTGTTTGTTTATCCCTTTAGGAGATGATGTTTAAAAAATGAAAAGGTTAATTGTTGGATGGTAACGGTTGCAGGTAATAATCGTTATCAACCCTGTTCCAGCGAATGTCCATTACGGCGCAAAGTTTATTGAACGTTTTGGCAATGGGTTCGTTAGTATTGATATGACCGTAAAAGCCTTTCTTACTAATATCAGGAGTGATGGTTACACGGATACCATACTGGAGCGACAGGTCATCAGCAACACTTTGCAGTGATGCACCATCATAACTGAACAAGCCGGTTCGTTGTGAAAGGAATTTTGAAGCGTTAGGATATTCCTGTTTAACTAATGACCTGTCTGTTTTGTTATACACGGCCCGCTGGTTAAGGATCATGATAGCCTGCTTGCTTTTAGGCAGGTTATGTTCCTGTACAGCTACTTTTCCGCTGATAACGGTTACTTCGGATATGATCTGTTCGGGGTAGGCTTTAACGTTAAAGCTGGTACCCAGCACAACGGTTTTGAGCTGGCCCGATTGGATCACAAACGGATGGTCCTCATCATGCACTACATCAAAAAACGCTTCGCCTTCCAGTTTTACCAGGCGCTCTTTTGTCCTGAACTTGTCCGGGTAGCTGATGTGGCTTCCGGGGCTAAGCCAGATCCGGGTACCGTCAGGCAAACTGATTTGCCGGTGTTTGCCGGGAGCGGTTACCAGCTCAACCAGTTTAGCTGGATCAACAATTTCCAATACCTCGTTTTTGTAAAGCGCGGCAAACGTAACCAGCAATACAACGGCCGCTGCAGCAGCTATGTTTCGCCATAAGGTAATAACCTTACGCGCGGGTTTCCCCGGTGTTTCCATTTGTGCGGTTATCTTGTTCAATATACCTTCCCGCAGCTGTTCGGGAGTGTGGTGTTTTGAGGCCGATAACAGTACTTCCTCATCGTTAAAGCCGGTATACCAGGTATCAAGCCAGGCTTGCTCTTCCGGGCTAATGGTGCCTTGCTTTAGTTTATAGGCAAGTTCTTTTACATCGTAGGTTTTGTTTTCCATCGTAAACTAATTTTTCAACCTTTTACACATATAGTCAGGGACGGGGCGCAATACCCTTAGTGGAAAATGAAAAATATTTTTACTGACGTTGTTTTCTTTTTTGAGATCGAAACTGTAGTAAACTATACCGGCCGAAAAATTGCTAATTTTAGCTAAACCAAACAAAAACCAATCAAATGAGAAAAGTAATCTACGGTATTAACCTAAGTTTAGATGGTTGCTGCGATCATACCAAATTCGGCGGTGGTAATGATATACTCGAGTATTTTATGCAGCTTATGCAGGGTGTTGATCTGATTGTATACGGGCGTATAACCTACGAATTAATGGTTCCTTACTGGCCCGATGTTGCAAAAGACCCAAACGCAAGCAAACCAGACAGTGAATTTGCAAAGACATTTGACGCCATCGATAAAGTTGTTTTCTCACGAACATTAACCGGTATTGAAGGAAACAAGACAAAGGTTATTCACGGTGATCTTAAAGAGGAGATGCTTAAGTTAAAACAGCAACCGGGTGGCAATATTTCAATCGGCGGTGTAAACCTGCCGTTACAAATTGTAGAACTTGGCCTGGTTGATGAGTTTCATTTTGTGATACATCCAACAATTGTAGGCGAAGGGCGAGGGCTGCTGGAGGCTACAGGTTTAAAGGAAAAACTGGGTTTAAAACTAATTGAATCAAAGATCCTTGAATCAGGATGCGTTGCACTTCATTACCTGAAAGCGTAGCTATCCCCGATGTTAACTAAGCAGTAAAAATAGTACAGGCAAAGAAACTCCAAGCGACTGGCGTAGCGTACTCAGCGCTTTTGACATGTGTGCCTCAACCGTTTTTTGAGAGATTCCCAATTCTGCTGCTATCTCGGCATAGGTTTTATTTTCATCACGGCTAAGGAGGAATACGATACGGCATTTTTCGGGTAACTGACTGATGCTATGATCAAGCCGCTCCCGCAATTCTTTTTCCTCCAGCCATTGTATGGTACTGTCTTCTGTTTCGGGTGAGGTGAAAGTGAGTTCGTCCAAATGTTGTTGTTTTCTGTACTGACGATCGAGGTGATTGATTACCCTGTATTTAACCGCTACCGAAAGATAGGTAGCCATGGTATGGGTTAACTTAAGGCTTGCCCGGCGCTGCCAGATGCTTAAAAATACTTCCTGAACCACTTCTTCGGCCTCATGCCCATCATCTAAACGATGATATGCTACCGCAAAGGTTTTATCCCAGTACCGGTTATACAACTCGGTAAAAGCCTCTCGGTTGTCGCTGGCCATGAGCTGTAATAGCTGTTCGTCGGTATGGGTTATATGCTGATTGGGTGCAGGCATTCTTTATCTGCAATGCTAAGTTAAAGAATGTACAAAAAATAACTTTCGCACTTGTTTAACATGTTTTAACAGTTTGCAAGTTTAGAGTTTTATCGGGGTATAAAGTTACATCGTTATCAAAATTTATAGATCATTAAAATAAAAAAAGCCGCCCCGAAAGCCGGGGCAGCTGAAGTTATGAGGTCAGTTAGTTAATAGTTTTAAAATGTAAAGCCTACTCTTGCAAACAAGCGGCGGCCGTTTTCACCCATTTGCACGGCATCAAATGGGCCTGATGGTTCGTTGTTGAAGGCATATCCTTTTGCGCCTTTTACATAGGCAAGGTCGGGATGTACGTTAAAAATGTTATCGGCACCAATAGATACACGAACCGATTTAGCCACTTTGTAAGCAAAATACAGGTCGCTCACCACTTTGCCGCTATAGATGTACTGATCGGGTAGTTGGGCCGAACCATTATCGGTTGGTACAGTAGGGGTGAGGGTAGTGCCATCGCCGTAGCCATCAATCACAACTTTGCCAAAGTAAGTAAAGCGGGTGCCTACGGTAAAGCTTTTGTGGCTAAACTCGGGGTTTAAGCTAAGTTTTTGAGGCGGGGCTGATGCAAGGATAAATTTCTTTTCGCGTTCGCTTAAAAAGGTTTCGCGCAAGGCTGGGGTAGTACCCAATATAGGCGGATAGTTTACCTTGTCAATTTTCATGGTTTGGAAGTTGCCGGTAAACAGCACCCTGAACCTGTTAGCCCCAATGGTTTTGTTGTATTCAATCACCACATCCAAACCTTTGTTGGTAGTGTTTACAGCATTGGCAAAAAACTGGGCAGAACTTACATGTAGGTTTTTGAGGGCATCGGTAAATGTAGGGTCGAGAGTAGCGTCATCGGCACTGAACTGGCCTGAAAGTACTACGCGGTCGGTAACTTTAATATAATATCCGTCAACAGTAAAGCTTAACTCAGGCAGCGGTTTAAAGGTAAAGCCCAGACCGGCATTTTTTGATTTTTCCTGTTTAAGGTTGGGGATTCCTGCCGCTTTGGTGATAGGGCTGTAGTTTGGCGCAATCTTAACTTCAGAAATAACAGTACCCTGTACATTAGTAAAGGTCGAGCTATAATTGATCTGTTGTAATGAAGGAGCACGGAAGCCTGTGCCTAATGAACCGCGGATGTTAAAGTTATCAGTGATTTTATAGCGTGTGGCCAGTTTGGTATTAAAGTTTGAACCAAAATCGCTATAATGTTCGTAGCGGTTAGCAAAATCGACCAGCCATTTTTTAGTGATATCACCTTCAAGATCAACATACACACCTTCAACCGAGCGGTGGGCGCTTACTGCATCGCTTGGTTGATAACCAGGGAAGCCCTGCGAACCCGCCGCTTTTACACCGGTTGGATCATAGTTTTTATACGAAGCTTCTTCGCCCGAAAAGATCTTGTAACGCTCGTAACGGTATTCACCGCCGAAACCGAGGTTAAGGCCCTGCATTACATTGCCGAAATGTTTGTTGATGTTCAAGTTGCTGGTGTTCTGTAAAAACTCCGATCCGCCATCATCAAAATTGGTTTTATCGGCCCCTAAAGAGGCATTGAATGTTTTATAGCCAAAAAAGTGGAACTTGTTGTTACCAATGTTATTGCTCAGGTCCCAGTCCCAGCCATCGCCCAAAGTACCTTTGGCACCTACTGCTACCGCGATATCGGTATTGTGTGTGCGGATGATGGGGTTATAATAGGATTCGCCATCAGGAGTAGTAAAAATAATGCCGCTAACAGGGATGATGTTGCCGCTGTTATCGGTAGGGAAACGTTCAGGACGGCCGGAGAAATTACGGGTGAAAGCGTAATCATCAGATGCTTTATAACTGTAGCCGCCAAAGCTGTACAAAGTTGTACGGGTGCCGGCAAGCGGCGATTCATGATTGAAAAAGAAGGTGCCGCTCTCCGCCGATCCATCTCCATTGGCGCGCCTGTAAGGATTTATAGGCAGCGCTTTTGGGTTTGATGTTGTGGTATCATGCGTTTGGCGAAAGGTTTTGCCATTTTTGGCATAGTCGCCAGTAAAATTGATGAAACCACCGTTTTTACCAAGTGCCAAACCATAGTTGGCATCAATGGTGATGCCATTACCGTCTATAGCGCCGCCATGGGGATATTGTGAGGCAACAACGCTTTTGCCACTGTTAAAGGCGGGATCATAATAACCGGAGTAGCCTACGTTTGCATTAAACACACCGGTGGTTTTCTTTAACACCAGGTTGATAACACCCGCAATAGCGTCAGATCCGTACTGGGCCGAAGCACCGTCGCGGAGGATCTCGACCCTATCAATAGATGCTGTGGGGATAGAACTAAGGTCGACCCCAGAGTTGCCGCGGCCGCGCGTACCAAATACAGAAACGAAAGCAGTGGAGTGGCGGCGTTTGCCATTTACCAAAACCAGGGTTTGATCGGGGCCTAAACCGCGTAATGTACCCAGTTCAACGTGGTCGGCACCATCCGAGCCCGATTGTTTATTGTAATTAAATGAAGGGGCCGAATAATTAAGGATGTCTGTAATATCCATACGACCGGTTACCGAGGCAGCTTTGCCTACGTTAACAATATCAACCGGCACAGCAGTTTCCAGCTTTACCCGCCCGGCCGACCGCGTACCTATTAATACCACCTCATTTAACTGGGCTATATCACCAACCAGGGTAATATCAATTTTGCTGCGCCCGCTGATGGCTACCGTTAAGGTTTTGTAACCCGTGTAGCTTATAACCAACTCATCGGTTGCTGCCGCCGAAATGGAAAATATCCCTTTTGCGTTGGTGCTGGTACCTAAATTGCTTCCTTTAATGTGTACCGATACTCCGGGCATTGGAGCGTTGTTTGCAGCGTCGGTAACGGTTCCGGTTATAGTTTTCTTTTGTGCTAATACCAACAGGGGAGTTATGGTTAGCAAAATCGCGGTGAATAGTAAAATTTTCTTCATAAAATGGGAATGAGACTAAAATAATAATGTTTACTTTAATGTAAGTTAATGATTATTAAACAATTTTTAATATTGTGTTGATTTTATTTGAAGATTTATATTTTATATTTGCAGTTTTCTAAAATAAGTTAAAATATTAATGTATTTATGTGTTTTTTTATTGTCTTATTTTTAAATAACACTAAAAAAGCCAATTATTAAAGAGGATAAATCTTTAATAATTGGCTTTTATGGATTTAAAAAATAAACGGAATGTCTTTTTGTTGCCGGGTTTTATTTAAACAACTTTTTCGGGCTCGGTAACTTTAGTTTTTTTAGTTGCAGCAGCTTTTACGGGAGCAGCTTCTGCAGCTTTTTTCTCTTTTTTTACTTTTGGCTCGGCTGGTGCAGCATGTACTTCAGGGCTTAATTTACTTGCCAATGTTTTTGCCAGGTTTTTTGCAGCTTTGTCGATAGCTTTTTTAGCTTTGCTGATATCAGGGCCAAATTCACTCACCAGGGTTTCAATCTGGATCACTAATTTTTCCTTTAATTGTTTTTTAAGAACTTTGCGTGCTTGCTTGGTAGCGGCTTTATCTTTTATATTTTTCATGTGAATGGATTAGAAAATCAATCGAAGCAGAGTTTTTTCTTCGAATTGCAAAGTTAGGTTAATATAATGTGTTTTTAATATTATGTTTATGTTAACAAGTGTAATATATGTTAAGTTTTTATTAATTGATAATCAATGCTATTAGTGTGGTACTGATTATTTATTTTTTTGTTTTATAATGTTGTTGCCTGGTGTGACCTACACTAATTTTTTGAAAGCCTTTAAGTTAATTCATAACTTAGCCGTTTATTTATCGCCCTAAAACAACATGATCAAAGATTTAAGCGCATTAACACAGGTAGCCGAATTTCATACCACTTTTAAGCACCCTATAGTTGAAAAACCTGCAATACCCTCAAAAGGACGCAGCGATCTGCGTATTGAGCTTATCGCCGAAGAATTGAAAGAGTTGCAGCAGGCTGTTAATGATAATAATATGGTTGAGGTAGCCGATGCCCTTTGCGATCTGCAATACGTATTATCAGGAGCGGTATTGGAGTTTGGTTTAGGTTCAAAATTCAAGGAACTGTTTGATGAGGTGCACCGCTCAAACATGAGCAAAGCTTGCAAAACAGTTGAGGAGGCCGAAAAAACTATTGCGCATTATAAAAATACGGCAGATACAGATGCGTACTATAAAGAAATAGACGGCCTTTACCTGGTATATCGTACATCTGATCATAAAACATTAAAATCTATCAATTATTCGCCTGCCGATCTGAAAGGCATCGTAGGTTAATTATATATCAAAACACTATTCCATTGTCAGCACAAGAACCCAACCAGCCCGAGGCTAAAACCAACATGCACCCACGCAACAAACACCGCGAGGGGTATGATTTTAAGGCATTAATAAAAACTACGCCAGCCTTAAGGCAATTTGTGCGTACCAATGAATACGATAATTTTACTATCAATTTTGCCAACCCGGAGGCAGTAAAAACGCTTAACAAGGCGTTGTTGCAACACTATTACAGTGTAAACCACTGGGATATTCCCGAAGGATTTTTGTGCCCGCCTATACCGGGTCGTGCAGATTATATCCATTACGCTGCCGATCTGCTTGCGTCTGTTAATGATGGGGTTGTGCGCAAAGGCCGAAAAGTGCGTGTGCTTGATATTGGAACGGGTGCTAACCTTGTTTACCCTATAGTAGGTTTCAAAGAGTATGGCTGGAACTTTGTTGGTTCCGAGCTCGAACTGGAAGCCATGGCATCGGCACAAAGTATTATTGAGCAAAATAGCCACCTAAAAGTTGCTGTTGAACTAAGGCAGCAAAGTAAAAAGGCAGATATCTTTAAAGGGATAATCAAGCCCGGCGAGCTATTTGATCTTACTATCTGCAATCCACCATTCCATGCTTCGGCCAAAGAAGCTGCTGCCGGTTCGGCCCGCAAGTGGGACAACCTGGGTTTAAGAAAGGATAAACAGCCTATACTTAATTTCGGGGGCCAAAATACCGAGCTTTGGTATCCCGGCGGTGAGGCTGCTTTCCTGAAACTGATGGCTGCGCAAAGCAAGGCTTTTGAAAAGCAGGTTTTATGGTTCACCACACTGGTGTCTAAAAAGGAAAACCTCCGTATCTTATACAACGCCCTTCAAAAAGAAGGCGTAAAGGATGTGCAAACCATCAATATGTCGCAAGGCCAAAAAGCAAGCCGCATCATGGCCTGGACTTACTTAACGCCGGAGGAGCAGCAGGCGTGGGGTAAAGCCGACCGTTGATTTATTTGTGATTACGTTGATTTCGCTGATGTCTGAACCTGGATTTGGGGGGATTTTCAGGATTGAGCGGATTTTACTTTAATATCGCATTTTTTTAATTGAAGGATTTATCGGATACCATAAAATCCTATAAATCCTTCAATCTGTTTAATCCCGGTGCAGAAAAAATCAACGCAATCAGCGAAATCATCTCCTATCAGCGGTTCAGACCCTTAAAAATGTCTTCTTAGTATATAAATAATACAGGAACATCCATTTTACCATCACGTAACAAATCGCCATTACTACAATATTAAATGGATCGCCGACTAACTGGCCTATCCATCCAAAGAAACCTTCGGTGGTATAATCCCATTTAATGAAGTGACCGGAGATATAAATGAGGATGGAGTTCATACCGATCACCCTGAAATAGAAGGCCCATTTCTTATAGCCTTTTACATCAATGATATAGTAAAACAGTGCCATCAGCAATAAGCTTAAACCGCCTACGTGCAACACAAATGAACTTGTCCACAGGTTTTTATTGATCGGAAAATCGAGGTTCCAAATCTGGGCGAGGATCAGGAAGATCACGCCAACTACAGCCATGGTAGCTACTTTGCGCATTTGCGTAATACCGCCTTTTTTAAGCAGGATACCCGTGAGTATCCCTAATATACCGGTACTGATGGCCGGGATGGTTGAGAAAAGTCCTTCAGGGTCATGGATGCCTAAATACAAACGGCCCGGTAATATGCTGCGGTCTACATATGAGGCGAAGTTACCTTTCATGGTGAGGTCGCCGATAGGGAAGCCCGGGGCCGAAGTAAATTTAAGCAACAGCCA
>NZ_DASVOB010000324.1:0-13629 GCF_036383575.1 Mucilaginibacter sp.
ATGGATTTCAAGATCAGGAGTGATCAGAATGATCTTGGCGATGTTTTTACCGCTATCCCGGATGAGTACGCCAAATATGTTGATAACATGGATATCAGCGGTAACGGCATCATTCAGCTTGACCTTAGCGGAAAGTACATCGCCTCAAAAAATATCATGCCTAATTTAAGCATCAGTATGAAAGTGCGTGATGGTTCCATCGTTAACAAAAGTACCCCCGCACCGGTTAAAAACCTGTACCTGAACATGGATGCCAGTCTGCCTGGTCTTAACCCTGATAGTTTAAACGTTAATGTTGATTCGGTTTATTTTAATATTGGTAAGGATTACTTTGGTTCAGTATTAAAATTAAAGGGGATCAAATCGCCTTATATTTATGCCAAGGTGAATACCGAAATTGACCTGGAACAATGGTATAAAGTTTTTGGAATTAAGCCATTCCAGGTAAAAGGAAGGTACGGTTTACATTTATTGGCCGAAGGCAAATACACTACCGGCATCAAGAAAACGGGCCTAAGAAAAAAGGTAGATACGGTGATCACCAGCATCCCTCAATTTAAACTTAAGTCGACATTCAGGAACGGGTATTTTAAATATACCAAACTGCCGCAAGCCATCAATAATATCAGTTTTGACCTGGATGCCGCCTGTCCCGATCATAATATTGCCAATGCTACTATGGATGTGCGTAACCTGAACATTAACGCGCTAAATAATTATATCAAAGGCTATCTGAAGCTTAGTAACAAGGCCGGCGCTTTAATTGACGCGGGTTTGAATGCCAAATTTCATTTAGACGATATCAAACAGTTTTACCCGGTTGATAGCATTGATTTTCGCGGTGATTTTGATGCTAATCTGCAAAGCAAGGGAAGGTATATCCCTGCCCGCCGCATTTTTCCGGTTACCAATGCCGAGATCAACCTGAAAAACGGCTACATCCAAACCAAGTACTACCCGCACCCTATGCAAAATGTGCAGGTGAGTGTTAATATTTTTAATAATACGGGCTCATTAAAAGGGCTTAAGGTGAATATCAAACCGGTTTCGTTCAGCTTTGAAGGGCAGCCATTTTTGCTGAGGGCCAATCTCCGCAATTTTGATGACCTTGATTACAATGTGGCCTCACGCGGCAGTTTGGATCTGGGTAAAATTTATAAGGTTTTTGCTGTAAAGGGTTACGATGTAAATGGATTTGTAAGTACCAACTTTAAACTGAAAGGCAAACAAAGCGATGCTACCTCGGGTCATTATGATAAATTGGACAACTCGGGCAGCATGAAGGTGAAGAACATCAAACTTACCACCGAGCTGTTTCCGAAGCCGTTTTTTATTACCAACGGCGTATTCAGCTTTAACCAGGACAAAATGAAGTTCGACCAGTTTAAGGCCAACTACGGTAAATCGATAGTGGTGCTTGACGGTGCTTTATCCAATGTGATAGGTTATGCTATGCAGCCAAATTCACCGCTAAAAGGTGAGTTTAATTTGAAGAGTGATTTGATTGTTGCCGATGATTTTATGGCTTTTGCAGGTGTGCCTGCGTCTGCTAAACCAACCAAATCATCGGGCGTGATATTGGTGCCTGCAAACCTTGATCTTAATTTTGCAGCTGATGTTAAAAAGGTAAAATATAGCGGTTTGGATATCAGCGACGCCAAAGGTGCAATGAACATCACCAACGGGCAGATCGTACTTAAGCAAGCCGGATTTAGCCTGATAGGAGCTCCTGTTGTTATGGATGCCACTTATGGTAGTATTAATCCGCAGAAAGCATTTTTTGATTATCACATTAGCGCCAAAGAATTTGATATTCAACGTGCTTACCGCGAGATCAAATTGTTCCATGATATGGCTACTTCGGCAGAGCATGTACAAGGTGTTGTATCCTTAGATTATAAATTGGCCGGTAAGCTCAATAGTGATATGAAACCTGTTTACCCTTCATTAAAAGGCGGTGGTGTACTCTCCGTAAAACAGGTTAAGGTATATGGGTTGAAGCTACTGAGTGCTGTAGGCAAACAAACCGGGCATGACAGTGTTGGCCATGGCGATGTTAAAAAGGTTGATATTAAAACTACTATAGCCAATAACATCATGACCATTGAGCGTACTAAAATGCGCATTGCCGGTTTCAGGCCAAGGTTTGAAGGCCAGGTAGGTTTAGATGGTAAGCTGAACCTGAAATTCAGGTTGGGGCTGCCGCCATTTGGTATTTTCGGCATCCCGATGACGATCACCGGAACCCAGGATAAACCTATTATCCATTTGGGTAAAGGCAAAAAAGAAGATGAGCTAAAAGAGACACAGGACGATGAATAGAAGCGGGTTGAGCGGCCTGATGAATGTAATGTAGTTAACACGCTGTGTTTAGTTAACATTAAAGTAACATTGAAATGCTTCTTTTGTATGCTCTTTTGATGCTTTAGTGGTTAAAGAGTGGCTTCTTTAACTTGATGATCACCCGCTCAATTTTCAGATATGATTAAACGCTTTGCCAGGCTTATTCAAATAACGCTGTATCTGTTTTTATTAATAGCTGATACAACGGTTTTGGCTCAATCAAACAAAACTGACCGGTTTCAGGAACTTCAATTACAGGCTCAGCAGCACCCCGATTCGGTGCTTATCATTCTGAAAAAGCTCCACGCCGACGCTGTTCAGGATAATGATAACCTTAAAGCCGGTATGAGCCTGCAGCAAATGGGGCAGATCTGTTTTAACCAGGGCCATTATGCGCAGGCCCTTGATTTTTATTTACATGCCGATAAGGTATTCGGGCAGGTTGGCAATAAGGACCTGCTGGCCGAAAATCTCGGTAAAATGGGGATCCTGTACTATTATAACAGGCAATCAGATAAATCATTCCAGCTGTATAAAAGGGCGCTGACTTTATATAAGGCAACCAATAATAAAAAAGGTCAGGCCGAGATCTTTGGCGCTATTGGCCACCTGTACGAAAAGCACCATAAATACGATAGTTCCTTTTACTACCAGCGCCTGGCTCTAAGCAGCTATAAGCGCATAGGCGACGATTACGGGCAGGCAAAAATATACGAGAACCTTGGCAGCATTCACGAGGACCTGGCAAATTACGATTCATCATATTCCTGCTTTAAAAAGTCGTTAGAGATCTATAACAAATACAATAACGAAGTTGCCAGTATTGAGGTGATCAATAATATAGGCGATATTTTGCGGAAAACCGGTAAGTATGAGGAAGGGATCATTCAATCGCGCAAAGCTTACGCATTGTCGCTGAAAACAGATAACCTGTACCAGCTGGCTGCCTCTTGCCGTGACCTGGGCAAATCATATCAGCTCTTGAACAGGCTGGACAGCGCTTATCATTACCTCGAACTCAGCCGCAAATACTCGCTTGAGGTTTACTCGAGGGAAAGCATTAAACAAACTTCATTTTTGCAGGTGATATATGATATGGATAAAAAAAGCGACGAAATTACCCGCCTTAATAATATCCGTAAAACCAACCAGATAGTTACTATAGCCGGCATTACCATTTTTCTGCTGCTTGTTATCCTGGGATTTGTCACCTTCAGCAGGCAGCGCCTTAAAATACGTGACCAACGTGTTTTGGCCGAGCAAAACAGGTCGATATTTGAAGCCCAGCGTGGCTTAATGGAACTGGAGTTAAAGAATAAACAGCTGGAGGAAGAAAGCCTTAAACAGCAGCTGGAACTTAAAGGACAGGAACTGTCATCCCACACGTTAAATCTCATCAAAAACAACCAGCTATTGGAGAGCATGCGCAATACCCTGCAGGATATGGTTAAAGAAGATAAGCGCGACCAGAAGCGGCAGATGCAGCAAATTGTTCAGCAAATAAATCAAAGCTTTAACCATGAGCAGCACTGGAAAGAATTTACCGTTGCATTTGAACAGGTTCACCAAAGCTTTTTTGATAAGCTGAAACAGCGCAGCAGTGATCTTACCTCAACAGATCTGCGCCTGATAGCACTGCTTAAAGTTAATATGGATTCGAAGGATATCGCAGGCTTATTAGGCATTTCTATTGATAGTTTAAGGGTGGCCCGTTACCGTTTAAGGAAGAAACTTGACATTGATCAGGGCGAAAACCTCAGCACCTTTATACAGGCCCTGTAATCCAAACACTCGCCATTTTTCCTTTTTTTTGATGCTTAACATTAGCTTAATGTAACGGTAACTGAATGATAATGGAGGGTTTGGTTTTTGATATAGTATTGAAAATCAATTAATTGTAATTTTGTGCTGCTGTTGCGTATACGCCTCATGTAACGCTGTTTCCTTTTTGTAACGGCAGTTTGTAACGGATGTATTGTTGGTTTAAACACTTTTGCGCCGTCAAAAAGCAAATCACAATTGCATTAATCGTTTCGCAAAATGAAAAAATACTTACAATCATTATTATTCATGCTGTTATGCGTTACCGCCGCTAACGCAACCAAGCTGAAAGGTCATGTTTATGACCGGAAAACCGGCGAGCCTATGGTGGGGGCCACCGTTAGCCTCGACCGAACGAAGATCGCTACGACAACCGGCCTCGATGGTTCGTTTGAATTGAAGGATGTACCAAAAGGTACCTTTTCTGTAAGGGTTTCTTTCGTTATGTATACAACCGCAGTGCAGCAGGTTGAAATAACCAAAGATGATAACCCGCATCTGAAAATATACCTGGAAGAGGCAAACAAGCAATTACAGGAGATCAGCGTGGTGTCGCAGAAAAATGGCTCGACCGAAAGGACCGCCCGCCGTATTGAGCAGCAGGCCACACAGGTAATGAACATTGTATCGGGCAGGGCTATCGAAGTATCGCCCGATTTGACAGTGGCTAACGTTATCTCCCGTGTATCCGGTGTATCTGTTGAGCGTAATACCAACGGCGATGGCCAGTACGCCATTTTGCGCGGTATGGATAAACGTTACAACTATACCCTGGTGAATGGCATTAAGATACCGAGCCCGGATAACAAATACCGTTATGTTCCGCTTGATATCTTCCCGTCAGATCTGCTTTCGCGATTGGAAGTTTACAAAACACTTACCCCAAATCTTGAAGGTGATGCCGTAGGTGGTGTTGTTAACATGGTGATGAAAGACGCTCCCGAACGCTTTGAAATTAACGCCAACATTGCAGGTGGTTATAGCCAGTTGCTTCTTGATCGTAAGTTTATGAGTTTCGATTATTCAGGCATTAACCACAAATCGCCATATGAACTCAATGGTAAAGCCTACCAGGCAACCCAGGCCGATTTTGGTACCGGAACTTTAAACTACTCGCTTAAACACCCGGCCCCAAATCTTGTTGGTAGCTTGTCATTAGGTCAGCGTTTTTTTAATAACAAGCTGGGTGTATTGGTAGCGGGAAGCTATCAGAATACGTATCGCGGTAGCAACAGTGTGTTTTACAGCTCGAAAGTAGTTCCGACAGCCGAATACGCCGCTGTTACCAGCCGGGCCGACAGGGAGTATTCAGAACAACAAAAACGGTATGGTGTATTTTCAAAAGTTGATTATGTGATAAACAGCCGCAATAAACTGAGCTTGTTTAACACCTATGTTAACTTAACCAATATCCAGGTCCGCGATGAAAAATCTACCAGTTTTTCAACCGATTATGATCCGGACAAAGGAAATGCCCAGTTAGGCTATGCAACCCGCAGCCGTTTTACCGAGCAACAAATTTACAGCGGAACACTACGCGGTGATCACAAATTATTTAATGATAAACTTAAAGTACAGTGGTCGGCAGTTTACTCTTCGGCCGAAAATGAAGTGCCTAATAACACTACTATCAGCTTAAACGGCGTGCGTGAGAACTTTGTAGACAGACCTACTTACCTCACAAACGGTACTTCACTTACCCACCGCTGGGAACGTAACACTGATGAGGATAAAGCAGGTTACCTCGACCTTACCTATACCGCTCCGATTGGTGGCGTTAATGTAGATTTCTCTGCTGGTGGTTTATATCGTGATAAAGAGCGTAGCAGCTTTTATAACAATTACAATCTTACAGCAACAAATCCAAGTGCATTATACGGTACCGATTTTACGAACTACACCCAGCTTAACTTTAACGTAACCAACCCGGGTGGTGCTGTAAATAACTCCTTAACCAACGATGCCTCTGAAAAGATAGGAGCCGGCTATGGTATGTTTAAATTTACCACAAAAACCATCCAGGTAGTTGGTGGTGCCCGTGTGGAGCACACCAACCAGGGCTATCGGATGCTTTTCCCGCAGGGCGAGACGAGGCCAACAGGTAACCAGATCTATACCGATGTATTGCCAAGCTTAACCCTTAAATACTTTTTAACTGATAAAGAGCAACTTCATGCTTCTTATTTTAAATCAGTTAACCGCCCCGGCTTTTATGAGCTTATTCCCGGTGGAAGAGTAGGGGATGAATATAATGAACGCGGAAACCCTGATCTTAAACATGCCGTTGCTGATAACTATGATTTAAGATATGAGCTGTTCCCTGATGCAAGTACTCAATTGTTAGCAGGTGCATTTTACAAAAGGATCATGAATCCTATTGAATACAGCTTCCAGGCCGATGCTACACGCGGACAGGATACTTATTATATACCAGGCAACTTTGGTACAGCAAAAAACTACGGGTTGGAGCTTGATTTCATTAAATTCTTTAACAAGTTTGGTGTAAAGGCAAACTATACCTATACCCACTCACGCATCACTACTCCTAAAGATACTTACATCACCGATGCCAATGGTGATACCCGCAAAATTTCGGTAAACCAAACAAGGCCGCTGTATGGTCAGTCAGAACATATCGCTAACCTTTCATTGTTATATAAAGACACTAAAAAAGGTTGGGATGCACAAATTGCCGGAGCTTATACCGGTCCGCGTATCAATACCGTATCGCAGTTCCTGAACAATGACCTTTGGCAGCGTGGTTTTATCCAAATGGATGCATCTGCTGAAAAGAGGTTTAAAAATAACCTGAGTGTATTTGTTAAAGCCGGTAACCTGCTTAACACCCCAAGCAAACTGTTTATAAAAGGTACCAACCCTGAAAACGCGACATTGAAAGATGATAACATCGTAGCAAACGGACAAACGCTAATCCGTAGTGACTACTACAAGCAAACCTACCTGATAGGCGTTCGCTATAAACTCTAAATAATTTATAAAACATAAATAAAAGGCATTACAATGAAATTAAAACAAATATTTGCAGTAATGCTGCTATCGGCCGTAGCCTTTAGCAGTTGCAGAAAAGCTAATCTTGACGTTGATGCAAGCTCTGGCGACGGATCAGCAAGTGGTGAGGTATCTGGTGTTTGGGCCAAAGGCAGCACCCAGATTATTAAAGGTGATATCATTATCCCTGAGGGTAAGTCGCTTACTATTGAAGAGGGGGTAACCGTATTGATGGATACCATTGCTAAACCTGAGTTTATAGTAAAAGGTAACCTTTACTCCTTAGGGACTGCCGAAAACCCGGTAAGGATAACAGTAAACCCGGCATACCGTACCGATGCCAAAAAATTTGGTAAGATGTGGGGCGGTATCCTGGCAGCTAAAACCTGTGCTGAGCTGGTGCTTGACCACACCATTTTAGAGTATGGTGGTAATACAACATCTGATGCTTCAACATCGGTAAAACAAGGGCTTTACAAAGCCGTGGCCGGCGAAAACTTACCTGCTCTGTGGTTTTCAAATGTTAACGGGAAGCTTATTGTTGTAAACTCAATCGTACGTAACTTTCAGGAAGATTGTACCTATATTGAAGGTGGTAATATCATTTTTGCCAACAATACATTTTATACCACTGGTGTAACCGGCGGCGAGGCTATGAACTTTAAATCGGGCTGTTTAGCTGATGTTGGCTTTAACCTGGTTTACAGCGCCAACACCAATGCCCTGAAGCTATCAAATTCGGGCGACCGCACCCCGCAGGCTTATATCATTGCCTATAACAACACCATGGTAAACACCGGCTGGCGCAGGCCATCTGCAAAAGGCGGATCTATCTGGCTGGAGAATAACGTTCACGCCGATATCTACAATAACCTGTTTGCCAACACCCGTTTTGGTATCAAACGCGATACCAAATCAACCGAAGATAAACGTACCATCATCAGCAATAACCTTTACTACGGTTATGATCAAACAACGGTAAACCAGTTTCAACCGTCAAAAGATATTATTGGCGGTGTTAATGAGATCAGAGGCACCAATGCCGGCGATAACGATCCTAAATTTGTGAACTATCCTGAATCAACACCGGTATTGAATGCGGTTTATGATGTAACCTGGGATTTCCATTTGCAAAGCGGTTCGCCTGCTTTAAACCATGGTATCACCAATTTTACCCGTCATCATGCTGCAGGTATCACCGTAAACGGGATAACTTATGTATCTCCTGATCCGGCTACTTACATCGGCGCTTTCGGAACAAAATAAATTAACTCATCGCAATGGTCCTGCATACTCTTGCAGGATCATTTTTATTAATAATGATCAATGAATAAATTAAGCAAATTAGCATTTGTTGTACTTGCTGTTGCCATAGGTAATACCGCATGCGGCCAAAGCCAGGTACGCAATAATAAAGGCCTTACTATCCCCGGCAGTGCATCTCCCGAAATTAAACCGGTAGTTATTACCGAGCCTGTATTGTATGATACCGATGATCCTGCCATATGGATCAACCCTGCCGATCCGGCTAAAAGCCTTATCATTGGCACCGATAAAAACAGTGAAGGCGCTCTTTATGTGTTCGATCTTCAGGGAAAAATTATTAAGGATAAAGTTGTTCGTGGTTTAAAACGCCCTAATAACGTTGACCTTGCTTATGGCCTAATGCTTGGCGGGAAGCCCACCGATATTGTTATTACTACCGAACGCATGACCCACAAACTCCGGATTTTTTCATTGCCGGATATGAAGCCGGTAGATAACGGTGGTATTGATGCTTTTGTAGGCGAAACAGGTTTTGAATACCGCGATTTGATGGGCATCTCTATTTATACCTCAAAAGATGGAAAAATGTATGCCATAGCCGGTCGCAAAAATGGCCCGCAAATCGGCGGATATATCTGGCAGTATTTATTATCTGACGATGGCACCGGCAATGTTAAAGCTACACTGGTGCGCAAGTTCGGTAAATACAGCGGCAAAAAGGAAATTGAGTCAATTGCTGTTGATAATGAACTGGGGTATATATACTATTCAGATGAACAAGTGGGTGTTCGCCAGTATTATGCCGATCCCGAAAAAGGAGACCAGGAATTGGCGATATTCGGCACATCAGGCTTTAATGCCGATCATGAGGGAATCTCAATTTATAAACTGAACGATACAACAGGATACATCCTGGTATCTGACCAGGGCGCTAACCGCTTCCAGATCTTCAGCAGGGAAGGCACTAAAGCAAACCCTTTTGAGCATAAATTGCTGAAAATAGCAAACGTAGCTGCTAGGCAAAGCGACGGCAGCGATGTAACCGCTACACCATTAAATGATACTTTTAAACATGGCATTTTTGTGGTGATGAGCAACGATAAAACTTTTCATTACTATCGCTGGGAAGATATTGCGGGTAAAGAGCTTAAGGTGAAGGAAAGCGAAAAAAGATAATTTAAGCCTCCAGCCGCCGCTCGACTCCAGTCTGTAGGTGCGTTGGGAAGACAAAAAACATGTCATTGCGAGGAGGAACGACGAAGCAATCGCACACTATGCAGGGCGGATATGCTTCCGTGAGGTTGCCACGCTATCGCTCGCAATGACATTTTTTTTACTGTCCCATCAGGGTCTCTCGCAGATTTAAGTTAACCCACAAAATTGCTTTCGTTTAATCAGCAAGGCGTTTTGTTTTGCCCCTCTGGGGCAAAGGGTATTTCTGTTTTTTATGCTACAAACCTTTTGCACCTCTGGTGCATCTGTCCTTAGGCATCTCAATTAATACCTGTTTATTAAACTATAAAAATCCCCCAGAGGGGGAAAAGGTTTGTAGAAATAACGTTACACCCCTTACCCGAGCCCCAGAGGGGCTCAACTTACTCAATTGGCTATAAGCAATTTGACTATCAATTTTGTGGGTTAACTTAAACTCGCAGAGGACCCTGATGTTATACGCCAATGACGCCTTTTTGTATGCTATTTTTGAGATTGCTAAGTTGTTTTTGGGAGTTGTACGTTTTAGCCAGAGTTATCGTATTGCATTAATGATAGCTAAAAACTCCAGCTGAAAGCTTTCGCCTTTATCCTCATTATACCATTTCTGCAATGCTATCTTCTTCTCGCTCATTTCAACATGATCTTTAACCATTTGCAGGTATAACTGCTGGCATTCGGCCGGGCGGGGCCCCCAGGTAGCAAGGTCAGCACCGTTTTCATCTGCAATAATGATCTTCGGGATCGATCGGGTACCATTGGTCAGGTAACTTTCAATCAAAAACGGTGGAGAATCTCTTAGTTGGTACTCAACTTTAATGAGCGGGTTTAATTCCGAAAGGCGATGCAGGAACGGTATAGTATGCGAAGCATCGCCACACCAGGCCTCTGTAATAACTGTCCACAATTGTGGCTTGCTGATCTTTTCGATGGCATTTGTCAGCTCCGGATTCAGTACGCCAACTTTAAGCCAACGTTGCTGACGCGACCAGTTTAACCTCGTGTAATTTAAATAATCAGGGTTATTATATGGAGCAGCGGGGTTAGGACTGTTTAAAATCTCAAAAAATAGCTGTTGATAGGCTGTAAAATCCATAACGCGTTGTTTTTGGTGCCATTATTTAACGGTAATTCCTTTTACGGTGTTAAGTTAAATAATGTGCAGGGTAATTTTATTGACTGCACGGTTTATTTCAATAAGCTTACGGGGCTATGATTATTTACTTCACTTTTCCGGCTGTAGATCCTGCAAGAACTGCGTGGGGGTTTTTCCGTACTCTTTTTTAAAAGCCTTGGTAAAGTACGATTGGGTTTGGATGCCTACACGATAAATTACCTCGGTTAGCAGCACATCCTCATGGGTCATGATCTCGATAGCTTTCTTGAGCCGGATGCTCCTGATAAATTCGTTTGGCGCCTGGCCTGAGATCTCTTTGATCTTATGATAAAGCTTGGTGCGGCTCATACCTATGGTATTGCAAAGTTGTTCCACATCAAGATCTGGGTTGCTCAGTTCCTTATCAATGATTAGGAGTAATTTATCCATAAATTCCTTATCCTTTGATGAGTGCACCAATTCTCTTGCTTCAATATGATGGTTTTTGAGGTAGCGCTCCTTTAGCTTTTGCCGCTGCTCAAAAATATTACGGATGGATAAGGTAAGTAAATTAATGCTGATAGGTTTGGGCAGATACAGATCGGCCCCCGAGTCGATGCCTTCAATTTCGGCCTGTAAATTGGTTTTGGCAGTAAGCATTATGAAGGGGATATGGCTGGTATCCAGGTCCTCTTTTATGGCATGGCAAAAGTCGATGCCGTTCATGCCCGGCATCATCACATCGCTGATAATCAGGTCGGGCAATTGCTCTTTGGCTTTGGCTAAGCCATCAGCTCCGTCAACAGCTTCGTTAATGGTATAAATTTCTTCAAGCGAACTTTTAATAAATGCCCTGATCTCGTCATTGTCTTCAACTATCAGGATCCGGTATTTATGATTGTTGTTGGCCAATTTGGTCTTTGCCGGATACAGTGGCCCGGTAGGGGCGATAGGCTCCATCTGGATGCTTTCCAATCTTGTACCGCCCGGTTCTGCGGCTTCACTCCATTTTTCTTTCGGGCCGTAGTCACTTTCTGAAACAGGTAGACCGATGATGATATCAGTACCGGCATACCGCTGGCTGTATACATAAATGTCGCCTTTATGTAATACTGTAAGGCTTTTCACAAAAGCCAAGCCTATGCCCGAACCAAGGTGGGTTTCGGTAATGCGGTAATAGCGTTCAAATAAATGCTGTATAGAATCTTTAGAAATGCCGATGCCATTATCCGAGATCCTGATGTAAGCATACCTGCCCGCCCTGAAGTTATTTTTTAATACCAGTTCATTTTCAAAGCCGGACTTAAAATCCTCTAAATTGTTCAGCACCTCAACCGTTACCATCCCCTTAGCCGGAGTATATTTCAGCGAGTTGTTGATGAGGTTCAGCACAATTTTTTCAAGTACCTGCCTGTCAAACCAGGTATTATCGAGGGTGTTGTTTAATACTACATTTAAACTAATGTCTTTTTGCAAGGCCGCTTCTTTAAACTCGGCAGCTAATTCATTGATAAAAGTATTGAGATTACCAGGTGTAACCTTCAGGCTCAGTACCCCTGATTCCACTTTTCGGAAATCCATCAGCTCGTTAATGAGCAGGAGCAGGCGGTTGGCATTCCTGTACATCACTTCGTAATACTGGCTTGTAGCCGATTTGCCTTTTTCAAGCAACGTTTCCAGCGGACCTAATATCAGCGACAGCGGCGTGCGAAACTCATGCGAAATATTGGTGAAAAATTGGAGTTGCAACTGGTGCATTTCCTCGCGTTTGTTTTCTTCGATCTTGCGCAGGTCGAGGTTCTTTTTAAAACGCAGTATTTCATAAATACTGAACAGGATAACCACGATCATCAATGTCCTGAACCACCAGGTTGCCCAAAATGGGGGAGTGATGATGATCACCAGCGAAGTGCCGGTACGGTTCCATAAGCCGTCGTTATTGGCTGCCCGCACAGTAAATGTGTAAGTTCCCGGCTCCAGATTGGTGTAGGCTGCTTTGCGCTCAGTAGTATAGTACCAGTTGGGGTCGAGGCCTTCCAGCCGGTAGCTGTATTTATTGTTTTCGGCAGCGGTATAATTGAGTGCTGCAAAATACAAGGCGATGGTTGACTGCCCATGATTTAAAGTGACTGATTTGGTGAGACTGATATCGCCCGAAAGCGGTGACCCGGGCGCATTGGGCTCTACTATTTTGTTGAATACTTCCAACCCGGTAATATAAACCGGCGGGATATAAGGGTTACCCACAATGGCCGAAGGATTGAAAACATTAAAGCCATCCACACCGCCAAAATACAGGTAGCCGTTTTTTGCCTTTAATGATGAATTAGCTTCAAATTCCTGCCCTTGCAAGCCGTCGGCAGCGTTGTATTTGCTGAATTGCAGGTTTGAAGGATTAAACTTGATCATCCCGTTTGAGCCCGAGATCCAGAAATTACCGGCAGTATCTTCTTCTATGCTTTTAATAAACCCGGTGCCCAGCCCGGCTTTGTCGGTATAGACCTCAAATTTGTTTTTTACGGCATCAAACAAGTAAAGCCCGGCTTGCCCAAGCCAAAGCCTGCCTTTATGATCAATGAAGATCACCCGCAAGTCGGGCAGCTTTTCAAGGCTATTAAAGTAATGACTGATCTTTTTAGTGCGCAGGTTATAGCAATTGAGCCCGCCATCATCGGTACCTATCCAAAGGTTTTTGTTCCGATCTTCATTGATGGATACGATGTTGTTGCCCTGGATGCGGTCTTTTTTATCAGCAGTTTCCGTGAACCTGGCAAACCTGTGTGTTGTTTCATCAAACAGGTTAAGCCCGCCATAATAAGTAGCCACCCAAAAGTTGCCTTCGCTATCTTTAAATGATTTTTGAAAATAGTTTGAGCTAATGG
>NZ_DASVOB010000325.1:0-9620 GCF_036383575.1 Mucilaginibacter sp.
CACATAAAGCACCTGCATTTTAGCCGAGCCAAACGCCTTGATCATTTCATTTAAAGCATTTACATCAACAGCTGAAAGGCGGGTTTCAAAGTCGGTGGCCAACGTTATCATCGGCACATTTTCAAACTTACTTTCCAGCGGGATGATCAGCGTAGGTACCTTTATTTTGGTTACTACCATGCTGGCATTACTGCCTACGATACCGCTGATACCCGTAGCTCCCATGATGCCCATCACCAGTAATTCAACCTCGTGCTTTTCAACATACCGGGTTATCACTGCCTTTAAAAAGCCTACATCACAAAGCGTGGTTACCTTAACATTTTTATACTTCTCGCCTTCGGTATAAATACTTACCCATTCTTTTAGCGCTTCGCGCTTGTTATTGTAGTAGTCTTCAATAAAAATGGCGTTGTAGGTGCTGTTGTTGATTCCCTCGGTAGGGTGTATGGCGTGTATAGCGCAAACTTCCCGGCCTAATATATTTGCCAGTTCCATAGCATAGGCCATGGCGTTTGCGGCGCATTTTGAAAAATCGGTGGCTACCAGTATCTGTTTCATTTTACCGTATTATATAAACAAATGAAAAAGCATGAATAATAAAAATGCTAAAATTATCGCAACCGGCAAAGTAAGTATCCATGCTAACCCGATGTTTTTAAGCGTATTGTTATTTAAATTCCCTTTACCGCCTGATGCAACCATGGCTCCGGCTATTCCACTTGACAATACGTGCGTAGTACTCACCGGCAAACCCAAGCCTGTACTTAAACCTATGGTTGATGCTGCCACTATCTCGGATGTTGCCCCCTGGGCATAATTCAAATGTTCGTTTCCAATCTTTTCGCCAATGGTAACCACTATCCTTTTCCAGCCTATCATAGTTCCTATACCAAGCGAAATGGAGATAATAGCGATAACCCAAATTGGTGCAAAATCAGTTACATGCTCCAATTCGTTGGCGGCATTGGTAAGCACCTCATTGTCCTTCGCCTCCAGGTTTACCTTGTTATCTTTAATTACAGCCCTGATATCTTTAATTATTCCCTCAACCTGTTTACGGTAACGGTAAGTTTTTGCTACCTCTTTTTCATTTTTTTCGGCCAGGGATGCTTTGGTTTGATTGATGGCTGTTGCCAGCTCTGTTAAAACAGGTTTCTTTTCGCCAGCGTTACCAAGCCGCTGATTGATAATCAACTCCGTTTGGTTCAGGGCCGATAAAACTTTATCGTTAGGTACCGCGTGGTTCACTGCAAAGCGGGCCGGTAAAAACGCTATCAATATCAACATGAATAAGCCCACACCTTTTTGCCCGTCATTACTGCCATGAAAAAAGCTTACCAGCGTACAGGTAGTAACCAGCAAAAGACGAATGTGTATAGGCGGCCGGTCATTTTCTCCGCTGGGGATATGAAATAATGCGTGCGATTTGGTAACATGTTTCAGAAACAACATTAGCAATACTGCTGCGCCAAAACCTATTATCGGCGAAAGTATGAGTGATGAGCCTATTTCGCCGGCTTTACCCCAGTTTACGCCCGGGCCATTATAATATAAGGTAAAGGCAAGTCCGCCGCCAATCATGGCGCCTATCATGGTGTGTGAGCTTGAACAGGGGATGCCTAAGTACCAGGTACCCAAATTCCAGATAATAGATGATAATAACACGGCAAGCACCAGGCAGGCGCCAACACTCACCGGCAAGGTCATCAGTGTATCTAAAGGCACCAGTTTTAAAATGCCCATAGCTACGGTAACCCCGCCAAGGCAAACGCCTAAAAAGTTCCAGAAGCCCGACCATGGAATAGCGTAAACCGGCTTCAGGGCTTTGGTATAAATAACCGTAGCTACCGCGTTGGCTGTATCATGAAAACCATTCACGAACTCGAAACCAATAACTGCCAGTATGCAAAGGAGAAAAACAACGAGCAGCGAACCGCTCAGATCCACCTGGCCAAGGAAGGGGAGAATAACCGCGGGGATTGAAAAATGCATAAAACTTTATTTATGACCGGCGAATATGTTTCGCCTGCCGCTTTAATTCCAAATAACCGTTATAGCCGTTTCCTTTAGATGACCCGGATGTTAACATATTGTTATTTAATATTATACAGGCTTAACACAATATTAAACCCACTCCAGATTTATGCAAAAAAATAGAGCCCTGTTTGTTACAGGGCTCCACGTTTTCATAGGTGATGTTAGTACTCGATAGGTAGATGTAGATATATGTTGATCAAGCGGCAGACAGCGTTTGCTGTGCTGCTACCTGCTTGTTGTTGCTCATGAATTGGGTTTTAGCCCGGTAGTTTTTCAGATCTTCCCTTAACAGCTCTAATAATTCGGCGTCAAAGCGTGCAAGTAATTTAGTTATTGCTGGTGTTGGTTTATATGCTTTCATAGGTAGATGGAGTTGTAGGTAGGTGTAATGTTTTATGTTTAGTTTAAGCAGCCGGTGTTAAGTACGGTGTTTTAGCTTTAATAGCTTTCAGATCGCTCATGATGATATTTTTAAGCGTGTTGTCAAAGCTGGCTATAAGTTTGGTAGTTGATGTTTGTTTTTGCGTTTTCATGTTGTAGGTTTTTAATATTTTAATGTCTTTGTTTAGTCTTTCTTTTTTTCGTCTTCGTTCTCGCTGAGGTTGTCGTGGCGGCGTTTAGCTTCTTTATACTGCCTCAGTATTTGCTCCTCGTCACGCGGGTCTGAAGTCTTGGTTGGTTCCACCGGATTTTCCCATTCTTTCTCTTCTTCAGTTTTAACCGCTTTGTCTTTTGCTTCCATAACAGCTGCGTTTGATTAGTACTTCTCCAAATCAATGCCAAACTTTTCCGGAAGGGCATAAAAAGTCATTAAAACTTCAGTTTTATTTTACAATAAGATGTAAATAGCTGAAGTTCAATGATATTTTTTTAGACGAATTTTTAACTTTTTTTGATCAATGCCATCAAAGCAACCGTCAGAAGCCAATTAACAGGCAAGTATTAGCGAACACTCGTTGCAACAGCGGACGATTTCCTGTAGCTTAACAAATGCACTATGATCACTATTACTGATAAGATAACACCGATAGCGCATACCCCATTCCACTCGTAGTTTTTCCAAACCAGGCTGGCGAAGAAGGTGCCCAGGGCCCCGCCTATAAAATAAGACACCATGTATACTGTATTGATCCGGTTGCGAGCTTCAGGGATCAATGCAAAAATGATAGACTGGTTGGAGATATGCGTAGCCTGAACGCCCATGTCCAGCAGGATAACTCCTATAATGAGCCCGATGATACTATGGCTTGAAAAATAGAATACAATAAAGGAGACCAGGATAAGCGCGAGTGTATAGATAGATAGCTTGTGTGCATCCATTTTATCGCTTAACCTGCCCATAAAACCAACGGCGACTGCCCCAAAAGCGCCAACCAGGCCAAACATACCGGCGGCCGCGCTGCCCTCGTTAAACTGCGGCTGCTTTAATAGGAACACTAAGGTTGTCCAAAAAGCGCTGAAAGTTGCAAAGCATAGCGCACCGCGGAAAGCGGCCATCCTTAATTTAGGCTGGGTTTTCACCAAATGGATTAATGATTTCATTAATTTACCGTAATTGCCTTTGTAATCGGGTTCAATTTCGGGCAAAAACAAAAATATCATGAGCCAAATGAGCAACATTAGCCCTGCAGCTATGTAATACATGCTTCTCCAGCCAAAATGTTCGCCTATAAAACCGCTTAGTGTGCGTGATAGTAAAATACCTATTAGCAAACCGCTCATTACAAAACCAATTTTTTTGCCCCGCTCATGAGGTTTAGCCAAATGTGCTGCCATGGGGATCAGTAATTGCGGAATTACTGACGATACACCCACCAAAAAACCCGCTATCATGAGTATAGTTACCGATGATGCCATAGCGCTGGCTATTAATGATATGATCATGAGGATAAAGTCTAATAAAATAAGTCGCTTACGCTTAAGCATATCGGCCAGCGGCACTATAAATAACAAGCCAGTAGCATAGCCTATTTGTGTAAAAAGCGATATTTGCTGCGCTTTTTTATCGCTTACGCCAAAAGTATGTGCCATATCGGCCAGCAATGGTTGGTTATAATATATATTGGCCACCACTAAACCTGTAGCTATGGTCATGATCCATAGGGTTAAGGGTGTAAGATGCGGATGTTGTTTTGTGGTAGATACTGAAGACATATTTTAAGAGGTAGCTTATTTGGCTGCAAAAATGTTAAAGCATCTTTAAAAAAAAGCCTTTGTAAAGTAATTTTTATAACGCGCTTACGTTTAGGACATAAATTGTTTTAGCAAACAATAGTTCTTTGAAGAAGCTAAACAGTGAGATTGATTTGAAAAAAAAGAGCCGTTTTGTGTATTTTAAATCTAAAAATTAAGAGTTAAGTAGTTTTTAAAGTCTTTTACGGGTGTATTTTTAGTTTTAATGCCATTTTAAACCCTTGTTTTAATTTAAAAATCATTTAAAATTAAATTTTTGTAAACTTTAAAATCAAAATAGCTTGTTTTTTGCTCTGAAATATAGTCGAAAGTAATTTCATTAAACAATTTTCAAAAAATTAGTAAATTAATAATGAATTATTCTTATTTTTGACAATAAGATATCGGAAGAGAAAGTAATTAGTAAAACTTACAAAAAAATTACAAAAAATATTTTTCGAATATCAAAACTTAGTGTTACTTTTACACCGTGTTAAAGATAACACCACATAAAAAAGTCTTCTCATAATTTAGGTTTATAATTGGTTAGTAAAGGCCCCTGCCCATCAGGGGCTTTACTTTTTTATAAGCTTTTTTTTAGACTGTATCCACCAAGCACTCCTTAGTCAGAGAAATCGTCTTTAAAACAATTTTAATGTGTTTACAAAATCGCAGTAAAAAAAATTTTCACACGAATTATTTTTCGCACTTGCTACAATCAATCGAATTGCACGAATTTGAAATTTATGCAATTGAAAAATCGTGCAATTTGATTAATTTGAAAAAACATGTCGGATCAGAAATGGGAACTCGTTAATTTTATCTTCTCGGCCACACTTTTGGAGCTTCATTATATCATGAAAAAGCATTCACTGAATAATAATTAACAAAAAAGCTGAGATATAACCTCAGCTTTTTTATAGGATAAAAATTAAGAATTAATGAAATACCGGTATAGCCGGGAAGTAATAACCTGAATATTGCAGGTCGCCCACTTGTGTACCATTCAAATCATAAAAATAGAGATCATTAACTCCATAGTTAGTACCGAAGCCTGATTTTACTGTAGTAACCGCGAGCTGATTGGTTTGTGGAACATAACCAATACCCGAGCCGTACAATTCTTTACCTGTTGGTATAGTGATGAACGGACTTGTTAAAGAAGCTGCGTTACCATCAATATACCTGTAAATGGTGGTTGCGCCGCTAAATGTCCCGTTGTTTGCTATGTAAACCGTGTTGTTTTGGGTAGATGCGGTAATTGAACCCGGATGCCATGCGAACCAGGTACTGTTTGCAGTAAATGGCAAAGTAACAGTTGTCACTGCCAAAGTGGTTGGATTGATTTTGATCAATGAAGTGCCGCCTGCAGCCCATACCGAACCATCAGGAGTTTTGGTAAATGCTACCACCATGCCCGATATGATTTTGGCAACCGAATAATCGGACACGTTAAGTACCACTACACCTTTGCTTTGCGATAACACAAAAATATAATTGCCCGATTTGATCATGTCGCCAACGCTGCCGGTTACGCTGGTTAATTTTGTGCCGGTAGTATAGGTAGTTAAATCAAACGGATAGATACCACTTGCCGAGCTCAATAAACCTTTGGTAGCATCAATGCCAACAAAAGCCTGCCAGTTGTTGCTGCCAACGGCCGCAATGCGGCCAAGCTCTTTAAGCGAATATGGATCAGTAACCACAACCGGGCCACCAACTTTTGATACCAGGAACAGTTTGTTATTATATATTGTTCCATACTCTAAAGTTGAAGTAGCCGGATCAAGCGTTTTGCCGGGGTTTTCTTTAGTAAAGATACTATCCTGCTTGGTGCTGGTAGCAAAGCTGTAAAAACTTACGCTTCCGGTGCCATGGCCGTACCAGCCTTCGTTAATTAAAAAGAAGCCGTTATCATACTTTCCTAATGATTCGGTTTTAAGGGTTTTCTTATTGCTTGAGCTTACCTCGTCCTTTTTACATGACGAAGCGACTAAAACCAGTAACGAAAATGCGATTGCGCCAAGCTTCGTTGTAATTGTTTTTTTCATAATGATGATTTTTATAATAGTTGTTATTCGAATTGCGTAGCAGATTATTTAAGCAGGCTCAGATCGGCAGCTCCTGTAAATTCGGTTGACTGCTCGCCCAGCCAGCCCATGTTGGCCAGGATGCCGGTTTGAACTTTGATAAAGTCGATCCCCTTTAGGTTTACCTTATTGCCTTTATCATCGATAGCGCTGCTGATATCAATTTTATCACCGCCGCCGGTGTTATCGGCATAGCCATAATCAAATGATGCACTGGTGATGTAGGTAGGATCGTCCATATTGATATTGCTTGATGGCAACAGGCTTCCTGTTAAAGTGTAAGTATTTGTTTTAAGGCCGATAGGGTAATAAGCCTGGGAATGAAACATGTTGGTTTGCACAACACCCGTGTTGCCTTTATTATCTTTCCACGGCACGCTACAGGTATCGCATGCCGGGCGGGTATAAGTCACCGAATAATTACGGGTGTAGCCATCTTTATAAAAAGCACTGCCTTTGATCTCGTACCAGGTATCATCAGGCTTGCCATTGCCATTTTTATCCTCCATTACCCAGATAACGCCGGGTTCAGCAAACTGAGCGAAGGCATTGCCGTAAACAATAAAATCCGTTTTATCATCGGCGTTAAGTACGGTATGATCAAAGCCCACCACGATGTAACCTCCCCAGCCGCCGAGGCTTACAAGCCCCTGGTCGGTTTTTAAGGTTGCTTTGGCTGCGGTGGTATCGCCGAGACCGGTATTGGTGAATTGTCCGGGTGCAGGGTTAAAATCAAATAAGGTGGTTACGTAAGCATTGCTCTAAGCGGTTATTGGGCGGATAGGCGCTTCCTGCGGACCGGTTTCGGTAACTTTATCTTTTTTGCATGATACCCAGGTAAGGGCGCATAATGCACCTAATATCACGAGCAGTTTAAGTTGTTGTTTTTTCATAAAGAATCTGTTTGTATTTAAAAAATGAATTGAATTAATAAACAAAGGCCATGTGGGCGGGGATATCGCCTGCTTGTACCTTCCACTTCATAACCCCGTTTTTGTCGAAACAGTAAAGCGTGCCTGAAGCCACATAATTACCGGCATCGGTAACAAAAACATCTTTGGTAAGCGGGTTAACGGCTATGCCATACGGCACTACTATTTTTTTATCGGTGCCGTCGGTTATAAATTTGCTGCTCAGTATGGTTTCGTCCTTTACATTGAGCATGGTATAGCTAATGGTGTTTTTTTGCTGCGGATAGCTCCATTCTGTACTGTAGATATAAGCTGTATCATCATCTATCCAAAGGTTGCTCGCAGCTATGTCAAATGTTTTTTTAATTGCATCGGTTTGGGTATCGATAACAAATAGTTTGGATGGAATGGTATAATAATCACCGCGCGAGGTAACGTAGATATCGCCATATTTATCGGCCTTTAACCTGTCGAGATTAATAGCTACGTCAATACGTTTAAGCTCGGTAAACGAGGCCAAATCAATTACCGAAACCGTACGCTCATAATCCGGCGGACTATAACCGCCTGAGTTGGCTATGTACAACTTTTCGCCAACAATAGCCATTTCCTCCGGTTGGCGGCCGACGGTAACTTTTCGTTCTATCTGTAAACTGGTGGTATCAATTTCGGCAACGATACCGTTAGGGGCTTTAGGATCGCCAACTTTGCCTAAATACGCGCTTACATAAGCCTTATTTTTATGAAAGGTTACATAGCGGCAATTGGTGATATCTATCTGGGCTAATTTTTTCGCGGTTTTTACATCCAGTACCTCTACTTTATTAGAGATATTGACCACCACATACATTTTGGAACCGTAAATACCAATATCATTGCCCACATCGCCCAGGCCTTTGGTAACCGAGGGGTTAGCTTCGTTATAAATATTTCGCTCGTAAACGCCGGTACGGAAGTTCATAAAATCTAACGAGGCCTTGTTCATGTTCATATTACCCTCGTTAAGCAGGTATATCCCTTTAATTACACTCGACGGATCCGGCGCAGCAATCTGTTCAACCTGTTTAGGTATTACTTGCGATGCCTTCCGGCATGATGCCGCAAGCAATACCATAAACAGTGCAACGGGTAGATATAGGGCTATTTTTGATGTTTTCATGGTTAGATATTATAGCTTAGTTTGAAGCGATAAAAGCGCCGGGGCATCGGGAAGTTGGAGATGATCTCCCTGTCCTGGTTCAGGAGGTTATTTACCTCGATGGTAAACCTGGTTTTACGCTTATATATTTTGGTGAGATAGCTTGCTGAAAGGTCATGCGTGTACCAGGGTGCTACTGTATTATCACCATGATTTACATCATTACTCTGTTCATCGTAACGAAGT
This sequence comes from Mucilaginibacter sp., assembly GCF_036383575.1. Lineage (GTDB taxonomy): Bacteria > Bacteroidota > Bacteroidia > Sphingobacteriales > Sphingobacteriaceae > Mucilaginibacter. The sequence continues at coordinate 8,598 of NZ_DASVOB010000325.1, forward strand.
CCATTATATAAATAACTGTAATTGAATTGGAACCGGTGATAATCTGCCCCTAAAGTGAACGAACCGCTGTGCATAGGCACATAAGGAATATTATAGCGATAGGTAATGCCCCCTTCTTTATAAAAAGCCTGTTGATAGGTGTAATTGAGCCCGGCAGTGATAGTAAGCTCATTAGCAATATTCCATCCGGATTGGATATTGATCTCCGCTCCTTTTATATGCACATCGCCCACATTATACATCACCCATCTGAATAAATTGAGGCCGGGAACGGCTATGATTTTATCCTTTACCTGGTTATAGTAACCATCTGCCTGAATAGAAAATGATTGAAGCAGCTGGTTTTTAAACTGGTGATTATAGGTAAAGCCGGCATCGTACTGCTTTGCGTATTCGGGCTTGAGCAGGGTGTTTCCAATCAGCGTGTAGTACAAATCATTAAAGGTGGGTAGCCGGAAGATATTTTTATAAAATGCCCGGAGCATCAGGTCGTTATTGTTCAGTAAGCGCCATCCGGCAGTTACTGTTGGTGTATAGGCTGTTTTACGCCCCGCCCCGGTATATTCCTTTACCTGATCATTAACAAAAGTGCTAAGTAGTGATGCCTGCAAATTAAGCCTTCCTAACCTGAGCTGTGAAGCTATTGAAACCAGTTCTGTGTAGCGGGTTGGATACGGGAATCGGTATAAATTAGCGTCGAGATTGTTCATCTGGAAATCGGCGGAGAGCGCCAAATCCCAAACCGGTAAAATGCGGTAACGATTGGCTATAGAAGTATAAAGTTCATGTTGGTAAAAGCGGTTATCCAGGAAACCTGTAGCCGTCACAAATTCCGGATCGAGGTAGCGTTCGTAATTGTCGCTGTATTTGGCTACCGCTTTGAAGCTATATCGATTAGCCGTGTTGCTTTCATAATTGGCCTGGATAAACTGGTCGCGGTCCCATTGCCTTTGCGAGTAGTTGAATTTGTTGGCTACAATGGCCCCGGGTAAGCCTCGGTTTGAAATATAACTATAAGCCTTG
>NZ_DASVOB010000326.1:0-8018 GCF_036383575.1 Mucilaginibacter sp.
GCTATTCGCCTAAAATGCCGGTGCGTTTGCAACAACAGCAATTGCTTGACGAAGCCAAGCCTTTTACGCTTGAAGTTGACGATCCGCATTTTGCCAAATCGGCTTTGAAATTTAACGGATTCATCTGGGGCGAAGGCAGCCGCAAGATCATGATCACCCACGGATGGGGTTCAAAAGCAGCCGACTTTGCCGAACTCATTACCGCCTTGAAAAATATACCCGGTACGCAGGTAATAGCCTTCGATGCGCCGGGCAACGGCCGCTCGGAAGGTGAGTTGTCAAACCTGCTGCTCTTTGCCAAAGCAGCCGAAGCAGTGATCAAAACTTTTGGTGCACCTGATGTGATTATTGGTCATTCATTAGGGGGCATGGCCAATGCTATCGCCATAAAGGAAACCGGGATAAAACCTGCTCTGCTCATCAGCACAGCCCCGCTGATCAACCTGAAAGAGAATTTTATAGCCAGTCTGAACGCGGCAGATGTAGCCCCGGGTTTGCAGGATCAATTCTTTATTGATTTTGAGGCCTTGTTTGAGATGGATGCTTCTGGTTTTACCCTCGATAATTTATACCCGGCTGATGCCATTACCCGGCATTGGTTAGCCTATGATCCGGAGGATAAAATTGCACCTTTTGTGTTCCTGGAAAGTTTTCTTGCCGCCCATCCCGAAATCGAAACTAAAGTATACGGAGGCCCGGGACATGAACGCATTATCAAAGATGATAATGTTATAGCAGACATCGTCAGTCTGATAGGCTAATTATTTAGTAGCCATAACCTCGTCCATCGCTTTCATAAAAGTTGTTACCTCAATTTCGTTTCGGTGCTGGCTTAAATACTTAAGCAGTTGCCTGTGGGCATCGGCGGGGGTGATCAGATAGTCGCCGCCTACACCGTGAAACATGAAGATGCCCAGTCCGCCGCTTTGCTGTACTTTTTTTACAAAATCTATCAGAGCTTCGCCGGTTACCGGGTTTCCCGACACGCCCCACGAGGGTACTTTTAACGGGTCAAGGTTTTTAAAATCGGTGATTACAGCGTCTGGTCCGCCGCCTATGCGGGCATATTTTGCGAGACCTGCTTTACGGAGGGTGTCGACATAATTTATGCCGCCTACTTCAACTTCAGTACATGGGTAGGCGTAGGTACGGCTACCTGTTTTTCCATCAACAGCGAAAAGCAATGTGTTCATTTCATTGATCTCGCGCAGCATCATATAGGGCGTATAAATAGCCGAATTGTTAGCCGGGTTAGCTTTTACATTAGTGAGCAGGCAGGGGTGATACAAAGTATGATTAGCCAGCTCATAACCTTTTTTACCCACCTCGCGCCAGCGGGGCAAAGTAGCTTCGGTCATGTTGCCCATTAAAAAGAAGGTTGCGGTAAGGTGTGCCGAATCAAGCTGGGGGATAGCGATGTTTAATTGCGAGTTGATACCATCATCATAAGTAAGCACAATGATGGCTTTCTTGCGCTTAGTTTGCTGTGCGTTGGCCGTAATTGATATGATGAGTAATAAAAAGAAAATCAATCTTTTCATAAAAGGCTGTTTGGTTGATGCTAATATAGAATTTAGATTTGATAGATGCTTAAGAAGAGGAGGCACCTGTGGAGCCGGGCGTTTTCTTTTGAGATAGCTATAAACATGATACTCCTACGGCGTTGACAAAAAGATATTAATTGGAACGTTTTTTGGCTCCATAGGAGCGACGTGTTTGTAGCAAATTAGGGAAAAATAAAAAGGCTCCATAGGAGCCTCCTGTTATGCGCTTTATACAACCTCGCTTTGCACTCCCGAATAATATTTTAATTCGATGAGGTCATGCGGTAATGTTTTGGTATTCCATGCATGATGAATAGCCAACGCGGTACCTACAGCAGTGGCTTGCGCCATTGATGCGGCATACACTTCAAGGTGAGGGAAGGCAAGTGCCAGCAGGTGCATGAAAATACTGTTCTTACTAAAACCGCCGTCCACAAAAATGCGTTTTACCTTACAGCCGTTTAAAACATAATTGGTTGATATGGTTTGCTGGGCAATAATATCGATCATGAGTTGGTGATAAGCTTCAACATCGTCGGCAAAACTGTTCAGGTCGCGCTGTTCAAATGCCGATTTCTGTAGGCCGTCATTTTCGTTTGACTGCAATGACGGTTGATTATTTAACCGGGTGGCTACAGCAGGATCATAGTTTATGGTACGGTACCTGATCTCATCCTGGTTAAAGTGGGCGGCTATCCGTTTCACCTGCTGCTCGTACTCATATCCTGTAAACAGGCGCGATGCTTTTACCGGGCTGCCTTTGTATTGCAGGTAGTTAAGGCAATCCTGTTTAAGTTCATCGGCAGTAAGCGGTGTTTGGTTAAAAGGGTTTAAACTGATAGACCATGTACCTGTAGAGATCAACACAAAGGGCATATTAAAGCTCACAAGGTAAGGGATCAGTGCGGCCGAACTATCATGCAGCCCGATACCAACCTTGTAGGTACTGCCCGGAAACTCGGCAGGAAGTACATTATCTGCAGGGTGTAGCGGGGCCATTTTGGATAGGATGCCTTCGTCGCTCAGCCAGTTGTGGTAAGTGTTTTTACCAAAATCCCATAGTGCGGTATGACAGCCAATGCTGGTAAGATCGCTCACCATTTGCCCGCTGATGAGATAGCTCATGTATTGGGGCAGGTGCAATGCATATTTTATCCGCTTGAAAACCTCCGGTTGCTCATATTTGAGCCTGTACAACTGCAAACCCGAATTAAGGTTGCCCAAAACGGGCGAGGCGGTTTCTAAAGCAAACCTGGCTTCATCGCCATAGTTTTTATAAAACTGCCTGCCCAGTTCCGGCGGATATGGTTTAAGGTAATTATACAGTGGGGTAAGCGGCTTGCCATACTCGTCAACATAAACAAAACTGGCGCCGTAAGTAGAAAAGTTGACCGCCTTTAGGTCGAACTCCTTATGCTTAAAAATTTCGCGCAATGAGTCAAACACCGATAGTCTTAGACTGTCGAGATTTTCACATGCATCGCCATCTTCGTCGTGGGTTTCCAAAAAGCGGGCCGTGCGTTCAAAAACTATCTTGTAGTTCTCGTCGAACAGGAACAGTTTCTTGTTGGTTTTACCCACATCAAAAACGGCAATAACGGGTATCGGCTCCATAGGCTTACAATCCGGTTGATACTGCTTTTGCTCCTCGTTCGCCAATCAGCTGCTCCCTGATGCTTTGTTGCCTGTAAACAGCTAATGGGTTCAATGCACCGCCTGCTCTTAAACGTGCTTCGGCCAATAACGGACGAACATCGGTACGATAGGCCTGCTGCAAAATTTCTTGTGCAAGCACCACATCATTATCTTGTTGTGCCTGTACCAATGCAGGAGTATCTACCAAAAGAGCTTGCGCGTAGGCTATCTTAATGGCCTCAACAGATTGAATCAGATCCTCAATCGGGTCTTTTATATTATGCGATGCATCGATCATCCAGCCGATAGAAGTTGCATGCGTCATGCCGCGCGCATCCATACCTTCAACCAGTTCGTTAAAGATCAGGAATAGCTGGTATGGATTGATACTACCAACGGTAAGGTCGTCATCGCCGTATTTTGAATCGTTAAAGTGGAAACCGGCAAGTTTGCCTTCCATCAGCAATAATGAAACAATCTGCTCAATATTGGCACCCTGTAAATGGTGGCCAAGATCAACCAGGGTTTGTGCTTTTTGACCTAATTTAGATGACAGCAGGTATGATTGCCCCCAATCACCAATGGTGGTTGAATAGAAGTTTGGCTCATACGGTTTGTATTCCACCCAAACTTTCCAATCATCAGGTAGTGCCGCGTAAATCTCCTGTAAGCTCTCTAAAGTACGCTCAAAAGCACCTCGCATATTCAATTGTCCTGGGAAGTTTGATCCGTCCGACAGCCAAACCGATAACGCTTTGGAATCAAGCTCAACGCCGTATTTGATCACCTCAATGTTATGGGCAACAGCTTGTTTGCGCACTGCCTTATCCACGTGATGTAATGAGCCAAATTTATAGCTATATTCCTGTGAAGCCTGGTCCTGAAAGGTATTGGAGTTAACGGCATCAAAATGCAAACCCAATTGTGCCGCATGCGCTTTAACAGCCGATGCATTAGATGGGATATCCCATGGGATGTGCAGCGAAATAGAGTTACTGCTGCGGTTAAGTGCATGGATCAAACCTACATCTTCAATTTTTTCTTCCAGGCTGCGTGGTTCGCCACCGCCCGAAAACCTGCCGAAACGTGTGCCGCCGGTTCCTAATGCCCAGCTCGGAATGGCAATATTAAAATCAATCAGTTTTTGCAGAATGGTATCCAAATCTTTTACATCGCCGGCAACAAAATCAAATTTGCGCTGATGATCTTTTAATTGCTGATGATTGGCTTCATCAATTTTATATTTTTCTAACTGCATAATTGGTATTGGTTATGATTAGCAAGTCAAGTAAGTTCAAGTGTAGGCGCTTGAACTTACTAAATTTATAAATTATGTCATTGCGAGGAACGAAGCAATCGCATGCTATAAAGAGCGGCTACGCATGGCGGCCATGCTTCCGTGCGATTGCCACGCTATCGCTCGCAATGACATGGGTTATTGAAACTACCTCACAAACGCCATTGCCACACCGCCATCAACATTTAACACGTTTCCGGTTGATTTGTTGAGCAGGCCGCCAGTAAAGGCGAAGCAGGCATTAGCGATATCGGCAGGCAAAATTACCTCATTCAATAATGTACGTTTTGCATAGTAAGCCGGCAGTTCATCTACAGTAACACCATAAGCTTTAGCACGGCCTTCGGCCCATCCACCGGCCCAAATGTTGCTGTCGCTGATCACGGCATCGGGGTTAACCACGTTTACACGGATCTTGTCGGTACCCAACTCGGCAGCATTCAACCTGCTCAGGTGTAATTGTGCCGATTTTGCTGAGCCGTAGCCTGCGTTGTTCGGTCCGCTAACTAAGGCGTTTTTGCTTACAATGTTAATGATATCGCCACCGATGTCTTGTTTTTTCATAACGGCACCTGCAGCCTGGGTAATGAAGAACTGGCCTTTCACCAATACATCATATAGCAAATCCCAATCCTTTTCGGTATGGTCGGCAATTGATTTGGAGATGGATAAACCGGCGTTATTCACCACAATATCAACGCCACCGAAAGCTAAAGCAGCAATTTCAAGTGCTTCGTTTATCTGATCAGCTTTGGTAACATCAAGTACGGCGGTGGTGTACGAATCCTTGCCGTATTGATTTTTGAACTCTTCGCCTGCACTTTCCAAACGCTCGGCGTTCATGTCATTTAGGATAACTACCGCGCCTTCGTCAACAAATTTCTTGGCGATAGCTTTCCCGATGCCACCTGCACTGCCGGTGATCAGGGCAATTTTACCTGATAAAGCCTTTGGTTTTGGCATACGCTGTAATTTAGCTTCTTCCAGCAACCAGTATTCTATATCAAAAGCTTCCTGGCGTGGCAGAGAAGTATATTCAGAGATAGCCTCAGCACCCTTCATTACGTTGATGGCGTTAGTATAAAACTCGGCAGCAACGCGGGCTGTTTGCTTATCTTTTGAAAAAGAGAATAAGCCTACACCTGGGTACAAGATGATCACTGGGTTGGTATCCCTGATAGCCGGACTATTATCATGCTTGCAGGTGTTGTAATAATCGGTATACATTTGGCGGTAGGCCTCAAACGCAGGGGCCAAACGAGCTTTTAGTGCGGTAACATCGCTCAGGTCTTCGCCCGGTGCAAGGTCAAGCACCAGCGGACTGATCTTGGTGCGCAGGAAGTGATCGGGACAGCTGGTACCCAATGGTGCCAAGCGGTCAAGATCATTTGAGTTGATGAATTCCAGTACACGGGCATCATCAGTAAAATGACCTATCATATGTTTATAGCTTGAGCAAAAGCCGCGCAATACCGGTGCGAGTGCAGCAGCTTGTTTTTTACGGCCGGTCTCGTCAAGGCTTTCAATTTTTTGACCACCGAAAACAGGAGCTTTTTTACCGTAGTTTTCTTCAAGGTATTCGGCGCAACGTTCAATAACCTCAAGGGTATTGATATAGCTTTCGTAAGCGGTATCGCCCCAGGTAAATAAACCGTGTGAGCCCAGCATAATGCCGCGGATGCCCGGATTTTCATCCAAACATTGTTTTAACTGCAAGCCCAATTCAAAACCAGGTTTTTTCCATTCAACCCAGCCTATGGTGCCGTTAAAAAGCTCCTGGGTTATTTTTTTACCATCTTTTGCAGCGGCAATGGCAATTGCAGCATCAGGGTGCAGGTGATCGATATGCTTGAAGGGAAGGAAGCCATGCAGCGGTGTATCAATTGAAGGTGCTTTTGAGTTAAGATCGTAGATGCAATGGTTAAACAGCTCAACCATCTCGTCCTCAAATTCAACACCGCGATAGATGTTTTTAAGGCTGCGCAAACGATCAACATAAAGGGCTGCCAGTCCGCTTTTTTTCAGCGTGCCGATATCACCGCCCGAGCCTTTGATCCACATTACCTCAACATCGTTGCCGGTTAAAGGATCTTTACTGTTAAGCTTGCACGAAGTATTACCGCCACCGTAGTTGGTAAGGCGCAGATCGGCACCTAAAAGGTTGGAGCGGTATATAAGCAGGGCTACTTCATCGCCTGCCAGTTCGGCGGCTTTTGCTTCGTCCCACAAATAGCTTACATGTTTAAATTCAGTTGTTTTCGACGACATATATTTTAATTGTTGAATTATTGAGTTAATGAATTATATGATCTGTTTTAATTGTTTACTTAATTGAATTTCCATAACCTACAACCAGTACCGATAGTACAATAACTGCTATACCGGCTAATACCGTTGCGAATGCTTTTTTACTTACACCTTTCCACTCTTTAAGTACCAGGCCCCATGTGTTGGCTATCAGGATAATGAAAGCCATGTGCAGGATCCATGAGCTGGCGCCGTTGCCCAGTTTGCTTTCGCCCATGCCGTAAAAAAAGAACTGTAAAAACCAGGTTGTACCGGCCAGTGCTGCAAACAGGTAGTTTTTAAGCAGGGGAGTTTTCTTATCGGTATAGTTATCAAACGTTTTATTACGGGCGTTTAGCACCATACACCATATAAAGTTAGTGGTTAAGCCGCCCCATAGTATAATAATATAAGTTACATTGTTTGAATACAGGAAGTTGCCCTGCCCCGGATGCGCCGCTTGCCAGACATGGTTAGCAGTATCGGCCATGGTTTTCCCTGCTTCGATACCGAAGTTGAAACAGGCACTTAATATCCCTGATACTATAGCTACCGCTATACCCAAACCAAAGCGGTAATCCTTGTTTTCCTGTGCTATGGTTTTATCGGCCGAGAGTTCTTTTTCTTTCATCATACCGGCTTTCCCGCATATAATAATACCTACTACGCAAAGCAAAATGCCTAACAAAACTGCCTGTCCCCACTGCGTGTGCAACATCAGGGTAAAAGTGTCTTTCCCTTTTTTGGGAAAAAGATCATAATACACCGATGGGATTATCGACCCAAAAACCGAGCATAAGCCCAGTATGATAGTACTGCCTAACGATACCCCTAAATAGCGCACGCCTAATCCATATGTCAAGCCGCCAATGCCCCATAATAAACCCATAACATATGTCCAACCCAAGGTGGCAGTATCCGTATGACTTATAATATCGGCGAAACCTGGAATGGTTAGCCATGCTGCCAGCGGTGGCACAATGAACCATGAAAAAATGCCGCCTACTATCCAGTAGCTTTCCCAGGCCCAGCCTTTTATTTTTTTGTAGGGGATATAAAAGCTCCCCGAAGCAAAGCCACCGATAAAATGGAAGATGACCCCTAAAATTATTTGCATACGCTTAATTAGTTTATATTGGTAAGGCTAATGTAGATATTATATAATATGGAACTGTCCTTTGCTGTCATGGATGTGACCGTTGATTTGAAATGATTGCGTTGATGCCGTTGATTTTGTCTGAACCGGGATTTGGGGG
>NZ_DASVOB010000327.1:0-6972 GCF_036383575.1 Mucilaginibacter sp.
AATGGCATTTACAGCGTCCACAATTGCGGCGTATCCCTGAAATGATTGATCTCCTCAATCACGTCCGTTACTTCATCTGGCGATAGTTCATCTTCGCCATCAGCAAAATAACTAAATACTTTACCGGGCTGCTCAAAAGTGATGTAGCCCAGGTAATCAGGGTTGTCTTTTTTGCTAAGCTGTAAAAGCTTGTCGGGCTGGTTAAGCCGGGTCAAAACAGAAGCGTCCCGCCGGTAAATACTATAAGTATAAGTTAGTACCGGATGGCCATCGGCATGGGCGTCACTATCAGGCAAAACAATGAGTGATAAGTGATTAGCTGTGGTTATAAAGAACGGTTTCATAGTGGCAGGTGTATTTATTGTTTAAAGCAAGAGCAATGCCACAAATGATATTTCTATAAAATTAATTTACTATCCGTTTAAATAATATTTTTCAATAAAGGTTGATTTATGGCATGATTTTTAAAGTGATATACATAACAAACTAAAACATCAAACTATGAGATCATTATTGTATATCATCGCAGTTATCCTGATTATAGGATGGGCGGTCAGCGTATTTGCCTATTCGGCAACCGGTTTAATCCATACCTTATTGGTAATTGCCGTAATAGCATTTTTATTAGGTGTTATCAGGAACCCTTCAACAGTTTAAAAATTAATACCGATCTTATAAACAAACAGAACGCGGGCCGCAAGTCCGCGTTTATTGTTTAGAGATAATATCACACAAACTGTGGCAATATTTGTTATCGACATAACAAGTTGTATTGCCATGAAATTAAGCGACGAAGAATTCAGGGAAGAATATAAGCCACTGCACATCCCCTCACATTTTGATCAGCAGGATACCCAGCAAAACAAAGCCATCTATGCCCTTGCGCAAATTGGCGAAGGCACGGCAGATAAGGTGTTGAAGGAACTGGAAACTCTGCAACCCGGCATTGTGAACGAGCAAGTCATCGCATTGGTCAAAACCATTCTGGCCAACCTTTTTGATAAAGGCCTAATTAAAGGCGAGGAACATAACGGGCAAATGCACTACAACCTCAGTAAGATCACAGAGGCTAATGACGGCTCAACCGGCAATCAGTAAATGCAAACTTAAACTAATCTTCCTCTCCGTTTATATTTGCGGTAAGCACATCGCTCATATAATCAAAAAATGGGCGCATACTTTTAAACGTATCAGAAGCCTTGTTCAGAAAATCAGGTCCTAAAGCTTCCTTATCGGTAAAACGTCGCCTCACCAAAAACTGTTTATAACGCAGCAGATCAATAGCTTCATGGTCGGCAGGGTAACCTTTGGGGGCGGTTTTCAACTGTTCGCCTTCCAAAGCGCCAAACGTGGTTGTAAAGTCTTTACTGTTTATGATTTGCTTTAAGGGCGATGAGTCAAAGGCGATGTCGTCGCGAATGCGCTTCAGGTCGGGCGTATCAGGTGCCCAAAAACCACCGGCAATAAAGGTATTACCCGGCTCTAAATGAAAATAATAACCACCACGGCGATGCTTGCCTGCTCGTTTAAAATTACCGCTCCAGTTAGTTTTAAAAGGTGTTTTATCCTTCGAAAAACGGATATCGCGGTAAATACGGTGCAAGGCCTTTTTTGCAGTGGATGTTTCAATAACATCATGAGTATTAACCAGATTTAATAGCCCGGCAGTAAAAGCCTCTACCAGTTCAAGCTGTTGCTGATATGCCTCTTTATTTTGTGCAAACCATTCACGGTTATTATTTTGTTTCAGTTGCTTTAGAAATTCAAAGCTGGAGGTAGGTAATGATAGCTGGTTCATAGTTAAAAATGATGTACAGAAAGCACGATGCCAAATTAGAGAAATTTGCATCTCATCCAAAATCAAGCCCGGCTGTATTACATTCAGATGATGTACCTTATATCCGAAAGCCCCAACCGAGCGGTTGAATCTTTACAGAAAAAGCTATCTTAGCCAAACAATCAAACCTACTATGAAAAGGCGCTCCTTTGTTAAATCAACATTGTTAACCGGTGTTACCGCAACTGTTTTACCTACTATGAGCAAAGCTACTGAAACCGCCCCCAAATTTGCCGAATACTATGAGCTAAGGGCATACGATCTTAAAAGTCCGGAGCAACAAAAACTGGTAGAGGACTACCTAAAGGATGTTGCCATACCCGCGCTTAACCATTTAGGTGTAAAACATGTAGGCGTATTTACTGAACTGAAACCCGAAGGCCAAACCAGGCTTTTCGTGCTGGTGCAATTTAACAGCCTCACCCATTTCAGTACAGTAACAGATAGTTTCGATAATGATGCCCAATTACAGGCAAAGGGAGCAGCTTATCTTAATGCCCCGGCTGCATCCCCGGCCTATGAGCGGATTGAAAGTTCATTGTTAAAAGCATTTGTGCATATGCCGCACCTGGAAGCCCCCGAAAATAAAGCACGGATCTTTGAACTGAGACAGTATCAAAGCGCCACCGAGGCTGCCGGCAAAAAGAAGATCGAGATGTTCAACGACGAAGGCGAAATAGATGTATTTAAGCGCCTCGGCTTTAAGCCTGTTTTTTGGGGCGAAACCGTGATCGGCTCTCAAAGGCCCAACCTTACCTATATGATCACTTTCGATGATCTTGAAGCCAAAAGCGCACACTGGAAAGCTTTTGGCAGTGACCCGCAATGGAAAAAGATCAGCGCCATACCCGAATATGCCGATGCCCTGCTGGTAAGTAAAATAACATCAACCATGTTGGTGCCAACGGCATATTCGCAAATATAAAAATCCGCTTTTCAGACTTACGAAGTTTTAAAAACTTCGTAAGTCTTACTCTGAGCCATCCCACAAATCCGAAATCGAAACTTCCAATTCCGAAATCAACACCCCCTACATCACCTCTACTGCCTGTTTTAGCATTTGTTTTATATAAATATTGCCTTAAATTGTAATTGGATTTTTCGGGGCTGCCCCAAAATCAAAACCAATTTATAACCAGCCATATAACCGTAAACAATGCTCAAAAAAAGATACTTTTTTTTAGTTCTTATCGCTCTTGTACCTTTAAGTTTCATTTTAACCCAGTGCTATACCCCAACTTCCGCCGATCCACGTGGCGAAATCTATGCCGGATCCGAAAGTTGCAAAAAATGCCATAGTGATGTTTATACTTCGTTCCTCCATACGGCACATTTCAAACATCGCAATTAGCAAATCTTCATAACATCAGGGGAAGCTTTGCCAAAGATTCAAACACTTTCGAGTTTGGCATGGGGCAAAAGATAGTGATGGAAAAACGCAACGACAGCCTGTACCAGGTAGGTTATATCAACGAAAAAGAAACTGAAGCAAAACCCTTTGATATTTCTATAGGCAACGGAAAAGCCCAAACCTATATGTACTGGAAAGGTAAAATGCTGTATGAATTACCGGTATCCTATTTTGCAGCCATCCATAACTGGGCTAATAGTCCCGGCTATTTACCCGATCATATGAATTTCGGTCGCCCTATTTTGCGCAGGTGCCTGGAGTGTCATAGCTCATACGTGAAAGAGGTCGCACCGCAGGCTGGAGAATTTGGTTTTGAAAAAACATCGCTTATTTATGGTATCGACTGCGAGCGTTGCCATGGCCCTGCTGCCAATCACGTTAACTACCACACCGATAACCCGGATGATAAAAAGGCGAAATATATTGCTACCTACTCATCCTTGTCGCGCACACAAAAAATGGATGCCTGCGCGGTTTGTCATTCAGGGAATAAGAATATCCCGCAGCGCTCATCGTTTGAGTTTGAAATGGGCGACACCTTGCTAAAAGACCGTACCCAGCCCCGTGTTATGCCCGGCAGTAACATGCCCGATGTTCATGGCAATCAATACGACCTGTTAATAGCCAGCAAATGCTATACTATGAGCAAAATGGATTGCGATAATTGCCATAACCCACATGTAAGCCAGGCGCCAAGCATGGTGGCGTACACGCAAAAATGTTTAAGCTGCCATAGCGAAGCTAATCATAACTTTTGTAAACTGGCCCCACAAATGGGGAGTGCTATCAAAACGTACTGTATCGACTGCCACATGCCGAACAAGGCATCAAATGTGATCAGGCTCGAATCGGCACAGAGCAAGATGAAAGTACCTTATATGGTAAGAAGCCATTACATTGGCATTTATCCCGAAGAAACTAAAAAGATCCTTGATTTTGTGAAGGGCAAAAAGGGGGTGTAATTTTTGAATACATTTGATTTACCTAAAACACATCAACCATGTCATTCCAGGGATATTTGAAAACAATAAAAGAAAAAACCGGTAAAGGTCCTGCCGATTTCAGGCAATTAGCCGAAGGTAAAGGCTTTACAAAAGATGGTGAACTGAAGGCTGAAACCAAGGCAGGCGATATTACCAATTGGCTCAAAAATGATTTTGAGTTGGGACACGGGCATGCAATGGCCATTTATGCCCTACTCAAGGGGATCAAGAACGAAGACAGCGAGTAAAAACTTAATGCCAATCATGCCCGCAGAACCGGCATTGCTTAGCACGAGGAGTTCGGGCAAGTTTTCCACATATTTTACAGCGATTAAAAAACACCTTGCCAGGATGATTTTTCAATACATTTTCAGCAGCTGATAAACGTAGTTGCACATAACCGTTATCAAGCAATCTCAATATCTCCGGATCCTCCGTAATCTTTCCCTTTTTTATCAACCACCTCCTTGCTTTGCTATCTGGCCCGGTTTTATATTCATCCGAAAAATTGTAATGGCTTAAAGCAATCGCTTCCCGGCTATCAATCAAATCACTAAAATACCAGATAATGTAACTTACTTCTTCGGCGGTCATCAGGATAAAAGTACAAATCGGCACTCAATTGTAGATGACATAATATAATCTTATTGCGATGAGATAGATCGATATTAACTCGCATTTTATACAGGGTTATTCTTTGTTTAGGCGAAAGCGCTTTCTGAGATACGATAAGCCTAAAATAGACTGGCCGTTAATAACTTATACAATTATCTTTCTTAACCATCTGACGATATATATTGGTACAAGGCTTTCCTATCAACTTTTGGCATTTTGGTAATAATACCCGCATCCTCCATCCGCTTCAAGTGTCCATAAATAGACCCAATACTAAACGGGGCTCCGTTGGCCTTTACATCCAGCCAAATGGTTTCGGCATCTACCGGTTCGCGGTGATCCATCAGGTATTTTAAAATAACCTGAGATATAGGGCGTAACTTTATTTCGTTGATAAGATCATGCATAGCAGGTGCAATCAAAAATTAGTATTAAGTTATAATTAGTAAAAAATGCCGGCCAGGAATTTACTTCCTACCGGCATGTGACGTGTTCAGGCTTTATTCGTATAGCAATACACAAAGACATTGAGTATGCCCCTCATTTAACTGTATAGCTATGCAGCCTCTCGCAACTTGCTTAGCGATAAAAGTTTGACTGCATAATCGGGAAGAATTCATAGTTTTGTTTAGAATGATTAATTAGATTAAAGGATCGGTTAACATTTACCCGGTGTGAAGTTTGGCGACCAGGCACCGGGGCTTTTTATTTTTCAGGTGATAACTTACCTGATTTTCCTCTCACTACCCCAAACAAATATCATCACAGTCATAATCAAACCGGAGAATCGGGAATGAATAACCTGAAATAACGCAGACGTCTTACTTTTATGAAAAGCTGGGGTAATATTATTTCAAGCAACAAATTCATAGCGGTAATGGATGAGTAATCGACTACAAAGAAATACCTTATTTAGAATAAATCCAAATAAAAACTACAATATATTGAATCATAGTATATTATATAAAACACCATACAAAGCAGAGCAAGCAAAAGTTAAAGCGCGCAGAAAGCCTTATTTATTGTACGATTATTTAGCAATAACATAAAAAAAAACAAGAAAATACAATAAAATAGCATTATTTATACTTATTAAATAAATATAAAAAATGCTATCAAAACCCGGATCTAAACCGAAGATCCAGGTAATTAAAACAAGGCGCAATAGTACTGCGCCATAAAAAACGAAAGAGGCCGGTACAAGATTCGAACTTGCGGACATTCCTTTTGCAGAGGACTCCCTTGAACCACTCGGGCAACCGGCCATGTTGTGGAAATAAAAGGACTTGAACCTTTAACCGACACCGTATAAGGGTGCTGCTCTAACCATTGAGCTATATTTCCAGCTGTAAATCAGTAGGGTAACCCGGACTCGAACCGGGAGCCTCCACATCCCAAATGTGGTAATCTGACCAATTGATATACTACCCTGTAAAGCAAAAAATCCCCTTAGTTTTTATCTAAGAGGATTTTTCAATGTTGTTATATACTTACTATATATACATAGCTATCTCCTCTGATAAATCAGTATGGGTGATGGGCACTGTATACATATTGTTGTTTTCATGCTGCAATGATACAAACAATATTTAAATTAAAAAATAATTATTAAAAATATTTTTCTCAATTATTTGAACCTTGATTCGTAGAATTAAAGGATGACTTGAGTAGAACGCTAAAGCAACATTTAAACTTCTGAATTTTCACAAGTCGCTAAAGCATCAGGCCCTTCTTTTAATCCTGCAAATCAAGGTTCAGAAAAAAAAATAAAAATATTTTCCACTGCGCAAATACACTGCGCAGTAGCCTTCAACCTTTGTATCAACAAAACGAAATAAAGGAGGTTCAAAATGAAATTCAACCTGTTAAGCAAAGTAAAAACCAAAACGACAAATCATGCAGGCGCAAAAGCCTTTACCATGACTGCCGAAATGGAATTGTATACCACGGTAGTTACCTGGAGCTTAAACGACACCTTTTATGAAAAAGACCAGGCACGTATGGAGCGCCTGCGCAACTTAATAGCTAAATGCAACCCGGTATTTGTAGGCAAACTGGCAGTTTATACACGTACTAAAATGTATTTGCGTTCGGTACCGCTGGTTTTGGTTACCGAATTGGCTAAG
>NZ_DASVOB010000328.1:0-5210 GCF_036383575.1 Mucilaginibacter sp.
CGTGAAAAGCAGCCTAAGCCGGGCACACTTACTTCAGTGTACCGGCCAAGTAGTTCGCTTAAATAATTGGCTATATCCATCCGGTAAAAATACAGTTAATTTTAAAACATCAAACAGGGCTTAAAACGAGTATCCTACGCCGCCAAAGATATTAAATCCGTAGTTAGGGTAATATAGCCAATTTTGGTATGAGCTGCTCAGGATATTATTAGCCTGCGCAAATACCGAAAACTTCCTGTTGATCTTGTATTCCACGCTGCCGCTCAGATCGCCAAAGCCATTTATTGGCTGCTTTACCTGGTTGTAAACCGGAGTAGTGCTTGCCGAGGTTGATGGCACCAATAACATAAGCCTGTCGTTAGTTGCACCGCGGATAAGTAAGGAACCGGTAACAGTCAATTTGCTGTCGATATGTATTGCCGTACCTGCGGTTAATAAAAATTTAGGCAGGTTCCATGGTTCTTTTTCTGAAGCCAGCTGATAGTCTTTTATCTCAACGCGACCGAAAATGTTAAAATCATCGGTTGCTTTGAAATCTAACTCACCATTAAAGCCGTTTACGCGGGCCTTGCCATCATCATAAATAACAGTGAATTTGTTGCCTTCGGCGTTG
Source organism: Mucilaginibacter sp. (assembly GCF_036383575.1). Taxonomy (GTDB): domain Bacteria; phylum Bacteroidota; class Bacteroidia; order Sphingobacteriales; family Sphingobacteriaceae; genus Mucilaginibacter. The sequence goes on from NZ_DASVOB010000328.1 coordinate 614, forward strand.
AAATTGCTCACCATTAAAGGCATGTTTTTAATGCTGTTGCGATATATAGCTGCTTTAAAGCTTAGACCGGGAGCAAGCGTACCTTTTAAACCGGCACTGATGTCCAGTTGATCAACCGAGTTCTTGATATTGATGTTTTGGCCAAGGAACGGGTTGATCATGGCAAAATCGTGCAATGAAGAGCGGTTTACATCGCCTTTGGCTTCAACAAACAGGCGTACATATTTAGGTACTACCTGTACCTCAAGCTTTGCTGCCGGGAAAATGTAAAACTTGCCAAAATCACCAAACTCCTTCACAATGTTAACTCCTGCATCTATCTTGTAGTTAGTACCCTGAAATTTGATGTAAGGGTTAACCCTGGCAATGTTATTACCAAGGCTGTAAAGGCTGTCTTTCTGGCTGGCCAGGTCTAACGACGCGCTTAAACCTGCATAAAACTGCTTAACAGTTTGGTTTAAAAAGCCTGAGATAACTACATTGTTTTCACGTGCCTGGTAAGCATTGCTGAAAGCATAACCTTTTAGTTTTACAGCATAGGTGAAATCGTTTTCAACATCTTTATAGTTTTTGGCCAGCTCAACCTCACCGCTTATGGTGTTAAAGTGTTGTTTGGTTGGCACAAAACTATTGTCAGGCGCATCCCCGTTATAACCGTAAAAGTAGGTGCCTAAACGGTTGTAGTTTATCCTGCCGGATATGTTGTTATCGCCAATGATACTTTTGCCAAATACACCTACATCATCACGGCTTTGAGTTTGTTTTTGTAATGAGCCCGACTGGGATAAATGTTTAACAAAACCACCAAATTGTAATGCCTGGTCGCGGCCATTGGCAAAGTAACCTTCGCCATAAATAGTTTTTAAGTTACCGAAACCAACCTTAGCAAAATTGTTGGTTAAAACTGAATCCTGCTCAGCTGGCCTTTTCATCGGGTCAAGCTGCCTGATCTCTGAGTTTTGTTCCTGGCGTTTATCAAGCGGGGCATAAGTTAAAGGAGCTTTAAACGGCACTTTATCTTCCAGATCGGGGTTACGACGGATCTTTACAGCGTCGGCCAGTACCGGTTTATAAGCTGTGGTTACCACAATTTCTTCGGATAAGCTACCTCCATTGGCAGAAGTGTTAGGGTTGTTACCGCCTCCTTTTTTAGTGGTATCCTGTACAGATTTTGCAGCGGCATCACCTAAGCTCTTGCTGTCGGCAGTTTTTTTAGTTACGGGTTTTGGCGCAGCCTTTTTGGGAGCCGGTTTAGCGGCAGGCTTTTTAGTTGCAGTTTTTACTGTTGCTTTTTTGGTAGATTTCTTTGTTTGTGCCTGGGCAGGAACAAAGTATAATGCTATTAATAAGGTAAGCAGCGTATATGTGTATCTTGAGTTCATTGCTTGTCTTTTTTTATATTACTCTTTGTTACTGTTTGTTAGTGGTATCTGGCTGGGTTGTTTCCTTAGTACTTGCAGCAGGGGCCTTGGTTTTACGGCCGCTCAGTTTATCCAGCTTTTCTTTAGCAGTAGGTAATATGTCGTCATCGGCTTTATAGTTGTCAATGATACTTTGCAGGGTTGCTTTTGCCTGGAAGGTATCTTTTAAGCCCACATAGTTATCGGCCAGCAAAATGTAAGTTTTGGCTACCCAGTAATCATAGTTTGGCATTTCTTTAGCCAGGTCAAAACACATTTTTTGCGATGTTTTGTAACGGCCTTTGTCGTACTCAATAAAGGCAAGGTTGTAACGGGCTTCGGCAGCAGCAACAGTTTTTGTGTTTGTTGCAGTGTAAGTAAACTGTTTTATGGCAATAGTAGTATCGCCGGTTGCCAGGTAGGCTTTACCTTCGTACAGGCCGGTTTTAAATTTATCTTCCTGCGATGTTTTATCATTGGTTTTAACCAGTTCGGCATACTTGATGGCGTCGTCGGTCATTAACATTTCCGAGTAGCAATACATGAGGTTAGTGATGGCGAAGGTATAATCGGCCTTGTATTCAGAATTGGTTTCCAAACGTTTCAGGAACACTACAGCCTCGTTATATTTCTTTTGCTGCATGTATAGCTTAGCCATGCTGATCAATGCTTTTTCGCTGTAGGCGCTTGTCCAGTCGTTCAGGATCACGTTGTAATCAACAACAGCTTCGTCTGTACGACCTAAATTGGCCAAACCCTGAGCACGGATAAAGCGGGCCTGTTTTTCGTAGATCTGTTTGCTTGGGAACTTATCAAAATAAGCGTTAACTCCGCTTACTGTACCCTGCCAGTCGCCCTTAAGGTAAAGGTTGTTGGCAGCGGTTATCATGATGCTTTCCTGGTCGGATGTGGTATAGTTACCGATAGGCGTAGTACCTGCATAGTTGATGAATGTTTGAGCATCACCTTTATCAGTGTAGATCTTTTCGATTTGTTTTAAAGCTTGTTTAGCCTCATCGGTTGATGAATAATCCTGCACCACTTTTTTAAATGATTCAACGGCCAGGTCATCATTACCGGCATTGTAATCGATCAAACCAATGGTAACCAGCGCACGCGGTATATAGCTGCTGCGCGGATATTTCTGGATCATGGCGTTCAAATCGGTTTTAGCTTTCTCGCCGTCTGTTTTCAGGAAGTAGGTATAAGCTATCTCAAATGATGCGTCATCAGCATAATCAGAGTTAGGGAACTTGTTCAACACGTCGTTCAGGGTACTGATCTTGGTATCTAACGATCCCTGTAAGCCCTGGATCATACCACGCTGAAATAAGGCGTAATCTTCGCCCTGGTTGTGCATGGCGATGATGCGGTTATAATAGTTCATGGCATTGCCATAGCTTTTCATAACGAAGTAGCTATCGGCCAGGCGGGTTATCGCATCATTTTGGGTGTTTACGTCTTTTACATCACCCTGTAAAAACTTCTCGAAGTAGTTAGCTGCTTTTTTATATTGCTCGTCGCCAAAGGCTGCGTAAGCTAAAGCGTAGTTTGCATAATTGGCTACATCAGTTTCCTTAGCCTCAGGCATGCTCAGGAACTTTTCAAAATTCTCTACCGATTCGCCGTATTTACGAACCTCAAACATAGCCTCGGCCATCCAGTAGGTAGTTAGTGCTTCGGTTTTACTATCAACCGGATCTTTTAATGAACGCAGGAAAATACCAATGGCATTCTCGAATGCGCGTTCGTTATAAAACTCCAAACCACGGTAGTAAGTAACCTTTTGATAAGCTAAACGGGCACTTTGATTTTTGTTAGGGATTGGCTCCAGGATCTCAACCGCTTCTTTATAGCTGCGGGAGTTCAGTAACTCTTCGGCTAATAATACCTTCACCTCATCAATACGTTTTGAACGCGGGTAGGTAGCTAAGTACAATCTTGTAGCACCTAAGGCCTGCAGGTTAAAGTCGAGCTCATATGATAACTTGGCGTACTCGTAAAGAGCATCCTCCTGCAATTGCTTATCGTAATCAAGTTTTGATGCATTAAGGAACGCGTTACGGGCGCTCTGTTTATTGTTCATTTTCAGGAACACATCGCCCAGGGTATAGTTACCGCTTTGGCTGTAAACATCATGCTGCTCAACCAGTTTTTCCAGTTCGCTTGCCGCTTTGGCGTAATTGCCCACTTTAAAATAGGTATAACCCATTTGGTAGCTGTCCTGCGTGTTTTGAGTACGGCCCTGGTCGCGGTCTTCAAAACGACCGTAGTATTTAACCGCGTTGTCATAATCGGACTTGGCAAAGTATGATGCGGCAATGATGCGCAGCATTTCAGTTTCGTTTTGCTGATGGGTGCTGTTTACAATAGGCACAGCGTAATTGATCACATCATCATAACGTTTATCTAAAAAGTAAACAGCCGAAATATAATAAGGATAGCTGTTTTCGTATTTTTTAGAGTTTTTAAGCTTTTCAAAGTTTACCAGGGCAAGGTGATAGTCCTTGTTTAAGTAAGCTATGTAGGCAAAGTAATAAGTAGCGTCCTCGGTAAACTCGGTACGTTTGTTTTTAACCTCGCCAAAAAGCAGCTGGGCATTTTTGTAGTCTTTTAACTCAAAGTAGGCATAACCTTTACGAAATTTATATTCGGTATTGTCATGGCCGTTAAGCTCGCCTGCTTCAACTTTATTGAACCAGCGAATAGCATCTTCATATTTCCCTTGTTTAAAATACGATTTACCTATCTGGAAAAAAGCCTGTTTAGTAAGCGGGTTTTCAGGGTGTTCTTTTATAAAGCGAAGGAACATGCTTTCAGCGTCATCGTTCCCTAAATTAAGGGCGCAATAGGCTTCGTAGTACTGGCAGTTTTCTTTGGTGAGCGAGAGCTCAGTTTCAAACTGCGGCTGGGTGCTTGTTTTAATTTTGTAAGCCTCAACCAAACGAAATTGTTCGGCAGCCGAGGAAAATTTCCCTTTGTCCATCAAATCAAGCGCAGCATGATAAGTGCGGTAGATTTGAGTGGAAGGATTTTGCTGGGCTCGTGCGGCCGAGAATAAAAATACGGGAATGAGCAGGGTGATGTATCTTGTTTTGATCATAAAGCGCATACTAACGATAGTGCGAAAATAGCTAAACCAAAAAGAGGCTTTTCACATTAGAAATTAACAATTGTGGATAACACTTCTTTTAACG
>NZ_DASVOB010000329.1:0-7737 GCF_036383575.1 Mucilaginibacter sp.
TGATGCTATTAAAACGCTAAATGCCCTTAAGTTTTTGGAGCGCGATGAATACCTGTCTTTTAACGAGAGTGTGTTTTTACCCTCACGCTTTCAGTTTGAGGTGGTTAACGAGCAGCTATATAATTTCCAGATCCAAAATTCGGGCTGGGACCCGTTCATTAAAACCCTGCTCCGTTCATACGGAGGCGCGTTTGAAAACTATGTGCGTATCAAGGAGTTTGATATTGCAAGGCGCACTGGCTTAAGCGTTCAGCAGGTTATTGAGGGGATGTTGCAACTACAGCAATATGGGCTGATCAGCTATATGCAACAGACCGATAAACCCCAGGTTACTTATTTAAAACCGCGGGTGCAGGGCAGTCACCTCATTATTGACAGGAAATATATTGAGCAACGTAAGGAGGTTTATCGCCAGAAAATGGAAGCGGTTTTTGCTTATGCTATCCACAAACGATGCCGGAGCCAGATGCTGCTGGCCTATTTCGACGAGCCTGATGGACGCAAATGCGGCGTATGCGATGTTTGTATTGAGGAAAAACGCAAGGTAAACCAGGACGAGATCTTCGATAATATCACTACCGAAATTGTACAACTGCTCAGCATCTCCAACCCCGATATCGGTGGATTGATAACAGGGATCAACATCGGTACCGAAAAGGAAAAGATGGAAGCCGTACGCCTGCTGCTTGATGCAGGAAAGATCAAAACTGACGGTGAGGCTTATTATTTGAGTTGATAGATTTTATAACGAGGTTCTCAACCTCCGTCATGCCGAAGAAAAAAACGAGTATTCTGAAGGAGAAATGACATTAAACAAAGAGGGCCTGTCACCCTGAGCCTGTCGAAGGGTCGCGCGCAGAGGCCTGCCCACCATGCTTCGAGTGCCTCAGCATGACCCCATTTTTAATCCTGTCGTGCTTCGATCTAATTTAACCTTCCTTCCTCCAATTTTTTTACCCCCATTTCACCGGGGAAAATCACCCGCTTACCGACAAAAACCTGCTCTCCAGCTAATTAGGCCAAATCTGCTGTAACGTTTTTTTATTGAGATCGTCATATGTGTGTATTCAATGAAAAGAAATAATAATCACTTGACAATCAAAATATTAATACCATGAAAACTACATTAACCGCCATCGCTACCGTACTGTTTATGGTACTTGGCTTCGCAAACATTGCATCTGCAAACACTACAAAAAATGATGCCGGTGTCGTTTTAACTGATATCAGCAAAATCAACAAAATTGAAGTTTATGGCAACGTTGAACTGTACATATCAAGCGGCCCGGCCGACCAGGTAAAAGTTTACAACCGTTACTATTCTGAAAACGCGCTGGTTCAATCACAAAAAGGTGTATTGCGTATCTCATCATACAAAGCTGAAAAATTGGTGGTTTGGGTAACCGCAAACCAATTGAGCGCTATTAACGCCTATGACAATGCAGAGATCAAATCATTCGGCAACCTCTCAGGCATTGAGCTTGATGTTAAGTTGAACAACAATGCATCTGCCAGCCTTGACCTGGATACTTACAGCGCCAGCATCACCCTGAGCGGCAACGCAAAAGCCGAACTTAAAGGCAACACCAATGAATATAGCTTAACCCGCAACGCAACTTCAAATGTAAACAGCAATGGCTTAGCATACGCCCACGCTACCGAAACTCTGAACAAAGAAACCAAACCAAGGGTTAACGACTTTGCAACTTTATAAACGCCATTTTTTTGAGTCAATTATATATAGTGTAGCCGCCCTGAAAGGGGCGGCTTTTTTTGTTCGCCTTTGCGTTGCAAATACAAATCCAAGTTACACACTTGTTGCAAGCAAGAGTGAGCTAAAGGGACATAAAACCATGTCATTGCCGCGTCGCCCCCAAGGCACTATCCCGTTTCGCTCCTCGCAATGACATGGTTTATTAATGTCATGATTTTCAACCCCTTCTTTCATCCCAATGTCATCAAACAAAATACTATTTTCATTTTCGACTTTTTAGTCTAATTTTGATTCGTCAAACAAAAACAACAATGGGTAAAGCAGAAAGAACCAGGCAATTCATTATAGAGACGGCAGCGCCGATCTTTAATGAGAAAGGTATTGCTGCAACCACCATTGACGATATCCTGGCTGCAACAGGAATGGCCAAGGGCGGCCTTTACGGGCACTTTGAAAGTAAGGAAGAAATTGCCAATGTAATGGTTAATTACCTGCTTGATAAACTGAACGATAAAGTAACATCTGTTGTAAGCAAGGAAAAAACAGCTATAAAAAAGATCTTCGCCTTTATTGATCTCTATAAAGACCCGATAAATTCATATATAGATGGAGGATGTCCGATACTTAATTTTGGTGTTGAGGCCGATGATAATAACCCTATACTTAAACAAAGACTGAAAATTCAGATTGAAGAGGGGCAAAAGATCTTTACGGAAATTATAAACAAAGGAATTGCGGATGGTGAAATAGCTGCCGGGATAGATGCAGCAGATTATGCGCTGAAAATGTTTTCATCGCTGGAAGGAGGGATGTTGGTATCAAGGGTTACCGGAAGCAGCAAATATATGAACAGCCTTGTACGGATGCTCAAAAATGAATTAAAGCAATATGAATTAAAATAATTTTTTTTGATTATAAAAAGACTTTTAAGTCGATTTTGATTGGAAATCTAAAATGAAATGCAGATAACCGGAAACGGTCTTTTTTTAAACTTAAAAAACGACTAAAAAGTCTACAATATAAAACACAATAAAACAAACAACGATCATGAAAACTCAAAAAGTAATATTAGTTACCGGTGCTTCAAAAGGCTTCGGTTTAGAGATAGCCAAAACTGCACTGGCAGCCGGCGATAAAGTAATAGCAACCGTGCGCAGCAAAGCCGACCAGCTTGCCGCCTCATTGAATAACGACCCTAACCTGCTGGTGGTAACCATGGATGTAACCAATGAAGCACAGGTTAAAGCAGCTGTAGCCGAAGGTTTATTACGCTTTGGCAAAATTGACGTGGTGATCAACAACGCCGGTTATGGTATAGTGACCGCTATTGAAGAAGCAACTGATGCCGAAGTAAAAGCGCAGTATGATACCAATGTATTTGGCTTATTGAACGTATTGCGTGCGGCATTGCCTCACCTCCGTGCCCAAAGGTCAGGTCATATTATCAATGTATCTTCATTGTTTGGCTTTGGTGCCATTCCTGGCTGGGCTTTATATGGCTCTACCAAGTTTGCGGTTGAAGGTATTTCAAAAGGTCTTGCACTTGAACTTGAGCCGCTTAATATTAAGGTAACCGTAGTTGAACCGGGCTTATTCAGTACCGAGTTCCTGAGTGCCGAATCATACAGCGCTTCAAAAAACATCATTGCTGATTATGCTGCCACTGTTGGCCCAATGAGGGCTGGTGCCGATCAGTTGCATGGTAACCAGCCTGGCGATCCAAAGAAACTGGCCCAGGTGGTTGTTGATATCGCCCATAATGAAAATCCTCCCTTGCACCTGCCTATTGGTAAAGATGCTGTAGGTATGTATAAGGCTAACGCCGAAAAAACAAGCAAAGAAATTGATCAATGGATCGAAGTATCAACCAGTACTGATCATGACCATGTTGCTGCAAACTAATTAATCAAAATTCACTCAACTTATAAATAGAAAATATCATGTCAACAAAAAAAATAGCCTTAATAACAGGCGCAAACCGCGGAATAGGATTTGAAACCGCTAAACAATTAGGCGAAAAAGGCGTGGCTGTAATAGTAGCTGCCCGCAAGCTAAACGCTGCCGAAGAAACAGCTGCTCAGCTAACAGCACAAGGTATTGAAGCATACGGCGTTCAACTGGATGTTACCAATGCCGATGAAAGAACAGCGGTTGCTGCTTACATCGAAGATAAATTTGGTAAACTGGATATCCTGGTAAATAACGCCGGTGTTGGCCCTAAAGAAGATGACCTTTTTGTTAAAAAGACAGCAGCTACAACTGCCGATGAGTTTGAATACATATTTAATACCAATCTGTTCAGCGTTGTATATTTAACTAACGAGCTGCTGCCATCGCTTAAAAAGAGCGAAGCCGGTCGTATTGTTAACTTATCGAGCATTTTAGGTTCATTGACATTACACGCCACCGAAGGGAGCCCGATAGCTGATTTTAAACGTTTGTTATACGCGGCGTCAAAAACCGCTTTAAATGTGTTTACCGTTCTTTTGGCCGATGAATTAAAAGGCACTAACATCAAAGTAAACTCTGCGCACCCAGGTTGGGTACAAACAGAACTGGGTAGTGTTGAACATGCACCAATGACTGTTCCTGATGGTGCCAAAACCAGTGTTGAACTTGCCCTGATAGGCGAAGATGGCCCTAACGGCAAGTTCATCCACCTTGGCGAAGAACTTCCATGGTAAATTGAACTGACCTCAATTGTTTTCTGGAGCGTCGTTACCTTCAATAGGGTGGCGGCGTTTTTTTGTTAGTTAAATTTTTTCTGAGAAATATTTGCGCAAGCAAATGCTTGCGTTTATATTTGCAAGCAAATGCTTGCGCAATTATGAAAGCCAGACGAGACGTTTACCAGGCCATAGCCGATCCCACCCGAAGAGCCATCATTAATATGATTGCCTCTCAGCCACATAATGTAAACACTATAGCCGCAAACTTTGATGTTACACGCCAGGCCATTTCGCTGCATATCCAGATCCTGGCCGACTGCGGTTTGATTAATGTTAAACAACAGGGCCGTGACCGGATCTGCGAAGCCAGGCTTGATCAGCTCGGTGAAATATCTGCCTGGGTTGACCAATATCGTCAGCATTGGGAAAGTAAATTGGATAGTCTTGAGAAATATATAGCACAACTTAAAAATGAGAGAAATGGAAAACAATCAAAGTAACACTGCAGATCGCGAATTACGCTTAACACGAACATTAGATGCCCCGGTTGAGCTGGTATGGGAAGTTTGGACTCAGCCCGAACATATTGCCGAATGGTGGGGGCCTAACGGTTTCACCAATACCATCAGCAAAATGGAAATTGAACCCGGAGGGGAGTGGGATTTAGTGATGCACGGCCCGGATGGAACTGATTATAAAAATAAGAGTGTTTTTAAAGAGGTTATTCCGCTTAAAAAGATAGTGTACGAACATGTAAGCAGCCCGAAGTTTATTGCAACCATTGAGTTTGAAGCAAAAGGTGAGCACACTTTTCTGAGCTGGCATATGCTTTTTGAATCGCGTGAGCAGTTTGTACAGGTGGTGAAAACGTTTAAAGCTGATGAGGGGTTAAAGCAGAATATCGAAAAGCTCAATCAGTACTTAAAAGACATAAGTGCAAAGTTGTCTTAACTTGGCTATTCGATTCTCTGACTTCGAATTTAGTATGCCTGTAGTTTGCAACTACAGGCATACTAAACATCAAAAGCTGCAAACTTTCTTAAGCAAAACACACTGTAGTCAGAGACTACAGGCATAGTCGTCCGAAGTCAGAGACTTCGAACAGCGTTTTGCTTCTTTCAATCCCTTTCATTTTCATCTTCACATCTGAAATCTGCATATCTGCACACAAAATTCTTCCGCTGTTTACCGATGATATTCCGCCGTTCGCCGACTAAAACCTGCTGTACATCTAATTTGCCCGAAACCGCTGTAACGTTTTAAAAATGAGGGCGTCTTATCTGTGTATTAAATGAAATAACAACACAAATAATTGACAATCAAAATATTAATCATCATGAAAACTACAATATTAACAATCGCAGCCTCTTTAGTTTTAGCACTTGGAGTATCAACCGCAGCTAATGCAGCAACCAAAATTGACAACGGCGCAGCCGTAGTTTTAAACAACGTAAGCAAGATCAGCAAGATCGAAGTTCGCGGTAACGTTGAGGTATATGTATCAGCAGGAGAGAACGACAATGTTAAAGTTTATAACAAGTATTACTCAGAAAGCGCATTGGTACAAAACAACAACGGTACCTTACGTATCACCTCATACAAAAACGAAAAACTGGTGGTTTGGGTAACTGCAAATGACCTTAAAACTATCAATGCTTATGACAATGCCGAAGTTAAATCATTCGGAAAACTTACAGCCCTTGATCTTAGCGTAAACCTTTACAACAATGCATCAGCTAAATTAAACGTTGACGCTTACGCAGCAACAGTTAACGTTAATGACAAAGCTAAAGCCGAGTTTACCGGTACAGCCGATGTTTACACCCTGAACCACACCCGCGAATCATTTGTAAACAACAACGCTTTTGCCGCAGTAAGCTTTACCGATAAAGTAACCAACGCTCCTGCTAAGTACACAGTTGAAAACGATTTGGCTGGTCTTTAATAGCTCAATTCTTAAAAGTCTATCATATATTCAAAAGCTATCACCCAAAATGTGGTAGCTTTTTTTAATTTTGATGTAACACTAAACCGCCAACTGGCGTCAAACACCGAAACCATGAAAAAATACCTTTCTACCCTCACTATAGCCGGCGCATTAATAACTACGGGCATATTATCATCATGTAATTACAGGTGCGTGCATGGCTCAGGTAATCAAACCACCGAAAAGCGCAAGGCCGAAGATTTTAAAAAAGTTGAAATTTCAGGCGCATTTAAAGTACATCTGAAACAGGATAGCTCATTAACTATCGATATCAAAGCCGATGATAACCTGATCAAATATATTTCAACTTCGGTTGAAGGCGGTGTGTTGCACATTAAATCAAAAAAGAACTTCTGTGATCCCGGCGATATGGTGATCAATATCGGCGTAAAAAACCTGGATGAAATAAAAGCAGCCGGGGCTGTTGAGGTTAATTCGGATGGTAAAATAAACGCCAAAGATTTTAACCTCGATCTTTCGGGTGCTACTAAAATAAACCTTGACCTTAACGCCGCCAATGTTTCAACCGATGGTAGCGGTGCTACAGAAGTACATCTTACAGGCCAGGCTGCATCGCACAAAATTGACCTGAGCGGTGCCGGTAAAATAGATGCCTTTGATTTTGTTGTAGGTGATTATGATATTGAAACATCAGGCATAGCCCATTGCAAGATCAACGTGCTTAAAACTTTGAACGTGCACACCAGCGGTGCGTCTGAAATTCAATATAAAGGCTCTCCATCTACCGTGAATAACGATAAATCGGGCGCTTCATCTATCAAAAAAGTTGACTGATCGACCTTTATAATAATTAACAAAGAGGCCGGGGATATAACTGATTCACGGCCTTTTTTGATTTTAACCACCTATCACTAATTAAAAATTTGAATGAAAAAGTTTTTAAAATGGACGGCCTATGCAGTTATAGCGCTTGTCCTCATCGCTGTTGCCGGCATCTCCTACATAACGCTGGCATTGCCCAATGTGGGCCAACCCGAAACTATTAAAGTAGATGCCACTCCGCAGCGCATAGCCCGCGGCAAATACCTTGCTAATAATGTAACCGTTTGCCTGGATTGCCATTCTACCCGGAGCTGGGATAAATTTGCAGGCCCTTCCGATTCGACAATTTTAGGTGCCGGAGGTGAAAAGTTTGATGCTTCGGCGGGTTTCCCCGGCACCGTTTATTCGCCTAATATTACCCCTTTAAATTTGAGTGGCTGGACAGATGGTGAGATATTCAGGGCGATGACCACAGGTGTTAAAAAAGACGGCTCGGCCATATTCCCGATAATGCCATGGCCATATTACGCTAAAATGGATAGGGAAGACCTTTATGCTATCATCGCTTATATGCGCACTTTGAA
>NZ_DASVOB010000330.1:0-2947 GCF_036383575.1 Mucilaginibacter sp.
GCATTCAACGTACCGAAACCTTCATTTCGCTTGAAGAAAGTATCAGGAGGCAAATAACGCTGGAATAAATTTTTACTCAAATTATTGAAACGCCCAGAGCCTGGTTTTTACCGGGCTATGGGCGTGTGGTTTTTATGAAAATTAGAAATGGATATTAACAGAACGTCAATCATGTTCCCTCAGGGTCTCTCGCAGAGGACCCTGAGGTTCACCGCGTTCTAAATATTTACCAAGATATTCTGAATAGCAAATCTGCCTGGCGCATACATCAAGGTCCTCTGCGAGAGACCCTGATGGGACGTTAAGTCGGCTTGTCCTTTGGGAGACGCAATTATGCGTCTCTACAAAAATATTTCTTTCATTTTTAAACAGCTTCTGAAGGCTCAAATCAATTTGTAAAAACGTTCTGTTTTAAGTTAAAAGGAGATATCGTCCTGAGTTGATTACCATGTCACCCTTACTGTAGTGAAGGATTTGCCGGCATAATCAACGTCATAATAATTTTGATTCACATTATCCTGGCTCCAAACCAACTGGTTATTTTCTGTTGCACTTGTCCTGTAAATCCTTATTGTACTTATGTTGCCACCAAAGTACAGTCTAACCCTGTTTTGCGCATCGGTGTTCCAGTTAACTACATTAATATCCGCCTTGTTTGATGTTGTAAAAGCACTTACGTTATCAGCTCCAAAATTCGTGATACCGGTTAAAGTTGTAGGAATATAATTTTCGTTAAGCAGATTAGCGGTATATTGTTGAAAAACGTAGTAATTTTTCTTTCGTACCGCGGGTGCTCCCCAGGGAGTATATAGCAGCCCCCCGAAATTAGTTTCAGGGTCGCCCCATTCAAAATACAGCCAGCCTTTTGAACCGCCCCTAAATGCATCGTGAAATTTATTAACCAGGTCAAGGGCGGCGGTTAGTTCATCCGGCGTAGTCCCCATACCAAATCCAGCGTGCCACTCCGTCATATACAGGCCATTTGCCCCCGCTGCCGAAGAGGCTGTTGCAAAATTAGCAGCAGAACTGCCTGAATATTGATGAGTTGTGAAAAGGCTCACGTTTCCCGAAGCATTAAGCGCCGAAACATAAGACCCGGTATGAGTTACATCAATACAATCCGGAGATGCAAAAACAGGTACAGGGATACTCAATGATTGCAATTTAGTTTTAAGCCATCCGGCAGTATTTGTATATGCACTTTGGGCCTGAGCTGTTGTAAACTCCGCCGATTCATAAGGCACAGCCGAAGATGGATAATCGGGCTCATTCATTAAACTCAAATAATTAACAGTTATTCCATTGTCTTTTAGGTTTTTAATATGAGCATACAAAAATTCGCCAAATTCACTATACGCATTTGTTATGCTGGCATTAAGGGTTCCGCCATTATTAACACTATTGTTGGTTTTCAGGTATTTAGGTGGCGATAATACAATAGCCCAGACTTTAATTCCCGGATTTATAAGCTGCGCTTTTTTTAACGCTGTTACCTGGTCAACAAGGTTAGAATTGCTGGTAAAATTAAACTTAGAAAAATCTGTGTTATTCGGATCTGTGTTATCATTCACATCCTCCACGCCATCAGCTCTAAGAACAATTTTAAAAACGTTTACATTAAGGTCATGCCAAAGCTAGTTGCTTGCATCAGTAAAGTTAGTTATTCCGTTTACCAGGTGCCCGCTGTAAAAGTAGCAGCCTGCCCCTATAAGGTCAATCTTCTGAAGGGGGCTTCCTATTCCAACAGTTATGCTTCCTCCGCTTTGAATGGAATTTATAACTGGTTGATTCACTCGCTGCTGGGTAGGCGGCGCAGCATTTTTACGACAGGACAAAACAGCACAGGCCAGTGTCATAGCCATTGCCGAAAGGATTTGATTCTTTCTCATGAATTTTTCTTTGATTGATAATTGGTTCGTAATTTTCGGTAATAAAGCAAACTGATAAAATGGACACAATTAGGTTTTGTATGGATTATATTACTTTCCTGATGTTCAGCATGATACCCCGGCTGGAAATTTATATAAAGAAGGAGAAAAAGATGTTTTAAGCTCGAATCAAATGGAAAACCAGCGTGGTGATTTCTTTATGTCCCATCAGGGTCTTTCGTAGAGGACCCAGAGGTTCACCGCGTTCTAACCATCTACCGAGATATTCTGAATGGTGAATCTGCTTGGCGCATACATCAGGGGCCTCTGCGAGTTTAAGTTAACCCACAAAATCGTTTTGTCGTTTAATCAGGCAGTGTTTTGTTTTGCCCCTCTGGGGCAAAGGGTATTTCTATACTTTTTATGCTACAAACCTTTTGCATCTCTGGTGCATCTGTCCTTAAGCATCTCAATTAATGCCTGATTATGTTGTAAAACGTTGCCGGCCCCAGCGGGGCCACGTGTTTATAGCATTAAAGGGTGCATTTTTTTGGCTCCGTAGGTGCCTCCTATTGAAATTTCAGGTTGGTGAATTTGTGGGTAAACTTAAATCTGCGAGAGACCCTGATGGGACGTGAAAGTATAGGGCTATGGAGCTGAGTGTAATTGTTAATTTATTAATATAATAGCCTTACTTTAATTTCCTCTCCTGCCATTGCCGTTTCCAAGCGCCCCGCTCCTTTTATCATTAAAGTGTTAAAAAATGTCAAAATCAGTTAATTACATTAATCAAAAGGCCTTTTTCATCTCAATTTCATAAAGCGCCGCTACTTTAGTTTTTGTAAAGGATTGATGTAGCGTAATTGATTTAACCTGCGTAAGGTATTTACGATGCATCTGGTGTTCATTTTTAGATATTTAAAAGATTAGTATTATGCTGGCTATAAAAACTTTAACCGATAATTTAACAGTCTACAAACGTAATGCACGTTTAATGGGCGATAAATTTGAAATTAGTGTAGTGGGCAATAACCCCCTGCTGGCCGATGAGCAAATTGACATTGCCATTGATGAAATTA
>NZ_DASVOB010000331.1:0-3490 GCF_036383575.1 Mucilaginibacter sp.
AGCAGGCATTTTGGGATGTTGATATGGATAATATCGACTATCAGAAAAATGCTGCGCATGTTGTTGAAAAGGTTATCGAAAGGGGAAAAGCAGAAGATTTTAATAACTTGTTGAAATTTTATGGTTTTAACAAGGTGAAAGAATTAGCCTTGCAAGCGTTATGGCTTTCAGATATCAGCATCAATTTTTGTTGTGTGCTGTTTAAGGTTAAACCTACCGATTTTAAATGCTACGAAAAGAAACAGTTGAACCTGCAACACTGGAACTTTTAAACAAAATAGTTTCACTTCCTGGATTTGAACAATTCAGATTAGTTGGAGGTACCGCACTTTCACTACTTTACGGGCACAGACTATCAATTGATCTGGATTTTTTTACAGATCAGCCACTTGATAAGGAATTGATCAAAGAAACCCTTATTGATACCTTCAATCAGGTTAGAAGTGAAAACGACAGGTTTAAGTCCATATACCAATGTCTTATTGAAAATATAAAAGTTGACTTTGTTTCTGTCAAAGATCCATTTACTTATCCGGCACAAATAATTGAAGGAGTACCCATTGCCGATATTCGCGATTTGATAGCATTAAAGCTTAACGCGGTGAAAGGCAGAGGGGTAAAAAAAGACTTTTGGGACATAGCCAAGCTTCTGGAGTTTTATTCATTTGAAAATCTTTTTCAATTTTATCATGATAGATATACTTATGATGATACCTTTGCGGTCATAAGATCAGTGGTTTATTTTGCTGACGCTGAAAATACTATAACTCCTGAGTCATTAGATGGTATGACATGGGATAAAGTAAAACAAACCATCACAAACGCATTTGACGATTATTATAGAAATATTAGAAATTAATGGCTGTTGACGTATTATTAGGCCTCCAGTGGGGCGATGAAGGAAAAGGAAAAATTGTTGATGTGCTTAGTGCAGGTTATGACCTGATAGCACGTTTCCAGGGCGGGCCAAATGCTGGTCACACTTTGGAGTTCGACGGTAAAAAGTTTGTTTTAAACACCATTCCTTCAGGTATATTTTTTGAAAACACCATCAACCTTATCGGTAATGGTGTGGTGATTGATCCTATCACCCTGAAAAAAGAACTGGATAAATTAAAAGATGCCGGGCATGACCTGCTGGCTAAAAAGAACCTTTTAATTGCTAAAAAAGCGCACCTGATATTGCCAACGCACCAGTTGCTTGATGCCGCTAATGAAAAAAAGATGGGCGAAGGCAAAATTGGTTCAACCTTAAAAGGTATTGGTCCAACTTATATGGATAAAACCGGTCGTAACGGTTTACGTATTGGTGATATCACCCTGCCCGATTTTAAAGAGCGTTATCAGAAACTGGTTGATAAACACGTATCCATGCTGCAACAGCTTTATGGCGAAGTAGCTGATTTTTCAGAACGTGAGACATTGTTTTTCGAAGCGCTTGACGTGTTACGTCAATTCCCGCTGGTTGATTCTGAGCATTTGGTGAACAATTATATTAAAGAAGGCAAAAAGGTATTAGCAGAAGGTGCACAGGGCGCCATGCTTGATATCGATTTTGGTTCATATCCGTTTGTAACTTCATCAAACACTACCGCTGCAGGTGCTTGTACCGGTTTAGGTATCGCCCCGCAGCAAATTGGCGAAGTGATAGGTATTTTTAAAGCCTATTGTACCCGTGTTGGCGGCGGCCCGTTCCCAACTGAGTTAGAGAACGAAACAGGCGAAGAACTACGCAAAGTTGGTCACGAATTTGGTGCAACCACAGGCAGGCCACGCCGTACCGGGTGGATCGATCTTCCGGCTTTAAAATATGCTATTATGCTTAATGGTGTTACCCAACTGGTAATGACCAAGGCTGATGTATTAAGCGGTTTTGAAAAGATCTATGCTGCTACTCACTACAATTATTTAGGCGAACAGATTGATTATATGCCTTACGATATCTGCTCGGTAAAACCTGAGCCAGTGTATAAGGAAATCGATGGCTGGAACGAAGATCTGACCGGTATCACTGAATTAACCGAGATTCCGGCTAAGCTGCAGTCATACATTGATTTCCTTGAAGCTGAACTTGGCGTACCGGTAAAATATTTATCGGTAGGGCCAGATAGGAAACAGACTTTAACGTTGCATTAGGATAAATTCCCTGCAATGTTGTCCGTGAGGACACGGGCAACGGGGAGAAAAATGAAAAAGGCCGGTATATCCGGCCTTTTTCATTTACTTAAAATTCCCCGGTTCGTGTCCTCACGAACCGTAGCCACAAATGAAAATTGGAAACATTAAATCAATCTAATTTCATTTACTTGGTTATTTTTGCAGCGTGATTGTACAGGTACAGGATTTGCCGGAATTTAAACAGAAAGCACTACAATGGGTGTCAACATTCGATGCCGCCTGCTACCTCGACTCGAACGGATTTAACGATCCCTATTCCAAATTTGATACCCTGATAGCGGCGGGAGTGCGCGCTGAACTTACTGCGAACACAGGTAGCGCATTCAAACAGCTTGAACAGTTCAGGGAAAACAACCCTGGCTGGATGACCGGCTTCCTGGGCTATGACCTTAAAAATGAAATTGAAGCGCTTACATCCGCTAATCCTGATGGTTTAAAATTTCCTGATCTGTATTTTTTTGTTCCCCAACATCTTGTTTTGATCAAAGAGAACGAGGTTGAGATCATTTCCGATGAACCTGAATTGGTCATGAAAGCTATAAACGGGCAGGAACTAACCATCTCCGGTCAACAGACTGTTATAAATTTAAAGCCGCGCTTTAGCCGGCAGGAATACATTGATACGGTAAATAAGATCAAAGAGCATATCGCCCGCGGGGATATCTATGTCACCAATTTTTGCCAGGAATTTTTTGCGGAGGATGCTTCCGTTGACCCTCTTGAGATCTTCAAAAAGCTAAATGAGGTTTCTCCAAACCCTTTCTCTACCTTTTTCAAATGGAATGGAAATTACATCGTCGGCGCTTCACCCGAACGCTTTTTAGCTAAGAGGGAAAGCAAACTCATCTCGCAGCCAATAAAAGGTACCGCAAAAAGGTTGGATGATATCGATGCCGACGAACAGGCCAAACAAGCCCTTCGTAATCATCCCAAAGAATTACAGGAAAATGTAATGGTGGTTGACCTGGTACGTAACGACCTTACCCGCTCGGCTAAACCCGGCACCGTTAAAACCGAAGAGCTTTTCGGCATTTACAGTTTTAAGCAGGTACACCAGATGATCTCTACCGTTATTTGCGAGTTGCAGGACGGCTTATCAAATGTGCAGGCTATCAAAAATACCTTCCCTATGGGCAGCATGACCGGAGCCCCAAAAGTGAGCTGTATGCAGCTAATGGAACAATACGAGCGCAGTAAACGCGGGGTATACTCCGGGGCTATAGGCTATTTTAGTCCCGATGATGATTTTGATTTTAATGTAGTGATCCGGTCGTTGCTTTATAACTCTTCTAATAAATACTTGTCATTTCAC
>NZ_DASVOB010000332.1:0-17072 GCF_036383575.1 Mucilaginibacter sp.
GCCCGGCTTCGGTTGGCAAGTGTCGGAAAGATGAAAGTCGTTGAGCAAATAAATAAAAATATGTCATTGCGAGCGCGGCAATCGCACGGAAGCATATTCGCCCTGTATAGTATGCGATTGCTTCGTCGTTCCTCCTCGCAATGACATAGTTTTTGTCTTTCTAATACTTGTGGACCGAAGCCAGGCGGTAACTATTGAAATGTGACGTTGAATATGAACCTTTATGAAAAAAATGCAAATACCTTTAATCCTGATCACGGCTGCTACGGCCGCTTTCTTTGCCTGCGGCGGAAAAAAATCTGATGCCGGTCCCGGCGGCGATGGTGGCGGAACAAAACCACCAGTTGATACGCCTGTGGTTACCATACCGACCACACCATATAAATCGCTTAATTACCTGTATAAAATATCGGGTACCAAAACCGTAGCAGGCATCCACAATCGCGAGCCAAACGCTACACCCGCCGTGTGGACTGAGAAAGTTTACAGTGTAACCGGGAAGTACCCCGGCCTGTGGAGCGGTGATTTCCTGTTTCAGCAGGATAATATCAACGACAGGCAAACCATGATCAACGAAGCTATCGACCAGTGGAATAAAGGAGCGCTGGTTAACATTATGTGGCATTCCTGCAATCCGGCCCTTGCCGAGCCTTGTGGTTTTGATGCCAACGGCGTGCTCAGCAAACTTACTAACGACCAATGGACTGAACTTACTACAGATGGTTCTGTCATGAACAATAAATGGAAGGCTTTGGTTGATGAAGTATGCTTTTACCTGCAACAACTAAAAGATAAAAACGTGGAAGTGCTTTGGCGGCCCATGCACGAAATGAACCAGGGCAGCTTTTGGTGGGCAGGAAGGCCGGGCCCAACCGGTACCCGCAAACTATATCAGATGCTGCATGACTATATGGTAAAAACCAAAGGGCTCACCAACCTTATCTGGGTTTGGGATGTGCAGGATTTCGGGAGCCTTAACGATGATGTAAATGCCTACAATCCTGGTGCCGGTTATTTTGATGTGGCTGCGCTTGATGTTTATGATGGCAGCGGTTATACCCAGGCTAAATATAGCACCATGGTAACCGTTGCTGCCGGAAAGCCTATCGCCATTGGCGAATGTCAGAAACTGCCCACCGCGGCCCAGCTTACCGCCCAGCCTAAATGGACATTTTTTATGGGCTGGAGCGAACTGGAATTTAGCAACAACAGCGATACTGATATCAAAAACCTGCATACTGCGCCTAATGTGATCACTCTTGATAAGATGCCCGGTTGGAAATAAGACCACGTTATAAATGAAACTACATTATAAAATATTAGCCCCTTTGCTACTGTCTTTTGCTGGCCCCGCCCAGGCGCAGCAAATACAGTGTCATTTGCTAAATACTAAGGTTATTGAATTTGAAAAAACGGAGTGGGATATTAGCTTATCTGCTCCTTTTGTAAACCCTTATGATCAGCAGGATATCAGTGTTGATCTGGAAATGGTCAGCCCATCAGGAAGGCCGGTTGTGTTGCCATGCTATTTTGAAAAAGGAGACAGTACGCTGTCAAATTGGAAAGCACGCTTCGCCGCGCAGGAAACTGGTGAATACAGTTACCATTTTAACCTCAGAAGTAAGGCAGGCGAATCAAAATCAGATGAGGGGCATTTTAATGTGCAGGCATCTGCGAAGCCCGGCTTCCTACATAAAAATAATACCTGGACCTTTAAGTTTGACAATGGCAGGTTGTTTAGGGGAATAGGTGAAAACGTAGCCTGGGAATCACGAAAATTTGAAAACGATAAATGGACCTATGATCATTTGTTACCTACGCTTTCAAAAAACGGGGCTAACTTTTTCCGTACCTGGATGTGCTATTGGAACCTGCCGCTGGAGTGGAAAAAGGTTTCTTCAACCAAACGTTACCGCAATACCAATGAGTACTTTAACCCGGGTGCCGTTAAACGCATGGACGAACTGGTACAGATGACCGATTCTTTAGGCCTGTATTTTATGCTCACGCTGGATTGGCACGGACATTTGATAGAAGGCGGAGGCTGGAAAAACAGTCCTTATAATACTGTAAACGGTGGCCCGGCAAAAACTCCAACAGAGTTTTTCAGTCTTCAAAAAGCTAAGGAAAAGTATAAGAATAAGCTCCGGTATGTAATTGCGCGCTGGGGATATAGCACCAGTATTGCCGCGTTTGAGTTTTTTAATGAGGTTGATAATGCGGCATTCAATAAGGAGGATAGTATTTTAATCCCACATCAATACATCACCCAATGGCATGATGATATGAGCCGGTACCTGAAAGATGTTGACCCTTATCATCATATGGTTACAACAAGTATTTCGCACCGGGATATCCAGGGACTTAATTCATTAGCTTATCTTGATTTTAACCAGAAACATATCTATAAGCATACGGAAAAAATTCCGGCAATCTACCCTGGTTATATTCAAGCTTATGGTAAGCCCTATGTAGTTGGCGAGTTCGGATATCGTTGGGAGGATGCTGATCCTAAATACGCAAAAGAGGCAGATTTTGACTTTAAACGCGGCCTATGGTATGGTTTATTCAGCGAAACACCTTTACTACCTATGAGCTGGTGGTGGGAGTTGTTTGATGATGAGAAAATGGCCTATTATTTCAAAGGTGTGCGGGAGATAAGTGATGCCATGCTTAATGCAGGTAATGGCTCATTTGTACAAGTTCCGGTTACTGCCGGCAAGGCCGAAGCTTATGGGATGAAATGCGGTAATAAATATTTCATTTACCTGCTCAATAATACGGATCAGATAATTTCAACACAGGTGGTTATCCCGGCGACACTTAATAAGTTCTCAGTCCGGTCATTTTCGCCCGAAACAGTGAAATATAAAACAGAAGGCGGCGGCAGACCATCAGACAAAAATGTAACGATCAGCGCTTTGGGATTGCAATCAAGAGAAGCAAAAGTTTTAATTGTAAGCGATGATGGCAAATGACGTTTTCAGGGAAATAACGCCGCTTACCCCCGGCGATTGTTACCTGCTTTTCGATAGGAATAAAAAGCGGTTCGACTTTCCGGTGCACCGGCACCATGAAATGGAACTTAATCTGATCTTAAACGCTGGCGGCGCTAAACGCGTTGTTGGTAATTATTCGGCAGAAATAACTGATACTGAATTGGTATTGCTTGGGCCAAACCTCGAGCATGGCTGGCTAAACCACAATTGCAAAGGCGAAAATATCCGGGAGATAACCATACAGTTTCAGCACGATATTTTAAGCGGCGGAATGTTTGACCGGGAACAGATGCAAATGTTAAAAACTATGTTTAAAGCTTCGGCAAAGGGCATTGTTTTCGGAACGGAGATGATTAGTAAACTTGCTCCGATGATTTCGGCACTTTCGGATAAAAGCGGATTTGATTCGGTGATTGCCTTACTGAAA
Source organism: Mucilaginibacter sp. (assembly GCF_036383575.1). Lineage (GTDB taxonomy): Bacteria > Bacteroidota > Bacteroidia > Sphingobacteriales > Sphingobacteriaceae > Mucilaginibacter. The sequence continues at coordinate 3,427 of NZ_DASVOB010000332.1, forward strand.
ATTCTTCATGAACTTTCTTTATCGCCATATCAATGCCTGCTTGATCAGGATACTGAAGAAATAGCTGAGCCTGCATATAAGAACCCGGATGATGATTTTGTTGAAAAGGCTTTTTCATTCATGAATACTAATTATCAGCACTCAATCAGCCTAAATGAAACAGCCCAAGCTGCCAATGTACCCAATAAGCTTTTTAGCCGAATGTTAAAAAGAAGTACCGGATTGACCTTCAGAGATTGCCTCAACCAGATCAGGCTTGGGCAGGTATCACGGTTACTGATCGAAAATAACTATTCGATTGGAGAAATTGCCTACCGCTGCGGCTTCAGTAACCCGGCAAATTTTAACCGGGTCTTTAAGTTAAAGAAAAACTGCACCCCTAAGCAGTACCGAAATAAGTATAACGGAAACAGGGTAATAGTATATTGACTGGCCTTTTGATAGTGCCGTTGTAACAGGAAAGTGGCTTGGCATTTTTATATGCCACGCGTTAATGTTAAAATAGTATTACTCCAAAGCTTGGGTAATAGTTAAGTTTGTTTAACCAGTTATAGATAGTCGCCATTACCAAATCGGCGACGTTGATAATATGTTTTTCTTTTAAGCGGGTTGAATTGAAAGGTGTTTGCGCATGAAGAAACTTTACTCTTTTTTAGTGTTTTGGTGTTGTGTTTTATTTGCCCTACCGGGTAAGGGACAATATCTATATCAGCAGATTGATAATAGCAGCGGCCTCTCCAATAGCTGTATCAATACTATTTATCAGGACAGCGAACAGCTCATTTGGTTCGGTACCTGGGATGGCCTTAACTTTTACGATGGTAAAAATATTCATGTATTTAATTACGAGCGTACAAGGCCCGGTAAAAATTCAATAGCCAGTAATATCATCTATCAGGTAACCGGCGATAATAGCCGTAACATCTGGATAGGTACAGTTGAAGGCATATCCAAATTCAATAAAAGTACCGGCGATTTCAGCAATTATTTTTATAACCGTAAAAAGGTAGTATCAAACGGATACACCATTGCGGTTGATAATAATGGCCTTGTGTACACGGCCCGCCGCAATGGAAATGAAATAGACCAATACGATCAGCAATCAGATAAGTTCAGCAAAGTTGATATTAAAGGGCTTCATAACTTTTTATTGATAAAGATCTTTTTTGACGCTTATAATAACCTTTGGCTGCTAAAAGACGACGGCATCCTCGAGGTTTTCAATAAAACAGCTAATGGCTTTGTAAGGCAAGCTGCATTTCCTTCAGTCGATAATATCGACAATGTGTTTTTTGTCAACGGGAAAGTGTTCTACTCGTCCAAAAGCGGCGATCTATTCCGCGTTGAGGATAATCTTACTGCACAAAAAATAATGAAACTACCGCATGAGGTGCGTTCTATGAGTTATTACCGTCAGCATTATGTTTTCGCTTGGGCATCAAAAGGTATTGGTGAATATGATTCAGATTTTAAACCATCCTCTTTTTTATCTGCCGAAATACCGGTACTGCAAAATATCCGGATTACTTCACTACAGGATGCTGGCGCCAATTTATTGTGGATAGGTACCGATGGTAACGGTATCCTGAAAGTAACACCGAAGGAAAACTATTTTGGCATTATCCAAAAGCAAAGTAACGGGCAATCATTCCATATCCCTGTACGGGCTTTTTGTTCGGTTGATAATGAGCTGTGGGTAGGTACCAAGGGCAATGGCATTGTTACTATCAAAAATTTTGGTAAAAACGATGTTTCATTTTCCACGATCAAATCCTTTCATACCAATGTCGATCTTTTGGATAATTGCGTGTATTCTATTACCAAAGATAAAACCGGTATGGTTTACATCGGTTCTGATGCGCCGGGTATTACTTTGTACAACCAGCGTTTAAAGAGATTTATCAAGTGGGAAGAGATCGGGGGAAGTAAAAAATATGCCTCATTTGGCTCAGTGCATTGTGTGCTGCATGACCAAGACGGCTCGGCGTGGCTTGGCCTAAATGAAGGAGGATTGGTACACCTTAAATTAGAAATTGACAAGGCAGGACAGGTTTCACTCGGTTATCTTGAAAAATATATCTACGATGGTACCAACGCCGGTCCCGGTAGTTATGTAATTTATAGCCTTGCCGAAGGCGGCAACAACCGGATCTGGATAGGCTGCCGTTACGGTGGTTTGAGCATGTTTGATAAAGAGCTCAGGAAATTTAAGACCATAAAAGCATTTTCTTATGATAAAAGCCTGTCCAATAATGATGTGCTTTCACTTTACATGGATAGCCATAAAAAGCTGTGGATAGGTACCAGCTTTGGTTTAAACTGGGTTGATGAAGGGTTTGTAGCCGCACAGGCAAAACCTGTGTTTAACAAATTATACGTTGATGATGGGCTCCCTAACAACACCGTTCATGCCATTAATGAAGATAATGCAGGTAATATCTGGATCAGTACCAATAAAGGGCTGGCAAGAATAAATCCTCAAAGCCTGAAGATCGTTCAATTCAAAGAATCTGACGGGTTACAAAGCGATGAGTTTAGTGATAATGCTGTTTGGAAGGATCCAGCCGGGATGTTATTTTTCGGGGGGATCTATGGGTTTAACTACTTTTCGCCGGAAAATATTGCCATCAATAACGAGCAGCCACACCTGTTACTTTCCGAGTTACAATTTGCAGGCAAATTTGCTACCGAACGCGGCCTGAACGTGCTTACTAAAAATGGTTCGGCAATGAACCAGCATTATGAACTGGCACCCCAGGATAATTATTTTGAACTCAATATCCAACCTATAACCTATCTGCACCCGCAAAAATGTCAATATGCCTATTACCTTGAAGGCAGCGATAAGGAATGGCATTACATGGGGAATAATGAAAAGATCATTTATAATAACATTTCGGCAGGGAGCTACACGCTATTGATCAAATGGACAAACGGCGAGGGCATCTGGACGGAAGGGATCCCTGCTTTTAGCATCACGGTTAAACAATATTTTTGGCTTACAGGATGGGCATATCTGTTATATGCGCTTGTGCTCATTGGTTCGGGCTACCTGTATTTCAGGTACCGTAAAAATAAATTCATGATGACGCAGCAACTCCACATGGAACATATGCTGCATCAAAAAGATGAAAAATTGCACCAGGAGCAGCTCAACTTTTTTACTAATATAGCCCATGAACTACAAACGCCGCTAACGCTTATTTTGGGATCGCTTGAAAGGTACTTGTATAAAAGTAAGCAGGGTGAACCGATACAGGATAACTACTTTTTATCGGTGGTAAAACAGGAAGCATCGCGATTACATTACCTGGTGTTGCAATTGCTGGAGTTTCGCAAGGCTGAATCCGGATTCTTGAAGAATCATTTTTCGTACCTCAATGTATCAGGTTTGCTTACCAATATTGCCAAATTGTTCGAGCCGCTTTCCGAACCTAAAAAGCTTGATTTTTCATGCTATATAGAGCCTGATATCAATTTGTGGATTGATAAAGATAAGCTGGAGAAAATTATTTTCAACCTGCTGTCGAATGCGTTTAAGCATACCGGAGATGGTCAGTCGGTGATATTTTCTGTAAACAGGCTTCCCGGATCCGAGCAACTGGAAATGGTGGTAGCCAATTCCGGATGTACTTTAACCGGAGATGAAATGCAGCGCCTTTTCGACAGGTTTTTTGTGGCTGATGGAAGTCAGCAAAGCAAGATCAGCTCGGGAGTAGGGCTGGCCTTCACCAGGCAGTTGGTTGCATTGCTTAACGGCACTATCAACGCTCAATGCGATAATGGGTGGATAGCTTTTAAAGTGCATTTGCCTTTAAGCTTTGTACCCGGTAAGCATGAACTGGTAACCGAGGCCGCAGATAGGGTTGAAAAGCCATCGTACATATTTCAGTCTATAACACCCGGGCAGATGGAGGGCAGGGAGGTTACCGTAGCCGAAAATAATAAGAAGGCGCTTGTGAAAAGCTTTGAGCAGGAGGAAAAAAAAATGATCCTGGTGGTTGAGGATGAGCAGCGTATCCGTTACCTGCTTAAGGATATTTTGCAGGAGCAATATATTGTATATGAAGCTGCAACCGGCAAAGAAGCGCTCGGTGTGATCAAACGTATTACGCCTGATCTGATCATCAGCGATATCATGATGCCCGATTTTGATGGCTTGCAACTTTGCAGTGTAATTAAAAGCACGCCCGAATCCTGCCATATCCCATTCGTGATCCTCTCGGCAAGGGGGACTGTCGAGCAACAGACCGAAGGTTATGAATTGGGTGCCAACGCCTATATCCCCAAACCTTTCCAAACAGAGCATTTGCTGGTGCGGGTTCAAAAACTGCTTGAATACAGGGAGAAACTGCACCTGTTTTTTAACAACAGTAAACTTGCCGACCAGCTGGATGTTAATGATATTAAGGACAGCGATAAGTATTTTATAGAGAAAGTTGTTGGCGTAATAGAAGATAACCTTATTGAAGACCTTGACGGGGCCTTCCTGGAAAATGCATTAAACCTGAGTAAGATCCAGCTGTACAGGAAAATTAAAACGCTCTCCAACATGAGTCCTACGGAGTTGATCAGGCACGTGAGGCTGCAAAAAAGTGCCGTACTGCTCACAACTTCCGACCTCACGGTATCTGAGATCTTTTATCGCACAGGCTTTAATAATAAAACCTATTTTTTCAGGGAGTTTAAGCGGGTTTACAATTGTTCGCCAAATGCCTATCGGGCCAAACATAGATTACCCGATTTAAATTAGTTGCAGATAGTGGTAGCTTATTGAATATCTTATGTTAAGTGCCGCCACCCACTACATCTTTAACCCAACGCGATTTGTCCCTCCATACCTATCTCGTTTCATTTTTATTTCAAAAATAGGAATGGGATGGCCTGTTTTCTTTTTATTAGTGTTATAAGAACAATTAATTCATTATTCAATTTAAATTATTGTTATATTGCCGCCGTTATAACCTAAAATGATTTTGTCCTTTAGTAGTATTGTATACTTAGGATATATAAACGTAAACAGGAATCTGAATTAATTAATTTTATCGCATTTAATTAAATGTAATTTGAACGCTTATCATGCTGCGTGCGTTCAATACCGGTAAAGATGATTTATCTTAAATGAAAAAGCTTTATGATCATACAGATGTTCAATTAACCGAGCTCTTCGGGCTTGGAGATATTGATGCGTTTGAAGAGATCTATAATAGGTATTGGCTCAAGCTTTACTCGGCCGCATACAAGCGCGTTAAGGAAAGGGAAACCGCACAGGAAATTGTACAGGAATTTTTTACCAGCTTTTGGATCAACAGGGAGCATGTGAAAATTCAGACATCGTTACAGGGCTATCTTTTTACATCCATCAAATATCTTGTGTTAAACTATAAGAGGGCCGAGGCCGTAAGAAACTCTTATGCCGAGATCTTGCAGATGGTGAACAGCAGCTTTGATAATTCAACAGAAGAAAATTACTATTACAAAGAATTATTGGAACGGGTTGAGGTTGAGGTAAACCATTTACCACCAAAATGCCGCAATGTATTTGAGCTAAGCCGCAAGCAATATAAAACCAATAAAGAAATAGCCCAGTTGATGGGTATTTCTGAAAAAACCGTCGAAAATCATCTTACCAAGGCATTAAGATACCTAAGGGTAAACCTTAACAGTGTATTGCTGCTGGCCGTCCTCTATCTGCGGAAATAATTTCGGCAGGATACTTCATCAAATCCCATAAGTTTTACCGCGCTCTTCAAATTAATCCGTACCGGATTATATTATTTTTTGATTTTTTTAAAATCGGAGTAGGGGCTGGGCTTTGCTGAGGTTACATCTTATTATAAACCATAAATAACCCTTGCCTAAAACAAGCGCTTAATGAAGAAGAATTTACCTGCCGATCTGTTGGAGAAATATTTTGACGGAACCTGCAACGAGCAGGAAATAGCCACTATCAATTCATGGTACGCCTCGTTTCAGCATGCTCCTGATGATGTATCGGGCTTACCCGAAAAAGAACAGCAATTGTTTAAAGCCCTGATGTGGGAAAACATCAAACTCAATATTAATATCGCTGAAAATGAAAATGTAGTTTCATTACGGCCGAAAAGATCTTACCTGAGATCAGCAATTTATTGGTTATCGGGAGTGGCTGCCGTACTGATAGCGGTGTTTTTTGTTCGGCTTAAAACCTCCCCGGTAGGGATTGCTCCGAAAATAGTTAGTGATCAGCAACAGGTATTTACCAACACAACCGGGGCTATAAAGCAAATTACATTATCCGACGGCAGCAGGGTATGGGTAAGCCCCAATTCAACCTTAACCTATTTAAAGGCTTTTGAAAAGCAAAGCCGTAAGGTATCCCTAAGCGGTGAAGCGTTTTTTGAGGTTACTAAAGATCATAAACGTCCCTTCTCTATCTATACCGGTAACGTGATTACAAAAGTATGGGGCACCAGTTTCCGGATCAGGGCTTATGCGGCTGATAAAACCACCAGGGTTGATGTTGTTACCGGTAAAGTTTCGGTAACGGTTGCAGGGAAGGGTGCTGCTCAGGTAAATGATACCAAAGCCATTATCGCTGATTCGGGCAACGGTGTAATGCTGTTACCTAACCAGGAAGCTGTTTACGATAAGCCTACCGATAACCTGAAAAAGAATATGGAGATCAAGGATCTTTCGATAGGTATGTGGAAAAAAACAAGCTTGTCTTTTAATAATACACCTTTAAGAGATGTATTCAGGGTGCTAAACAAAAGCTTTAATGTCAATATCAGCTCGGCCGATGAAAGTATCAACACCGATAACCTGAAAGCCGATTTTACTAATGAAAACCTGCCAACTATATTGGAGATCCTGAAAAAAACGCTGAATGTAACTTACCGGGTTAACGGTAATCAGTTTGTATTGGAGAGTACTAAATAACCAATTATATAAAAGAAAGATAAACCCCTAAGTAAACCTATATGGAGAAAAGAACTGATACGTAACCCCCTCAAATTTTCCTGGAAAAGGAAATAGGAGTGCTGGAGACACTCCTATAAACTTTTAACCCCCGGTGTGCAACGCCTTTTACAAGGTGATCCGGGAATCTTTTGTCTCAATTTTTTCAAAAAGAAACACTTAAATGTATGAAGATTTATTTACAAAACCACTTTGACTGGTGTAAAATTATGAGAATCACTTTTAGTCAAATTATAATACTGCTCGTTTTTACAGGCGTTTCCCTGGCTAATCCCAGCAAGGGGCAGGACCTGCTTGACAGGCGTGTTGATTATAATATTCAAAATGCAAGCCTCATTAAAGCAATCCAACAGCTGGAAAAAGCCACCAGCCTCAAGTTTGTTTATCATATGAACCTGGTTGAAAAAGAACAGGGCCTTTCAATGGATGCCAAACAGGAAAAGCTGGGCGAGGTGCTTGATAAACTACTCACGCCAAGAGGAATCACTTTTGATATCATAGGCGATCAGATAGTTTTAGGCAAGGCAAATTCGGTAATTAAGCAAGATAATGCCGATGATAAGGACAATGCATCACTGGCGGTGGTAAAAACCATCACAGGTAAAGTAACTGACGACCATGACCAGCCTTTGCCCGGTGTTACTGTAGCGCTTAAAGGCACTACTATGGGTGCGCAAACTGATGCAAACGGACGATATAGCCTGAATATTCCCGATTCGGAAACTGAGCGGGCTATCCTGTTATTCTCTTTTATCGGTTTTACATCACAGGAAATTCCGGCGGGTGGCCGTACAGTGATCAATGTACAGTTAAAAGCTACACCAAGTTCATTGAATGAGGTTATTGTAATAGGTTACGGCAGCCAGCGTAAAGGTGATGTAACCAGCTCAGTAGCTACAGTTAAAGCCGAAAACTTTGTAAAAGGTCCGGTATTAGATGCCGGTCAGCTTTTGCAGGGTAAAGTTGCCGGTTTATCGGTATCAGCCCCAAGTGGTGATCCTACATCGGGTTCACAGATCTTGTTAAGGGGGAACACTACGCTGTTGGGCGCAAATACAGATCCGCTGGTTTTGGTTGATGGCGTACCCGGAAGTTTGAAAACAGTAGTACCGGAAGATATTGAAACTATCGACGTACTAAAAGATGGTTCAGCTGCAGCTATTTATGGGGTGCGCGGTACCAATGGCGTTATTATTATTACTACTAAAAGGGCCAGCAGCAATTTTACCAATGCCGTCGATTACAGCGGATATGTAAGCACCCAAACACTTGCTCGCGAACCCAAACTGCTAACCGCGGCCGATTACCGCGAGCAGATTGCGGCAGGTACAAGGCTTAAAGATTATGACCAGGGCAGTTCAACCGACTGGCTTAAGGCAATTTCCAATAACCTGCCAATAACTACAGTACACAATATTACGTTCAGAGGTGGTAACAGCAAAACCAATTACCTGGCCTCTGCCAACTACCGCTCGTTAAACGGTATCTTCCAAAAATCTGATAATACTACGTTTTCGGGCAGGGTTGATATTAATCATTACATGTTTGATGACAAGGTGAAGATCAACTTTGGCTTGTTACAGCAAAACAACAGCTTTACGCAAACACAGGATGGGGGCACTTTTAATGGCTATACCTATCGCCAGGCTATATTGCAAAACCCTACCTCGCCAATTAAAAATGCCGACGGCACTTATTTTGAGCAGCCAGGCATTTTTAACTATCAAAACCCAGTATCCATGCTGTACAACAGTGATGGCCGTACTTCAAACACTACAGCCAAATACAACTCAACCATAACCTATACGCCAATAACAGGGCTTAAATTATCGGCATTAGGTTCGTATACCAGGTTTAACCAAACTGCCGGCTATTCTGAAAACAAGCAAAATATTTCTACCATCCGCGACCATTTAAATGGCTACGCAGCGGTAGGTTCACTGCAATCAATTGACCGGTTGCTGGAATTAACAGCCGAATTTAAAAAGACCATAGGCAGTCATAGCTTTTCTGTTTTGGGTGGATACAGCTACCAGGATAATGACTCATTTTCGTTTTTTGAACAAAACCATGATTTTCCAACCGATATTTTCGGCTATAAAAATATAGGTTTGGGCCGCGCTGCCGCAAAAGGTTTAGGCGTTGAAAGCAGCACAGGGTCGCAAACAAACCTCATCAGCTTTTTTGGAAGGGCAACTTATAATTATAAGGACAGGTATCTGCTTTTAGCCAGCGTTAGGCACGAAACCGCCAGCCAGTTATACGGTGCCAAAGAACCATGGGGTACTTTCCCTGCCGTACAGGTTGGCTGGAGGTTAACTAAAGAACCTTTCATGCAGGGGCAGCACATATTTGATGACCTTAAATTCAGGGCCGGCTATGGTGTTACCGGTAACCAGCCAGGTCAGGGATTTTTGGGCGTAGGGCTTTTATATTATGGCAATTACGTGCTATCAAACGGGCAATGGATCCAAACCCTCGGGCCGTATCAAAACCCCAATCCTTATTTGAAATGGGAGGAAAAGCATGAAGCCGATCTGGGTTTAGACTTTAGCTTGTTAAAAGGCCTGGTTACAGGTACGGTTGACCTTTATGATCGTAAGATCAAGGGTTTACTATATGATTACGCGGTGCCAAGCCCTCCAAATTTGTTTAGCTCAACAAAAGCTAACGTGGGTACCATGCAAAATAGAGGTATCGAGGTGTTGCTGAACATTACCCCTGTACGCACAGCTAATTTTCAGTGGACTACCAGCTTCAATTTTTCAACTAATACAAATAAGCTGATCAGCTTATCAAATGACCTGTATAAAGCAACCAGTGATTACTTTACCACCGGTGACACAGGCGAGCCTATTCAAACCTTTACCAATATAGTAAGGGTTGGAAAAAATATCGGCGATTTTTATGGCTTCAAAGTAACCGGCGTTTCTAAGGATGGCCAGTGGATTTACGAAGATGCTAACGGCAAATCGGTGCCGTACAGCCAGTTTACACATAGATTTGAAGATAAAAAAGTGTTAGGTAATGGATTGCCTAAATATTACGCCGGCTGGAACAATAATATCAGGTACAAAGACTGGGATTTCAGCGTCACTATGCGCGGGGCTTTTGGCTACCAGATCCTGAACTTTCAGCGTATGTATTATGAAAACACATCTATTCAGTATTACAACCGCTTAAAATCGGCAAAAGATAAGGTTTTTGGTACGGCAGTACTTAACAACAATATGCCGCTTGAGTTTAATAGTTATTATATCGAAAACGGTGATTTCTGGAAAATTGATAACATAAACCTTGGTTATACCTTTAATAGCCTTAAATCTAAGTATATCCACTCCCCGCGCATTTATGTGTCAACGTTAAACACATTTGTAATAACGGGTTATAAAGGCGTTGATCCGGAGGTTAACAGGAGCGGACTTGCGCCTGGTAATGATAACCGCGACAAGTATCCAACTACAAGGACATTTACTATAGGAGCAAGCGCAAGCTTTTAATCATTAACATCATGAAAAAGATATATTATATACTATGCTGCCTGGTCATTATTACTGTAATAACTTTTACAATATCATGTACCAAGTTAAAGGATGAGAATTACAAAACCATTATATCAAGCAAGTTTACACCGGGTGCCGATGACCTGTCGGCTTTATTAGGTGCTGCCTATACGTATTGGCGGCCGCTTGAACTTGGCCGTAGCGCCAACTCTGTTTTCCGTACCAATGAAATCTCGGCCGATGAGCTGGTGATCCCTTCACGCCCTAATGGCTGGGTTGATGGCGGCATTTACCGTCGTGTGCATGAGCACAAATGGACGTCTGACGAGGCTAACAGTTACGAGATATGGAATAATGCTTACGCTGGTATTACAACCTGTAACCGGGTAATATACCAGATAGAGAATGGGCTTATCCCCGTTACCACCGGAAAAGAAGCAGCTCTTGCTGAATTAAAAGTGCTGCGCGCATCTTTTTACTATCCACTTTGCGATTTTTTTGGTAACGTGCCTATCATTTCCAAATTTGATGTGCCGGAAGGGTTTTTACCAACGCAGAGCACCCGCAAGGACGTTTATGATTTTATGATATCTGAAATCAATACCAATTTGCCCTTGTTAAGTGCGGCTAATGATGTATCGACCTACGGTAAATTTAACCAGTGGGCAGCACATGCCTTGTTGGCTAAAATATATTTAAATGCGGGTGTTTACACCGGTACGCCCGCCTGGGATAAGTGTATTACGGAGTGTAACAGCATCATAAACTCAGGAAAAGGTTTCGCACTCGAAGGAAGCCAGGTTTCGGTTTTTGTTACCGATAATGAAAATTCAAAAGAGATCATTTTTGCTATCCCGTTTGATGAAAAGTACACTGCCGACGGAGCAAATGCTTTTGCTCTGCACATGGAAAGTCTTGAGCCCGAAAATCAGGCAACTTATAATTTTCAGTATTCACCATGGGGAGGCATCTGTGCCATACCGCAGTTCATCAATACGTTTGATCCTGATGACAGCCGCCTGAAAAATAACTGGATCCAGGGACAGCAGTATACCTTGGCCGGTTTGCCTATAAATGGATCCTTAGGTGCCTATACCAATAAACCGCTTAATTACATCAACGTAGTGCCAGGTGTTGATTCAACCGAGGAAGTACACGGTTTCCGCTTAGGCAAATTTGAATACAAGCAAGGCGCATTATTGGGTTTAAGTAATGATTTTCCATTATTCCGTTATGCCGATGTGTTGATGATGAAAGCTGAATGCTTGCTTCGTACCGGTGATGCTAATGGCGCGGCTGCATTGGTTACCCAGGTTAGGCAGCGCGATTTTACGACAAATCCAGCCAAAGCAACCGTAACAGGAGCTCAACTTCAGGGGGGCAGCGTGTATGATTATGGCTTGAGAAACCACATCAATACCTCGCATGAGGGTGGTACTGATATCCAGTACGGTAGGTTTTTGGATGAGCTCGGCTGGGAATTTAATACCGAAGGTCGTCGCAGGCAGGATATGATCCGCTTTGGGGTGTTCACCAAAAAATCGTGGCTTTCGCACTCGCCCAATGGCGATTACCGGGCCCTGTTGCCGCTGCCAAGGCAGGAAGTTGTTAAAAACCCTAACTTAAAGCAAAATACAGGCTACTAATAAAATTAAACTGAAGCACAGGATGATCTACAGACCACCTGTGCTTCCTGAACTAATATATCATCAGGATGAAAAAATTACTCATTGCATTATCGTTTTATTGCGGCGCTGCTTACGCGCAAACTAAAGACTACCCCATTAAACCGGTATCATTTACCGATGTAAAGCTTACTGATAAGTTTTGGACATCGCGTATTGAAACCAACCGTACGGTTACTATCCCTGCTTCATTTGCCCGCTGCGAAAATACCGGGAGGGTCAAAAATTTTGAAATGGCAGCAGCCCGCAGTGGTAAGTTTTGCACTAAGTTTCCTTTTGATGATACTGATATTTATAAAACCATTGAAGGGGCAGCTTACTCCATGGCCGTTCATCCGGATGCAAAGCTGGATGCCTATGTTGATTCGTTGATAACGATAGTTGGCAAGGCTCAGGAGTCAGACGGTTACCTTTATACTGCCCGTACTATTGATCCCCTGCACCCGCATCCATGGTCGGGCCCGGAGCGCTGGGTAAAGGAGAACGAATTAAGCCACGAGTTGTATAACTCCGGCCACATGTTCGAGGCGGCCGCAGCACATTACCTCGCTACCAACAAACGAAACTTTTTAGATATCGCCCTTAAAAATGCCGACCTGCTGGTTAAAACCTTTGGACCGGGTAAAAGACATGTTGCACCGGGACATGAAATTGTAGAGATGGGTTTGGTACGCCTGTACCGTATCACCGGTAAAAAAGAATACCTTGATCTGGCTAAGTTTTTTATTGACGAAAGAGGCCACCGCACCTATGATAAAACCAGCATCGACGAATGGAAGAACGGTATGTACTGGCAGGATAACGAACCTGTTATAGCCCAGGACGATGCCGAAGGTCATGCCGTAAGGGCAATGTACCTGTACTCGGGCATGGCTGATGTTGCTGCCTTAACCGGCGACAAAGAATACATTACTGCTATTGATAAGATCTGGAATAACATGGTTGGTAAAAAGATCTACGTACAGGGTGGCATTGGTGCCGTTCCCGGCGGCGAACGTTTTGGTGCCGATTATGAACTGCCAAATACTACTGCCTACAACGAAACATGCGCTGCCATAGGCGATGTTTTCTGGAACCAAAGGATGTTTCTGCTGCACGGCGAATCAAAATATATTGATGTACTGGAAAAAGTTTTATACAACGGTTTAATTTCGGGTGTTGGACTGGATGGCAAAACATTTTTCTACACCAATGCCATGCAGGTAACCAATGGGGTTACTCACCATGAGCTTGAGCCCGAGCGTTCTGGCTGGTTTGAATGTTCATGTTGCCCAACTAATATGGCGCGTTTCCTGCCATCGTTATCAGGTTATATGTATGCCCAAAAGGGTAATAGTGTATTTGTGAACCTGTTTATCGCGGGTACCGCTAATATTGAGGTTGGTGGTAAAAAGGTGAGTATTGTGCAAAGCAATAACTACCCATGGAACGGTGCACTGTCATTCGCTGTAACTCCCGAAGCGCCTACCAATTTTGCTATGCGCATCCGGATCCCGGG
>NZ_DASVOB010000333.1:0-5521 GCF_036383575.1 Mucilaginibacter sp.
CTGCCGCCATTCAGCGTACAAAACAAACCACATAATTTTATCGGCTATAAGCTACCCGCTTTTGACAGGCCGGCATTTATGGATGACCTGAAAAAGATCGTAGTAACGGGGAGTAGCATCATAGGCGAGATCCCTTACACGCATTACACTTTTTTATCAATAGGCGCTGGCGGCGGTGGTATTGAGCATTTAAACTCAACCTCGTTAAGCTTTAGCGGCGGCGAAGGATTTAATACACCCGAAGCCCGTAAAAAGCTTTATAATTTTATAGCCCACGAATATTTCCATCATTATAATGTTAAACGCATCAGGCCGGTTGAACTTGGTCCGTTTGATTACTCGAAGGAGAACCATACTAATATGCTGTGGGTATCAGAAGGGTTTACCGTGTACTATGAGTACATGATCACCAGGCATGCCGGGTTGATGAATAATGAAGATATGTTTGGCGATTTTCAGAATAATCTACGTAATTATGAAAACCAGCCGGGCCATTTATATCAATCGGCAACGCAGGCCAGTTATGATACCTGGGACGACGGGCCTAATGGAAGGCAAGCGGATGATTTTAATAAAACCATCTCTTACTATGATAAAGGGCCGATTCTGGGCCTGATGCTTGATTTTAGCATTCGTCACGCTACCCAAAACAAAAAAACGCTTGATGATGTAATGCGTTTGCTTTATTATAAATATTATAAAAAACTAAACCGTGGTTTTACAGAACAGGAATTTAGGAACGAATGCGAAAAAATGGCCGGTGCACCTTTAACTGAAGTATTTGAATATGCCTCAACTGTTAAACCGCCCGATTATCCTAAATATTTTGCTTATGGCGGTTTAGCTGTTGATACGGCGACTAAAGTAGTTTCAGAATCATGGGCCGGCCTTAATGTGCGGCAGCAGGGCGACACCCTCCGGATCAATACCGTCGCTTACAAATCACCCGCCTGGGATAACGGTATCAGAGGCCGTACAGTTATACTTATGGTTGATGGCAGCCCTGCAACCAAGGATGTACTTTTTAAAGCTTTCGAAACAAAAAACACCGGAGATAGCTTAACACTGGGTTTGCTAAAGAATGGGGAAAAGAAAGATGTAACCATTGTTTTAGGCAGGCTGAGGGAAAAGACATTTAAAATTACGCCCTTGCCAACCCCCGATAAATTACAGGCTGCCATTTTTAAAAGCTGGACAGAAGGTAAGTAGCCTTTGAATGCAGTAAATTTTCATTGAAAAGATTGGGTGTACGTTTTTTTATGTGATTTAATGTTTGCTATATATTAAATCATATAAAATAGCGTTTAGGTTTCATTATAAACTTAACCTATCCAAATCAATGAAAAACAGCCTGCTGCTTTTATCCCTTTTTGCATGTTTATTTAGTTGTAGTAAATCTATTGGTCAAAGTTCCAAAGATGAATTTAACGGTGACTTTGAAAAAATTAATTATGTAAGTAAATACCCGGTCGGCTGGATGCTCTCCGATGGGAAGGATTATAAATTCGCCTTAGATAGCAGTACCGTGCAGCATGGCAAATACGCGCTTTCTATCACATCCACAACAGACACTGCCGGGTTTGGTGCTGTTACCTTTGGCATTCCCAAGACGTTTGAAGGCAGTGAAGTAGAACTGAGAGGTTACCTGAAAACCGAAGGAGTAAACGGAGGTTTCGCTGGTTTTTGGCTTCGGATTGATGGCACATCCGCTTTTGACAATATGCAAGGGCAAAATATACATGGCACAACCGCTTGGAAACAATATACCATTAAATTGCCCTACGATAGCCAAAAGGCTATCAACATAGTTGGCGGCGCGCTCCTGGCAGGTAAGGGGAAAATTTGGTTCGATAATATCGAACTGTTTATTGACGGGAAACCCATTGAAAATGCTGTGCCTAAAAAAGTTATCCGGCTTAAAGCTGACATGGATACTGCATTTATACGTGGATCTGGCATTAATACCATTGTACTCGATCCACAGGTAATTATTAATTTAAAGTTGCTTGGCCAGGTTTGGGGCTTTTTGAAATATCACCACCCTGAAATCGCAAAAGGCAACTATAATATGGATGCGGAGCTTTTTAGGGTGATGCCGGATGTTATCAAGGCCCGTAGTAATAACGAGTTAAGCAAGGTTCTTGAGCAATGGACTGATAAGCTTGGTAAAGTGAACGCTTGTGATAGCTGTAAACCCAATACGGATAAGAAGGTTAAGCCCATAGCCGACTATGGAAACATCTTTGATCATTCGGTACTCAATAAGTCACTTACCGACAAACTCCAAACTATTTTAGATAACCATAAAATCACTGAAAGCTACTACATGGGCATGACGGGAATAGGTAATCCAATATTTGATCACGAAAGCGGATATTACAACATAAAATATCCGGATACAGGTTGCCGCTTGCTTTGCCTGTTTAAATATTGGAATATGGTGCAGTACTTTTTTCCTTATAAGCATTTGATAGGCAAAGATTGGAACCAAACTTTGCCAGAGTTTATTCCGCAGTTTGTGAATGATAAAAATTCAACTGAATATATACTCACCACGCTCAAGCTTATCAGCAGTATTCATGATACCCACGCCAATATCTGGAGTGGTAATGCAGAGTTGGAAGCTTATCGTGGTAAATACAGACCATCCTTTAAAGCTGGTTTTGTGGAAAATAAATTAGTGATAACCGGTTTTGAATCTGATTCGGTTGCTGTTAAAAAAAGGTTCAGGATAGGAGATGTAATAACGGCTATTAATAATGTTGCCGTCGACGAGCTGATTAGGAAATACCTGCCTATAACTGCCGCGTCCAACTATACTACGCAATTAAGGGATATGCCGGGCAATTATTTATTGAGAAGCAATAACCCGCACTTTGAATTTACAATACAACGGGATGGAAATACTTTAAGTGGAGCTAATGAAGGCTTACTTGTTTCCAAGGCCGGCTTAATGAATAACAGCAATGTTAATGTTAAAGATCCGGGCTACTACTTAATAAATGAAAACATTGGGTACGTGTATCCTGCAAAATATCACAACGCGAATCTGCCCGCCATCAGGGAGATGTTTAAGAACACAAAAGGTATTATTATTGACATGCGCTGTTACCCTTCTGAATTTATGCCTTATACATTTGGTGCATATATTAAGTCTGGCTCTGCGCCATTTGTTAAGTCTACAAAAGGAAGTATTAATCAGCCGGGTTCATTTGTTGAAGCATCTCCGCTTGATGTTAATCCGGACAATTCATACCCGGGTAAAGTTATAGTGATCGTAAATGAACAATCACAAAGCCAGGCCGAATTTACTACGATGGCTTTTCAAAGTTCCCCCAATGTTAAGGTTATAGGAAGTACCACGGCGGGTGCGGATGGTGATGTATCGCGAATTGTCTTACCGGGGGGGATAAGTTCGCTGTTTTCCGGAATAGGAATATTATACCCTGATGGAACACAAACCCAGCGCAAGGGTGTTAAAATTGATGTAATAGTAAAACCCACCATTAAAGGTATCAAAGCAGGAATTGACGAGCCGCTTGAAAAAGCGAAGGCTTTGATCATAGAGCAGTAATTAAGTTTTTTCTAAATTGCGTTTTAAGTAAATTGCCATGAAAATTAGCGAACAAATAGTCGGGTTAAAAAGGTGTGGTATTGACGAAACTGTGTTAGACCGCTACCATGAACCGCACCGGTTTTACCACACCCTTGAGCACCTGGACGACATATGGCAACAATTAGAAAGCCAAGGTTACGGTGATAATGATGTATTGTTGCTGGCCACTGTTTTTCATGATATTATTTATGATCCCCGTTCAGCTACTAATGAAGAAGATTCGGCGCAGTATTTCAAAGAGGTGTTTACAGGGGATAGTGCGCTTAAATCTCTCGTGACCGATATAATATTGGATACCAAACATCATAAACCGGGCTCTGCATTGTCGGCAGTTTTTAGTGCTGCCGATTTGAATATCCTAAAGCAGCCATTCGACAAACTGCTGATTTACGAACAGCAGATCTTTAAGGAGTTCCAGTTTGTTGACCACAAAATTTACCGGGAGAAGAGGGTAGAGGTATTGAAAAGTTTACAGCAGGGTATTAATAACCCTGCCCTGGATTATTTGATAACCTATGTAGAAAACTTTAAACCCCACATTGCTGTGTATCCCGGAAGCTTTAATCCTTTCCATAAAGGGCATTACAACATACTGCAAAAGGCCGAGCGCATTTTTGATAAGGTAATTATAGCTCGCGGCGTTAACCCGGGGAAGGATAAAGCCACTTATGAATTGCCGGATGTTTTAAAATACCGGCAGATTGAAACTTACGAAGGATTACTCACCGAATTTATAGAGGGGCTGGGTTATGATGTTACCATCATCCGCGGGTTAAGAAACGGATCCGATCTGCAATACGAACTGAACCAATACCGCTACCTGCAGGAGTTAGGTGGTAAGAGTATTAGTGTAACTGCTATTTTCTGCGATATGGAGTTTGAGCATATCTCCAGTACCGGCATCAGGCAGTTGGAAAAATATGGTAAAGCAGGAGAGTATTTGTTGTGATTTGATGAGTGGTTGATTGAGTTGGATTAAGTGAGTGATTGGTTGAAGTCTTAAAGAATCTGCGTTAGCGATAGTAGCGGATACCGGCCAAGTGGTTAAGGCCTGCAGGCGTATGAGCGGATAGCGCGGGCCGCAGGTAACGTCATATTGATTTCGGATTTGGGGTTTTCGATTTTGGATTTATTTATGTCTGAACTCGAATTTTACGAAATTTTAAGAACTTTTTGAATGTGCTTATCATTCTGTTAATTCTTTAATTCCTTAAAATTCAGGTTCAGACAACTACAAAGGCTATTATCCTAATCAATTTTTCACATAACCCAACTCAATCAACCACTCACTTAATCCAACCCAATCAATCATTCACTCAAAATTCACCACCCCCTTGCTTTTGCATAATTAATCACTATCTTTGCACCCACAATTAATAAAATAGTTAACGCTTTAATATTATTCAAGTAATGTATTTAGGTAAAGAAGCAAAGGCAGAGATCTTTGCAAAACACGGTAAATCAGCTACAGACACAGGTTCTGCAGAAGGACAAGTAGCTTTATTCACCACACGCATCGCGCATTTAACTGGTCACCTGAAAAAAAACAAACATGATTTTTCAACCCAGTTATCACTGCAAAAATTAGTAGGTAAACGTCGCGCTTTACTTGCATACTTATTCAAAAAAGACATTGAAAGATATCGTGCTATCATCAAGGCTTTACAGCTAAGGGATATCATTAAGTAATTCTCTCCTTTTTTATTTAAAAGCCATCCCCATTTTAGGATGGCTTTTTTACTTTTGAAACATATATTTACACACATAAAATCCGATGCGCTCCCGAAGATGAAAAGTGCATCACAAACAAAAAAAGATGAGTTTAAACGTAATTAAAAAAGTTATTGATCTGGGCGACGGACGCACCATTGAGATCGAAACAGGTAAACTGGCCAAACAAGCGGA
>NZ_DASVOB010000334.1:0-3172 GCF_036383575.1 Mucilaginibacter sp.
GATGCTATAAAAACCGACAGCCGCGCCGGGTATTTTGCGGCCCTGTACCATAAGGTTACCTGCAAGGTGAGGGAAGGCATCCAAAACGGTGAGTTTGAAAATCCAGCACGTATGGAACAGTTAGACGTGATATTTGCCAACAGGTATATCACGGCTTATCGTTGCTGGCAGCAAAAGCAGCCCTGCTCCCATTCGTGGGAACTGGCTTTCGGTATTTTTGATAAATCGTCGAGATTGGTATTGCAGCACCTGCTCATTGGCATGAACGCGCATATCAATCTTGATCTGGGTGTTGCCGTGGTAGAATTAGCCCGCAACCTTAACCAGCCACTAACCGGGGTTCATAATGATTTCAATTCCATCAACACCATACTTTCGGCACTTACCTACGAGGTGATCAGCGAGCTGAACCAGATCTCTCCGCTGCTGTCGCTGGCAGGCCTGCATGCGCAAAATAATTCCATCCTGATCCAGTTTGCCCTCGGCAACGCCCGTGACGGTGCCTGGTGCTTTGCCGAAGACCTGTTTACCCGTACCGGGGATGACTATCCTAAACAGATAGCCAGCAGGGATAATGACATTAATAAATTGGGATTAGGGATTGTTAACCCGGTTGGCATGCTGCGTTTTACCGTATGGGTAATCCACCTGTTTGAAAAGCGCGACCCATCCAAAATAACCGAGATCCTGAGCACTTACAAAAAGGCTTATCTGAAGGTGAATTAGCAACAGATGAACTGTAGTCAAAACGTTCGTTTGATATTATATGCCACAAGGTATTGCTGCGTATCTTTAATTACTACAGATTTACCTGCCGGCAGTTCCATACCATTAAATTTGATAAGCTTGCCCTGCACAAGGGAAAGGATAGTGGGAATAGTTTCTGCAGCCATAGGCACCGACATAAGCGGATAATAGATTTTTGCAAGCTTTGCTTTGTCTTTTTCGGTAACGAGGTGCACCTGCCAAAAGTCTTCTTTACCAAAGCCATATTCGCTGGCGCAATTATCGAGGTCGTATACAAACTCACGGGCCTGCATTTCTGATGATTTAGCGGCCATCTATTTGTTATTTAAATTGGGGTGGATACTCTGCGGATTGGCTGGAATGGATTTCCTGGTAACAGGACTATCCTCGGAATTTATTAGGCTCATATACTTTGAATTAAAGAACGTGTTTTTCAAAGCTAATCATTTAAAAACCGGTAAACGATTATATTAATTTTCAGGAATTTAGATGTAAATCGCCCCCTCACCAAAATTCACTATCTTTGCCGCCTGATCGATCAAATCAAAACAAGTCGTCAAAATCAAGGAAAGCAAAGTGGAACAGCAAGCAATAACAACCTGGGAAAAAGGCTATAACAATTACGGGCCCTGGCTTAAGGAAAAATACAAAGGCCATCGCGTGTTTAAAGTAATTGTTGATGGTGGTTTTACCTGCCCTAACCGTGACGGCTCAAAAGGCTACGGTGGTTGTACCTATTGCAATGTTGACTCCTTTACCCCTTCGGTTAGCCGAAACGCCCCTACAGTAAGGCAACAGGTTGAAGAAGGGATGGAACGTGCACGCAAAGGCAATAAGGCCGATAAGTTTATTATTTACTTTCAGCCCAATACCAATACTTATGCACCGGCACATTACCTTAAAATGATGTATGACGAGGCCTTGAGCTATGGTACTGAAGATATTGTAGGCCTTTCGGTAGGCACCAGGCCGGATTGTATCGATGCCGAAAAAATTGCCTTACTTGAAAGCTATACCGACCGTTTTGATGTCGACCTGGAAATGGGCATGGAAAGTATCTACAACGATACCCTGAACCAGATTAACCGGGGCTGCAGCCATGAAGAGCTGGTAAAAGCGCTTGCCCTGGTCGAAAATTCAAAGCTGGACATTTGCGTACATACCATCTTCGGCTTCCCCTGGGAAACTAAGGAGATGATGCTGAAATACGCCGATGAGATCAACCGTTTTAAACAGATCAAGTTTGTAAAATTCCATCACCTGCATATTGTTGAAGGCTCGGTAATGGGCGTAAAATATAAACGCGAACCATTTCACCTGTTTGGCATTGAAGAATATGCCGATTTTCTGTGTGAGCTATTACCTCTCGTTCGCCCGGATATTGTGATCCAGCGCCTCTTCGGCCTCAGCGACCGCGAACTGCTTATTGCCCCCAACTGGGGATTGAAAAAATCAGAGATCCAGTATTATATTGATCAAAGGATTTTAAGCAAGGGTGTTGTGCAGGGAAGTGGTCTGAACCTTGATTTATAGGATTTTGGGATTGGCAGGATTTTTATGCCAGCGCTAAGATAGCCACGCGTCATTGCACGAAGTAATCCCAATAGGCAGAGCGGCCATGCAAGTTCATCTGTACAGTTCGTGATTGCCCGCCGTTGTTGGTGTTGTCACCAACAACATTGCCCATCGGCTTGTCAATGGTAACTCAATTTAAAAAAATATGATGTATTGAATAAATAGAAGTTGTTGGTGACAACACCAACAACGGCGCAATGCTTTAAAAACCTACGAGTCAGCAAAATCCATCAATCCGGCAAATTCCCCCAAATCCCGGTTCAGATTAACGAATAAGCAAATCACATCCTTCCTCACTGCCACTAAAAACTGCTACTGCTGCTTAATTTTGCAACTTATCAACCCTTACTTGTTTAACATTGGTATCCATTTTGCAAAGATTTACGTATAATTAAATTGATCTAAAAGTTAAAATACATCTGTTTTGTCACAAAGAGCACAATCCAATTATATTCCGGCATTAACCGGTGTGAGGGCTATGGCAGCTTACCTGGTTTTCATATCGCATTTTGCGTATGTGTTTGATGAGAAATTTCCCCACTCTGTGCAACGGTTCTTTAACGAATTCCATATCGGGGTTACCATTTTCTTTGTGCTTTCGGGCTTTTTGATAGCTTTCAGGTATTTTGATAGTTTTAAATTAACCAAAGAGTGGTTTCTGCAATACCTTAAAAACCGGGTGGCACGTATCTATCCTATGTACGCGTTGCTCACCATTGGCGCATTCATAGCCTATAACTTTAGTCAAAACCCAATAGTAACAGCGGGGCAAAACCCGGTGGTTATGTTTTTCATGAACATTGTTTTTGTGCGTGGCTTTTTCGACCAGTTTAAATTCACCGGCATAGCC
>NZ_DASVOB010000335.1:0-3931 GCF_036383575.1 Mucilaginibacter sp.
TGCAGTATCAACCAGTTTCATTTTACCGGTGTAGAACGGGTGCGAAGTGTGAGAAATCTCTAATTTAACCAATGGATATTCGTTACCATCTTCCCATTTAACGGTTTCGCGGGTATCGATGCAAGATTTAGTGATAAAAGAGTAGTCGTTTGACATATCTTTAAATACAACTAACCTATAGTTTGATGGATGCAGATCTTTTTTCATTATATTATATAAACTTACCTTCTGTACTTTACTTAAAAGAGGTGCAAATGTAATAATAAAAGTGTAATTCGGAATAGCAAATTAAAAATAGTTTATTATTGTTCATGGATCATAGTCCATGGTTCATAGGCGGATAAAAAACTATATTTATAAAACTGGATATTAGACAATTAAACAATCTCTATCCTTTTGTCTGAACCCGAATTTATTGAATCCAGGGAATGGGCAGAATGCTAAGCAAATTCAAAAAATTCTCAAAATTCAATAAATTCGAGTTTCAGACAGCAACCTCCTGGCACAACTCAATCAAAACTCCATTAGCACTTTTAGGATGCACAAAGCACACCAATTTATTATCGGCGCCGCGTTTAGGTTTATCATTAAGTAAAACAAAGCCTTCAGCTTTTAACCGTTTCATTTCGGCTTCAATATCACCTACCTCAAAAGCTATATGATGGATCCCCTCTCCCTTTTTTGATATAAATTTCGCTATAGCACTGTAATCGTTAAGCGCCTGGAGCAGTTCTATTTTATTTGGCCCGCTTTGCAAAAAGGCAGTTTCAACCGCTTCGCTTTCTACAATTTCGGTTTTATACACCGGTGTGTTCAGCAGTTTGGAATAAATCTCACCTGCTAATTTAACACTGTTAACCGCTATACCAATGTGCTCCACTTTGTTCATGTCCAAATATTGTAAATTATTGGTCAGCTTTGATAAATTGCGAAGTATTTTAGCTGAATTTAGATAAAAACTTGCGTATCTTTGTTTTGTTAATATATTTCAAAAGGACTATGAATATCCCAATTTATTTAGATAACAATGCAACTACACCGATGGACCCACGGGTACTGGAGGCTATGTTACCATATTTTAACGAAAAATTTGGTAATGCAGCAAGCCGTAACCATGCGTTTGGCTGGGTTGCAGAGGAGGCGGTTGATTACGCACGCGAACAGGTTGCCAAACTTATCGGCGCATCTGAAAAAGAGATCATCTTTACCTCTGGTGCTACAGAATCAGATAACCTTGCTATTAAAGGGGTTTTTGAAATGTACAAAGACAAAGGTAATCACATTATAACTACCGTTACAGAACACAAAGCGGTACTTGATGCCTGTAAACACGTTGAAAAACTTGGTGGCAAAGTAACTTACCTGCCTGTTAAAGAAGATGGTCTGGTTGATTTGGCTCAGCTTGAAGCAGCAATGACCCCTGAAACCATCCTGGTATCTATCATGTATGGTAACAATGAGATAGGTGTTATCCAGTCAATTAAAGAAATTTCGGCCATTGCCCACAAACATGGTGCATTATTTATGACCGATGCTGTTCAGGCAGTTGGTAAGATCCCTGTTGATGTTAATGCTGATGGTATTGACTTATTAGCTTTATCAGCTCACAAAATATACGGCCCTAAAGGTGTTGGCGCTTTATACGTACGCCGTAAAGGACCAAGGGTTAAAGTTACCGCCCAAATGGACGGTGGCGGTCACGAACGCGGTATGCGCTCAGGCACCCTTAACGTACCGGGCATTGTTGGTTTAGGTAAAGCCTGCGAACTTTGCGGCCAGGAAATGGAAAGCGAAGCAAAACGCCTTTCGGCTTTACGTGATAAACTGCAATCAGCTTTAACTGTCTTGGAAGAAAGCTATGTAAACGGTAACGTTGAACACCGCTTACCACATGTTGCTAACATTTCGTTTAAATATGTTGAAGGTGAAGGTTTGATGATGGCCATGAAAGATCTGGCTGTATCATCAGGTTCGGCTTGTACCTCTGCTTCATTGGAGCCATCATACGTATTGAAAAGCTTAGGCCTGTCTGATGACCTGGCACACTCTTCTATCCGTTTTGGCTTAGGCCGCTTTACTACCGAAGAGGAAGTTGATTACGCTGTCGAAGTAACCAAGAAAGCGGTTACCCACCTGCGCGACCTTTCACCGCTTTGGGAAATGTTTAAAGAAGGTATCGACCTTAACTCAATTGAGTGGGCAGAACATTAATTTGATTTCGGATTTGGGATTTTCGATTTCGGATTTTCCAATTGCGATTTGATATATAAGAGTCCTACAAAGACTCAGAACTTATAACTTACTATTAAGAATTTTAAAAAAATGGCATATTCAGATAAAGTAATCGATCACTACACTAACCCCCGCAATGTGGGCACTTTGGATAAAAGCAGCCACAAAGTAGGTACAGGCTTAGTTGGTGCACCTGAATGCGGCGACGTAATGCGCCTGCAGATCCAGGTTGATGATAACAATGTTATCACCGATGCAAAATTCAAAACTTTCGGTTGCGGTTCGGCAATCGCTTCTTCATCATTGGCTACTGAGTGGCTTAAAGGCAAAAGCATTGATGATGCTATGAAAATCGACAACATGGATATCGTTGAAGAGCTTGCCCTTCCACCGGTAAAAATTCACTGCTCGGTATTAGCCGAAGACGCTATCAAAGCAGCGATCAACGATTTCCGCGTAAAAAACGGCTTAGCGCCAATTGAAAGCGAAAAAGTACACCACTAAGAAAGATTTTAAGATGCAGGAGGCAAGAAAGTAAGACATCTCTTCTGTATCTTAAATTTCAATAGTGTAGTGCGCAAGAGACAGGCAAAAAATCTTGACTCTTGAATCTAATAATCTTGATTCTTTTAAAAAATGGTAACTGTAACTGATAAAGCAAAAAGCAAAATAGATAACCTGATGCAGGATGCGGGGCTTGATGCCTCTTACTTTCTGCGCGTATCTGTTCAGGGCGGTGGTTGCTCTGGCTTATCATACAATCTTGATTTTGATAACGAAGAGAAAAAAGGCGATCAGTTTTTTGAAGACCAGGGCGTACGTATGGCGCTCGACATGAAATCATTCCTGTATCTTGCCGGTACGGAACTTGATTTCTCTGACGGCCTTAACGGCAAGGGCTTCAATTTCCACAACCCTAACGCCAGCCGCACCTGTGGCTGTGGCGAAAGTTTTTCGGTATAAAAATTCACCTGAAAATAATTGAAAAGAGGCGCTGATAGCGCCTCTTTTTATTTTAAATAATCTGCCTACTCTGATGCTGCCGCGGGTTTCCAACCCGTGGTCAAACATAGCTTCAGCTTTCAGCTGAAGTGCCTAAAACATATCCTCCGGTTGTACACCGTCAGGTGCCGCTTGCTCCACAGCCCAATGCTCGGCTATCTTATCGTTAGCCACCCTGAATATCTCGTACAATACAAACCCTTTTCCTGATTTGTTAAACTGAGATTGAGCAACCACAAAATCACCCTCAGCAATTACTTTGTGGAGTTTTACATCCGGCCTTTCAACAATATGATCTGCTAAGGTTTTGCCGCTTTCCGCAATTACGCTGTCGTGTTCAACGTAGTCAGGATGTATAAACTGTTGGGATGATGCCTTATTGATCACAGCCTCATAATACAAACTGACAATATGCTTACTATTTTCCGCCAAAGCATTATGATCAATAGCCGTTGTACCATTGGTTGAAGTTATCGCTTTCCCGCTTTCATCCGGCAGGGGCTGTATGGCATCCCAATGCTCGGTTAGCATGCCGTCCTTTAATTTAAACAGGTCGATCACAGCCATACGCTTGCCCATAAACTGAATATCAAGGTGGGTTACTACAAAATCACCTTCCTGTATCGCCCTGATGATCGGCGATTTTACACCTTCGGGAGGTAACGGTAACGTTTTCAGGTAATTGATCATTTCGGTT
>NZ_DASVOB010000336.1:0-3260 GCF_036383575.1 Mucilaginibacter sp.
AAACTATTAACGTTTTACAGGCACTTATTTTAACTGATAAAGAAAAAATGGTGCTTACACCTACTTACCACATATTTGATATGTACAAGGTGCACCAGGATGCAAAATACCTGCCTATTAAACTAAGCGTACCTGATTATGAGGTTGACGGTAAAAAGATTGAAGCTGTAAATGCCTCTGCCTCACAGGATGCATCGGGCAAGGTACACATCTCCTTAGTGAACCTTGATCCGCACAATACTATCACCATTACAACCGCCCTTAGCGACGTAAAATGGCAAACCGTTAGCGGACAAATACTCACCTCAGCTAATTTAACTGATGTTAATACCTTTAAAGATGCCAACAAAATCCACCTGAACGCCTTTACCGGTGCTAAGAAAGATGGTGACAAGTTAGTAGTTAGCCTTCCTGCAAAATCTGTAGTAACACTTGAATTAAAATAAAATCCTTTCCCCTAAGAAAGTAAAACGGCCGGGCAAATTGCCCGGCCGTTTTTTTATGATTTTAGTCTATTCGAGGTTTTCTAATCGTTAATTTGAAACGTAGAGACGCATCACATGCGTCTCCCGCTTGCAATTTAAAATGGACAAGTAGCTTGTCCTACGTGAGACGCATGTGATGCGTCTCTACAAAAAATGCTTTTACCTGCTTTTAAACAACCGTGTGTTTCTACTTGATCCTTTGCTACTTGGATAACTACTCTTTCGGCAGTCCATCCTCAAATCCACTATCACCGGTGCTCCCGGCTGTATCCAAATTCCAGGCCGAGGTTAGGAAATATGGTGTAGCGCCATCTGCATTTTTATTATTGTAAGTACATTTAATTACCCTGCTTTCGCCCGGAGCTAATGAAATATAATTATCGCTGAAGATCACTGGTAAAATATCATCGCCGCCCTGGCCTTTCAAAGCGCGCAGGTGCACAAAGAAAGCTACTGCGCTGCCGGTGTTTTTAATGGTTACAGTGTATGAGGTACTATCCCCTTCGGCTTTACTGGTTTGACTAAAGGCCAATTTGGTTTTAGGCAAAGATTGTAATGCTGAGTAATCAGCGTAAGCCGATTGCGGCGTTGTAAACCAGTTTGATTTTTTCCAATTCAGCTCATCCCCCTGCTTTGACAGCCAGTACCAGTTAATACTTTTGGTTTCGCCGGCTTTATTTCTTAACTCAAGGCGCAGTAAATAAGTATCAGATAAACCCGTAATGGCAGGCAGCGCGAATAATCTTTTTGATGCATCGCCGCCGATATCGGCAGTGGTGGTTTTGCTGAATTTATTTGAACCATCCAAATTATAAACATCTGCCTTAACCTTTAAACCTGTAAAGGTTTTCAAGTATGAATTGATCACGGCTACCTCGTTTGTTTTGTACGAGTACAGCACGTGCAACGGCTCCATGGCCTTTTTCATACCGAAGTAAGTACCTGCCGGGTACAGGTAATAATCGTACGTATGCCAAATGATGCCCGGCCAGGGGTTGCTCAGCATCCATTGTACTACGCCGGTGGCGGTTTGGTATTTGTTTAACCCGTATGCTTCCATCATGGCGCGGTGGGCTTCGTAGTTTTGAGCTTGCGCCTTGGCTACATAATTTTTGATGGATGCAGTTTCGCCATAACGGCCGTAAAGAGCTTTAGTAAACACTTTTGTTGTGCCAAATGAACCTGTACCGCAATGGTAGTTCCAATCGGCAGAGGTTACATTTAGTGAATCTTTAGGAATAAATTTCACCAGGCTTTCATAAGGTGGAATTGAGGGTCCGGGTGAAATTTCGGTTGCGAAACTATATGTACCACCAAACTTTTTGGTAGCGTCCGTTTCCCAGTAAATTGGCGGCACCCACTCATACGGGCCGGCCATTTTTACACCGCTGTAACCCGATACTTTTGATTTGCTCTCATTAGCCGTTGCAAGCAGCGGGTTAGGCCATTTCAGTTGCTTTTCAATTTTCAGGTAATCACGCTCAACCGAGGTATCAGTCGGCGGCATATCGCTGCCGTTAAGCCATACAAACAGGCTGGCTTTGTTGCGGAGCCAGTACATCACACTACTGTCCGACGCCATAGCAACCTTACGTTCGGCGGCATCCCATTTTTCGGGGTGTTGCCAGGTGCCGCAGCACATCCAGCCATTCATTACCATCAGGCCGTATTTATCGCACAGGTCATAAAAGTTATCATCTTCCATCTTCCCTTCGGAACGCACGATGTTCATGTTCATATCGCGTACCAAACGGATCTCCTGCTCTTGCCTTTCGGTCGAGCGGCGCTGAAAAATATCAGGCGACCAGGCCGCACCTCTCAGCATAATGGGCTTACCGTTAATAATAAATTCACGCGACTGGTTATCGTCAATTATTTTTGATGTAAACTCCCTGATCCCAAAGTTTTCTGCTACTGAATTACTCAGTTTTTTATCAACCACAGCCGATACCTCAATACGGTTCAGGCTTGGCTTGCCGTACTGCCAAGGCCACCAGATAGATGGATTCTTAACGTTAAGCTGTTTAAATTCGACAGGCGAAAAATTCACGTTCTTTGATTCGTTAGCCAGCAGGTGCACTTTTTTCTCGAAGGAAATATTTTCGTTGATCTTCCCTTTGATCACTGCATCCTGTGGTTTATTGGTATAGTTGGTAACCTGGGCATCTACAGTTAAATGGGCCACAGCAAGCGACGGCAAATCAAAATCAGTAGTAACCAGCGGGAATTTTACGCCTACCTTGTTGTAAGTTTTCACCTCAACGTTATTGATGATACCACCATTATAATCCTGCGGGTATGGGATCCAATCGGCATAATCAATGGCAAGGTCGCCATCACGTTTATTGGGAGTGAATGGCCGCAGCACTTCAATAGCCAGCGTATTGGTACCGTCATAGCTGATGTTTTTAGTAAGATCAAGATCGATGATGCGGTACGGACCTTTTATTTGGGTTGAATCGGCTATCTTAACGCCATTGAGCCAAACATTAGCTTTGTAATTGATACCATGCAAACGAAGGATCACATTTTTGCCATTTTCGGCAGCAGGCAGCGTAAATTCTTTTCTGAACCACCATGGTTTATCCAGTTTCGGGTCGGCCAGCTTTTCGAGGTTCTTGCCCATAAACGGATCAAAATTATATACATGGTTAGCCAGTAAACCCGCTAAAATAGTTGAAGGCACACTTACCTTATACCAGCCCTGCGTATCGAATTTCTCTTTGGAGACCTCCGTAGCCGCGGCAGGCACTGTAACCGCCGATTGCATTTGCC
>NZ_DASVOB010000337.1:0-1735 GCF_036383575.1 Mucilaginibacter sp.
AAATAGCCCGGATAGCCTAAATGGGCAAGGCTATCGGCCCCTCCTGCCCCGGCTTTCGCTTTTAATAGCTGCACCATTCCGGTTGATATCATTCCTAAAGCCAGCCAGATGGTAGCTATCCAGTAGATAATTTTATTCCGCTTCATGATGCTGTGTTATTTCAATTTGTTTAATACTTCCTGTAACCTGTTATGCGCCATGTTTATACCATAGGCAAATGGCAGCTTCAGCATCTGATCCCTGAGTTCGGCCGTTCTGTAAACTACATGCATATTAAGCTTGCTGGTATCGTCGGTAAGCTTTTCAAACTCCAGGAACTCCAACTGCACATCAAAAGGCGCGTTATCCATTTCAAACGTGCGGGTGATCTTTTGATCAGGAATAAATTCATGGATGGTTCCGTTGGCCTTGAAAACTACATTGCCATGCGGATCTTTTGTTTCAAATTGCCAGCTGCCGTGTTTTTTATTTTCAAGCTTGAGCACTTTTGTTCCCATCCATTGCTCCACAATTTCGGGCTCTATATAGGCTTTAAAAAGCAGCTCTACCGGCAGCTCAAATACCCGTGTTATGGTTAGGTCCTGTTTGCCATTTTCGGCATCAATTTTTGTTTTCTTCTCCATGTTATTTGCCTTTATAGTTTTTCATGATGGTTTCTAATTTGTTGAAGCGGTCTTCCCACATTGCGCGGAAGGGCTCGATAAAGTCGGCTACGTCTTTCATTCTTTCTGCATTAATATGATAATAGATCTCCCTGCCGTTCTGCTCCTGTTTAAGCAGTTCGCACTCGGTAAGTATTTG
Organism: Mucilaginibacter sp.; assembly: GCF_036383575.1. Taxonomy (GTDB): domain Bacteria; phylum Bacteroidota; class Bacteroidia; order Sphingobacteriales; family Sphingobacteriaceae; genus Mucilaginibacter. The sequence goes on from NZ_DASVOB010000337.1 coordinate 802, forward strand.
CAGGTGTTTGGAAACAGTGGGACGGGCGGTGTCGAAATTTGAAGCGATCACACCGGCGGTCATTGATTGCGTGGCAACCAGTAAAAGAATAGCCCTTCGGGTAGGGTCGGCTATGGCCTGGAATACATCTCGTCGTAAATTCATCGTGTAGCTATTTGACTACAAATATAAATGTAGCCATTTAACTACGCAAGTGTTTTTAATTATTTTTTGAGATGGTTTTGTGTTATAGGGGAATGGGAGTTTTAATTGCTGATCACCCTCAGTATGGCAACATCACCGGAGGGGCAATTGAGCATCCTTGCGGCCATCAGGTGGCCTTCGTAACCGAACCATGACTTTCCTTTTGTCATTACAGCAGTTATCCGGTATTTAGAATCGATAGCAACAAACTTACAATGATATACCTGCTTCGTTACCTTATTTGCAAATACGGCCGAACCATACTTGCCGGACATCGACATAAAAGAAACGTCAACTTGCCCGCTTTTTAGATCCATTTCTGAAAGGGATTTAAATACCATATGGTTTAAGGTTTTTGCTTTCATATAAATTTAAACAGAAGAACTACAAAAAAGAGGTGTTCAGATTGTTCATTTTTATTTCAGCCTGTCCCTGCCTGTTCAGTAAACCTGCAGCTGAATGAATTACCCAGACTATCAACACATTATTACCAGCCGATAACCTGTCAAAAACACATTAATTTATTTTCTGAAAGTAATAAAACGGGGCTCCGTGCATTTTGTAATACATTCTTAACATCGCATTCGCTTAAAAAAGTGTAATTTTAGGTCTTCTTAGCAAGGTTATACTACTGGTAACAGTAAACTATAATAATTTAATGGGTATGAATGCCATTCACAATAAAGATATTGGGACCAAACAAAAAGCGCTGGCCATTAATCTTAACCCCGAAATTTATGGCTCATTTGCC
>NZ_DASVOB010000338.1:0-16353 GCF_036383575.1 Mucilaginibacter sp.
ATTTGCCAAGGCCAAGCTCTTCACGTACACGTTCGTAAACCAGTACGTTGGCATCTACCGCAATACCTAAGGTTAGTACGATACCTGCAACACCCGGTACGGTTAATACCGCGCCTAAGCTGGTTAATACACCCATCAGGAAGAAGATGTTGATGATCACCGCAACTACCGCGACAGTACCTGCACGGTTGTAGTAAGCGATCATGAAGATCAATACGACCACCAAACCTAAGATACTTGAAGTGATACCTGCAGAGATAGCCTGCTGGCCTAATGACGGACCTACAATTGATTCAGATACGATGTGGGCGGGAGCCGGTAAGCGGCCTGCTTTTAATACGTTGGCTAAGTCATGAGTGTCATCGATGGTGAAGTTACCAGAAATTGATGATACACCACCTGAAATTTCATTCTGAACGGTAGGGGCAGAGTATACGTTATCGTCCAAAACAATGGCGATAGCTTTTTTGTTGGTGCCTGATGATGCTTCGGCAGTAACCGCGCGCCATTTTTGAGCACCTTCCGAGTTCATGATCATCACAACTTCAGGGCTGCCTTTCTGATCGTTATCAGCGCGGGCGTCGTTAATTACAGAGCCTGATAGTACCGGGCCGTTTTCGGCACCTGTAAGTTTGATTGCGTATAATGCAAAAGTTTTAGTGTTTTTAATAGGTTTTACTTCCCACAAAAATTTGATGTTGCGTGGAATAACCGCTAAAACATCGGCACTGTGCAGGTATGAATTAACCTTAGCTGTATCCTGTAAAGGAGCGTAACCAACAACCGGGCCCTGGCCTAATTGCTGCTGACCGTTTGCACCCTGGCCAACGTTTAATGACATTACTGCAAACAGCGGGTGCTGAGCAGCTAATTTTGTTTTGCTTAATGAAGCAGCAGAAGTATCGTTTTTAGCGGCATTCTTTTGAACTTTGCTCAACAGTGAACCACCTTTAGCGGTATCGCCTTTTGCAGCAGCAAGTTTCGCAGCAGTATCGGCTTTTGCTGATTTACCGGTATCGGCTTTAGCTGTTTTGCTTTTTGCAGCAAGCAGGTTGTCAACGTTGATCAGATATTGGTAAGCCTCTGCATTATCAAAAGTTTCGTAGAACTCCAATTTAGCAGTACCTGAAAGTAATTTACGAACACGCTCGGGTTCTTTAACGCCTGGCAGCTCAATCAAAATTCTGTTTGAACCTTGTTGCAACTGGATGTTAGGCTGGGTTACGCCAAATTGGTTGATACGGGTGTTCAATACGGTGAATGATTGTTTTACCGCTGTTGAAGCCAAATCCTCAAGATAAGTTTTAACCTCGCTGTTTGAAGCGTTAAACTTCAGGTGGTCCTGGTTATCTTTTGTTGAAAAGATAGCGGCAAGCTTACCGTTAGGGCTCAGCTTTTCGTATTCGCTTACAAATAACGCAACGTAATCCTTTTGACTGGTTTGCGCGTTAGCCTGTAATTTGTCGGCGTTAGCCAAAGCCTGGTTAAAAGTAACGTCAGGATTGTCGTTCGCAATTTTACGTATTACTTCATCAAGCTGGATCTGCATGGTAACGTTCATACCACCCTTTAAGTCCAAACCTAATGCAATTTCCCGTTGTTTTACATAGGAAAAATCGTGTTTAAGTAACGGATATACCGGTTGATTGGAGATCGAATCTAAATAAGCAGTGTATTTCGCAGAATCTCCCTTTGAATATTCTTTGGCATCACTCTCAACTTTGTGTGCCACCCACGTAAATGATAGCTGGTACAAGCACACAACTGCCAGTAGTATGGCGAAAAATTTAATAACCCCTTTGCCTTGCATCGAATTTTTAATATGTAATAAATTAGTTTATAAGCTTTTTTTAATAAGGCAGCAAATCTAATAAAATTTCGTAAGCACAAAATTTTAAATTAAAACAAAATCATGACAAAAAATGTTAGCGACGTACAAGTGTGATAAATGAATATTTATACTTGTTTTTTTCGTCGGGCTCAAAATCTTCACGATCTTTTTCCTGCCACTCATCAGGATTTAACTCGGGGAAGAATGTATCCCCCTCAAAATCCTGGTCAACTATAGTGAGATATATGCGGTCTGTAAGCGGGATTGACTGCCTGTAGATCTCGGCACCGCCAACAACAAAAACTTCGTCCTCGGCTTTGCAAAGCTCAATAGCGGCTTCAATAGATGGCACCACCTCGCAGCCCTCTATAGTGATAGCCTGCCGGGTAATAACAATGTTGCGGCGCTTAGGCAACGGCTTGCCAACCGAATCAAAAGTTTTACGCCCCATGATCACGGTATGCCCCGTAGTAACATCTTTAAAATGTTTCAAATCGTTAGGCAGGTACCAGAGTAGTTTATTGTCTTTACCAATAGCATGGTTTTTGGCTATGGCTACGATGATGCTTAGTATCATTAGTTCATTTGTTCAAGGTTCATTGGTGCAGAGCGGATGAACCTTTATTTTTCAATACGTCATTGCGAGGTACGAAGCAATCCCCGATTAGCAGAGCCACTCTGTATAGTTTGGGATTGCTTCGTACCTCGCAATGACGGGTAGTTTTTTAATTCTGTAAGGATAACAAAATTCTGTTAAAATCTTAAACTCAATCTACGCCTTATACCAATGAACTAATGAACCAGTGAACAAATGACTATACCGCCACTTCAGCCTTAATATGCGGCCACGGATCATAGTTCTCCAGGGTGAAATCTTCAAACTTAAATGAGAAGATATCTTTAACCTCCGGATTGATCTTCATAGTTGGCAGCGGACGAGGATCGCGACTTAGTTGCAGGCGGGCCTGGTCCATGTGGTTGTTGTATAGGTGAGCATCGCCAAAGGTGTGTACAAAGTCGCCAAGGTCAAGGTCACATACCTGTGCCATCATCATCGTGAGCAGGGCATAAGATGCTATGTTGAACGGAACGCCAAGGAATATATCAGCACTGCGTTGATACAACTGGCATGATAGTTTTCCTTTTGTTTCGCCCTTAGAGATATCAGGAGGCGCTACATAAAACTGGAACAAACTATGGCATGGTGGGAGGGCCATCTGGTTAACCTCTGCAACGTTCCAAGCCGACACAATAATGCGGCGGGAATCAGGGTTGTTTTTAAGCTGGTTCACCACTTGCTGGATCTGGTCGATATGGCTGCCATCGGGCGTAGGCCATGAGCGCCACTGTTTGCCGTAAACCGGGCCAAGGTCGCCGTTCTCGTCGGCCCATTCGTCCCAGATACGCACACCGTTTTCTTTCAGGTAACGGATATTGCTGTCGCCGCTCAAAAACCAGATGAGCTCGTGGATAATTGATTTGAGGTGGAGCTTTTTGGTAGTCACCATCGGGAAACCATCCTTAAGGTTGAAACGCATCTGGTAGCCAAACACACTTACCGTACCGGTGCCGGTTCTGTCATGCTTCTGCGCGCCGGTTTCCATCACATGCCTCATCAGGTCGAGATACTGTTTCATTTTGTATTAGTTGATTAGGTGAGTAGTTGATTAGGTGAGTGGTTCTACAGCTTGATTGGATAAGATACCAATGAACTAATGAACCAATGAACTAATGAACATTTTCAGAGGGCAAAGAAAAATAATCTACCTTTGGTTTCCTACTGATGTTAGCAAATACATCACGTGTTAATTACTTTGTATGATTTTATTTCCGAATGCAAAAATAAACATTGGCCTTAATATTACTGAACGCCGGCCGGATGGTTATCATAATCTCGAAACCATTTTTTATCCTATCGATATTAAAGACGCCCTTGAAGTGGTGGCGAGCGATAAGCTCAGCTTCACTTCGACAGGCCTGAACATTCCCGGCCTGATGGAGGATAATCTTTGCGTTAAGGGCTACCATATGCTTAAGCTGGATCATGACCTGCCACCGGTAAGCATCCACCTGCATAAGCATATCCCGATAGGCGCAGGGCTTGGCGGCGGCTCATCTGATGCGGCGTTTTTTATCAGGCTGATGAATGACGAATTTAAGCTCGGTTTATCCATTGAAGAGATGGTCGACTATGCCCGTCGCCTCGGTGCCGACTGCGCCTTTTTTATTGAGAATAAACCTGTGTTTGCTTTTGAGCGGGGCGACGAATTTGAGAGCATCAAACTCGACTTATCGGGTTACAAAATAGCGTTGGTAATGCCGCCCGTTCACGTGTCAACCGGCGAGGCTTTCCGCGGTATAAAACCAGCCCCTGTAAAAGACTCCCTGTTCGATCTCATCAACGAGCCAATAGCTGATTGGAAGAAGCTGATCAAAAATGATTTTGAGCAAACCGTGTTTAAAAATCATGTGGAGATTCGCGGTATCAAAGCTGCCCTTTATGAAGCCGGCGCCATCTACTCCAGCATGAGCGGAAGCGGTGCATCCGTGTTCGGGATTTTTGCTGATACTCCTGATCTGAAATTTCTGGAAGCAGAAAACGAAGTGTTCTATTTGTGATGTCGGAATTGGGATGTTCGATTTCGGATTTGTCCAAGTGGTGAATTTAAGACTTAGACCAATGCATAAATATTAAAGCGTCATTGCGAGGCACGAAGCAATCCCATACTGTACAAAGAAACTTGCATAGCTGCTTTGCTAATAGGGTTTGCTTCGTGCCTCTCAATGACGCTTTTTTTACCCTTGAACAAATCCGAAATCGAACATCCGAAATTCGAAATCAAAGTCCTGCATCCTCACTCACGCCACGCCCTTTTCCTTCTACCCAATCGCTCTCGCCCCATCCCTTGGCTACGGCCGTTACCAAGCGACCGTGTACTGCGTTTGCAATAGGCATAGGCATCTCGCTTGTCTGTGATAGTTTGAATGCGAGGCGTGCATCCTTATAGCCTAATTTTGATTTGAAGCCTACCGGTTCGTATTGCTTGCCTGCGATGAGCTTGCCATAGTTTTGGAAGATGGGAGCATTGAAAAGTGTCGAGCCGAAAAACTCTGAAACCTGTGTCCGGCTTAATCCGTTTTTTTCGGCAAGGGTAAATGCTTCGGCCATCATTTCCATTGATGCCATGATCATGAAATTGCCTGCTATTTTCACCACGTTTGCGCCACCTACTGATGGGCCAAAATCTATTACTCCCTGGCCAAGCAAATCAAGGATTGGACGGGCATCGGTCTTAGTTTGCTCATCGCCCGAAACACAGATCCAGAGCTTGCGTGCAGTCGCTGCTTCAGGCCTGCCAAACACCGGAGAGGCGAGGTAGCGGCTACCGGCCTGTTGGTGTAATTTGGCCAATTCTTCAGAAGTATCGGGTGAAATAGTGCTCATGGAGATGTGCACAGCATTTGGCTGTAGCGTTTTTAAAATTCCGCCGTCGCCTACAGCCGATTCTCGCAACACTTCATCATCCGACACCATGGTAATCAAAAACGGCACATTTGCCGCCGCTTCGGCAGGGTTCAGGCATTTGGTTACGTTGTCTGCACCGAGCTCGTCAATCTTCGAAAGTGTACGGTTGTAAACCTGCAGGTGGTACCCCGAGTCGATAAGGTTTTTGGCCATGTTGAGACCCATGTGGCCAAGGCCGATAAATCCAATTTTTGTTTTCATAATTAGCTGATGTATTCTCTGTCTTCGTCACTTAGTGTATCGGTGTCGTCTTTTTTGTGGATGGCGTCATGATAGCCTTCGATATCAAATTTTTGTTTTTTAGGCCAGGCTACGATCAGGCCCAGGATAAAACCAGTTATCGCCACCACCAGCATCATCATTAGTTTGGATACCCTGAAAGTGGCGAACAAAAACTTGAAATAAACCTCATCGGTATTTTGCATCAGGACGATGGTAAGCAAAACAGCGACGACTACAATGACTATTGTTTTAATGCTCATGATGGATGTTGATTTTAGAGTTAATACAATATCCGCTTTTTAAATGTTTAATAAAAATTGATCTCCGTTAAATCATTGTTATAAGATCGGGGAGATTGAGACGAGGTGAGTGTCGGCGTACGTGCATCCAAATCTTCATCGCCGGATTAGATGTTATTGGTCTTATTTTTCATGCTGATGTTTTGCGTTTGTCCCGCTGAAAATTCTTTTGCTCAAAAATGGAAGGTTCTTAAGCATAGCGAAATTTTCCCGGTGTTTTTCATTTGGAAAAACTGGGGTTATCGGAGCTCTTCCTAATTTGACGCAACAGTAATTTTTCCTCTCAGATTTTACTTCTACAAATCGTGTGAGAGTGCTGAAAATTTATCGTGAAAATGATTTCTGTATACAAGCGGGAGAGATGCCGCGATTTTTTTTGATTCCTGAATAATTACTTCACTACACTTTGAAATAATTGCTTCTCTCTTGGTTGATTCGAAAGTTTTACACTAAATAAATAGATTCAATTATTTGATTATTAAATTTATATAACACTTTTAAAATGACAAAAACAAGAATGCTATTTTTTTTAGTTTTTTGTAATTTTACTTGTGTTGCTTTTTCTTGACTTTTTATTTATATAAATTATATAAATGTCTGGTTTTTAATTTTATATTTTTGTTATATAAATGATTTATTCAAATTTTTATTGTGATAAAAATGGAATAAAAAGCAAACAGCTCAATTTCCTGAAAGGATTTTGAATTTTAGTTTGGTACACTAAGTTAAAAATGGATTTTGCCCCTGTTTTGCTCTGAAGCGTTGAATGACTCCGGAATGCCTCAAAAAAATAGAATCGCTCAGAGGGGCTAAAAATGGGTTAAACAGGCGTGGGTATTTTACCCCTATCGAGGTGATGATAAGAGAAAAATGAGCATGAGTTTATGCTTCTGCGAGACTATTAAATGGTCGGCAAAAACATAGCTTTTATAAGCTCCTGATGTTAAGTAAGGATACGGGAAGGTGAAATTTACGCCCTGTTTTTGCGCCTGGTAATTTGCTTTTGGGCAACGGGGTATAAGAAGATTGTAGACAAAATAAGGAGTGCCCCGCCCCAAAATCCCAGCGTCATTTTGTTCATATCGCCAAAAAAAATAAACGACATAATGATGCCGTATACGGGCTCAAGGTTAGTGATGAGCGCAACCCTGAACGCCGAAAGCTCGCGCATTACGGATACGCCGGCAACATAAGCAAGCGATGTGCACACCGTGCCAAGCAGTACCAGGTAGCCGATATCAGCAGGCTTCAGCAGCATGGCCCGGGTATAGCCGGAGGTGATAAAAAGGTATATCGAGATCCATGCAAACGCTCCTGAAAGTTCATAAAATGCAATGACGGGCGCCTGTAGTTTTTGAACCTGGCGTGAGTTAATGATAGAAAAAAGGCTGGCACAAACAGCGCTTACGAGCCCGGCTATGATACCCTTAGTGTATCTTCCTTCAAACTTGAAAATTAAAACAATGCCTGAGATAATTAAAAGACCGGCCAAGATTTCGAGTTTTGAAATGCTTTTCTTATTGATGATCGGCTCAAAAATGGCGGTAAAAAGTGTGATAGAAGAAAGGCAAACCAAGGTAACCGCAACGGTTGAAAGCTTGATGGCGGCGAAGAAAAGGATCCAATGGCCACCCACAATTGCGCCCGTGCACACCAGTTTGATCAGCGTTTTGGTATCGACCTTAAAATCTGTTTTATTGAATTTGAAATACAAAAACAGCGATAAAAAGGCAATAAGTACCCTGTACCACACCAATTGTACGGCCGAAATGGTGATCAGAGCGCCCAAAATTCCGGTAAATCCCCATACAAAAACCGTAAAATGAAGGATAATTAGGTTCTTATTTAGGGTAGACGGGGTGTTTTGTGCCATTATTTAGGGGCTTTTAATAGCAGGTAATAACCTAAAATGCCGAAAATGATGTTAGGAATGAACACCGCTACTAATGGGGTCATACCTCCTTTTACCGAAAATACCAATGCAAACTTCTCTAATATAATATAAGCGAAGCATAATAAAATGCCTATCCCCAACGGTAAGCCCACCCCTCCGCGTACCTTTCTTGATGATATGGAAACACCAATAAGCGTGAGCACAAAGGCTGATAATGGGTATACAAAACGGTGGTATTTTTCAAAATAAATGGCCTTTAAATACTCGGGCCTGCGTAGCTTTTCCTTATCAATATTCTTGTTCAGGTCACTTAATGACATGGCCTGATATACGTTATCGTATACAATAAAATCGCTCGGGTGCATGTCTAAAACAGTATCCTTTGGTGCAAAACTTTTAATGAATTGCTCCTTCATTCCATTCACATATTTAACGCTGTATTGCTTCAGAGACCAGATCCGTTTTAAAGAATCGTATTGAATTTGGTCGGCAATTAGTTTCTCGCGCAAGGTATCACCATTGAATTTTTCCATGATAAAATTATAACCAAGGTGTGTTGTAGGGTCATAATTGGCGAGATAAACATAGGTGTGCTTATCAATCTGCATGTGTACCTCCACCTTAGTGGGGTCATTGTCCATCATTCCGTTGGCATTTTCAAAGTCGATTTTTAAACGGTTTGTGAACGGGATAAGGTAAACATTCGCAAAAAATGATACCACAAATATGATGGAAGATGCAATTACATAGGGCCTCAAAAATCTGTTGAAACTTGCCCTACCGCTTAGGATCGGAACAATTTCTGTTTGGTTTGCCATCTTGGCGGTGAAGAAAATTACCGCCAAGAAGTTGATCAGCGGCGATAGCATATTGAGATAAAACGGAATAAAACCGGCGTAATATCTGAATACGATATCGTGAAAGCTGGCGTGTTTATTCAGGAAATTATCCAGTTTTTCTGACACGTCGAACACCACAGATATCACCATGAAAATACCCATCGTGAATATAAAAGTGCCCAGGTATTTGCCAATAATAAACCTGTCGATGATCTTTAAATGTTTATGAAAAAAAGCTTTCATCTGCCGGTTATTTGATTGTTAATGCTCATGCTTTGCTTTGGTAAATTCTTTTAATTATTGCGTGGCTACAAACGCTGGCCGAGGCGTTTTACCATCATGTTTTTCCAGTCATAAAACTCACCTGCAATAATTTTTTTCCTTGCTTCTTTAACAAGCCAAAGGTAAAAATGCAGGTTGTGCAGGGTTGCGATCTGTGCGCCCAGCATCTCGCCCGAGTGGATCAAATGGCGTAAATAAGCCTTGCTGTAATCCCTGTCGGAAAAAAGATCGCTGTCATCTTCAATAGCCGAAAAGTCGTTTTTCCACTTCTCGTTTTTAATATTGATGATGCCGTTTTTGGTGAAAAGCATGCCGTTGCGTGCGTTACGGGTTGGCATAACACAATCAAACATATCAATACCAAGTGCTATATTTTCCAGGATGTTTACAGGGGTACCTACACCCATTAAGTAACGCGGTTTTTGCTGTGGTAATATATTGCACACAATTTCGGTCATGGCATACATTTCTTCGGCCGGTTCACCTACCGAAAGGCCGCCTATGGCATTGCCTTCGCGCTCATATGAAGCTATCACTTCGGCCGAACGTACACGCAGATCTTTATATACCGAACCCTGCACAATTGGGAAAAGTGTTTGACTGTATCCATATTTTGGCTGAGTGCTGTCGAACCTGTCGCAGCAGCGCTTTAGCCAGCGATGGGTCATTTCTATCGATCGTTTCGCGTAATTGTAATCACATGGGTAGGGGGTACACTCGTCAAAAGCCATGATGATATCGGCACCAATTATGCGCTGAATATCCATCACGTTTTCGGGAGTGAAGAGGTGTTTTGATCCGTCAATATGCGAGCGGAAGGTAACGCCTTCCTCCTTAATTTTGCGTACTTCTGTTAATGAATACACCTGGTATCCGCCGCTATCGGTTAGGATAGGGCCGTCCCAACCGTTAAATTTATGTAAGCCTCCGGCGCTTTCCAGGGTGTTTAACCCCGGGCGCAGATATAGATGATAGGTGTTACCCAGTATAATTTGTGCAGAAATATCCTGTTTAAGCTCGTGCTGGTGCACTGCTTTTACGGTACCTGCTGTACCAACGGGCATAAATATAGGGGTCTGTATAGTACCGTGGTCGGTAGTGATCTCGCCGGCGCGGGCCTTTGAAAGCGGGTCTTGTGCTGTTAAGTTAAATTTCATTTTAGGGTTGCAAAATTAGCAAAAAAAAGCCTCATGACCGCCCTTTCAGCGCCAACGGCAGGATAAAAGCTATTTATAAACGTGCTGAATATTAAAACCATGTTAATTAAAGTACTTTTATTTTGAGGGGGATTAAATAAGAGTATATTAAACTTCAAATTAACGCTGATATTGAGCCTTAATTTCATTGATTTTTAACAAATTTGCCTCATTATTTTTTTTGTTTGGAAACGTACTTACACGACGCGCTTTTTATTCTTTTTCAGCTTTGTTTTATAGTTCAGCTATATTACCTGGTAAGCAGGCATTCCCGCCTCGCAGGCTTTAAACCCACCGAAGGGCCTCCGCCACAGGTGATGATCCCCGTTTCCGTTATTATCGGCGCCCGTAATGAGGCCCGTAATTTACAGGAAAACCTGCCATCTATACTGGAGCAAAACTATCCCGATTTTGAGGTTGTTGTTATTAATGACTGCTCGTATGATACATCCGACGAGGTGCTGGAAACGTTGCAAAAGCAGTACGCCCACCTGAAAGTTGTTACTATTACTGAACATGACCGCTTTAAAACCGGGAAAAAATTTGCACTTACGCTGGGAATCAAAGCCTCAAAAAATGAATACCTTTTATTTACCGATGCCGATTGTAAGCCGGCGTCCGAAAACTGGATCAGCCGTATGGCAGCCAATTTTACCAGTGGAGTGCAGATAGTTTTAGGATACTCTCCTTACTATAGAACCGGCGGCTTTATTAATACTTTTACCCGCTTTGAAACGATAAAAACGGCAACAAATTACCTGTCGAGCGCGTTAACCGGCGATCCTTATATGGGTATAGGCCGTAACCTGGCCTATACAAAAGCGTTGTTTTTTAGCGCAAAAGGCTTTGCATCGCATATGCACGTAATATCGGGCGACGACGACCTGTTTGTTAATCAGCACGCTACTGCCGATAATACGGTTGTTGAGCTGAATCCGGAATCATTTATGTTTACAGAAGCTAAAACCACTTTTAAATCATGGTTTAAGCAAAAAAAACGCCATATGGGGGTAGGCAAACTGTATAAAAACCAGCACAGGCGTATGCTTAGTTTTGATGCAGTTAGTGGCTTTATATTCTATATTTTATTAATATTATTCCTTATTTTAAGATATGAACCGTTACTGGCATTAGGTTTGTGCGTTTTTCGGTTGATATTACAAATGGCCATTTATAATCGTATATTTAAAAAACTTAGTGGTAAAGACCTTTTGTGGTATCTCCCCTTTTTTGACATATTTTACTATATGTATTTAAACGTTTTTGGATTGATCGGTACCTTTTTAAAAACTACTCAATGGAAATAAACGCCAACTTTACCGAAAATGCAAAGAATGATTTTCATCTGGTAGTGAAGGCCAGGCAGGGAGATCAAAAAGCCTACGCTGATCTGATGCACCGTTATAAAGATTCGATTTATTTTATGGTGCTGAAGATGGTGAACAACAAGGAAGATGCTATGGATCTAACGGTTGAAACGTTTGCCAAAGCATTTGAGAAGCTTGAAAAATACCAGCCTGATTTTGCTTTTAGTACATGGCTTTTCAGAGTCGCGACTAATAATTGCATTGATTTTATCCGTAAAAAGAAACTAAGTACCATGTCTATCCATGGTATGATGGATGATGAAGGGGATGAAAAACCACTGCAAATTAAGGCCGATATTCTCAATCCTGAAGAAACATCTATCAAAAAACAACAAACCCAGGAGCTGAAATTGCTGATAGAAAGTTTGCCTACACGCTACAGAAATCTCATTACTTTGCGTTATTTTGATGAACTTTCATACGAAGAAATAGCCCAGCAGCTCGACCTCCCGTTAGGGACAGTAAAGGCTCAATTATTTAGGGCAAGGTACCTGCTTGGCAATATTATTAACCGTTTTAACAGGGATGACATCTGAAATAATTCTACAATATTTTCCTGATTTAAGTGCTGAACAGCGTGAGCAATTTGAAAAATTGCCAGCTTTATATGAACATTGGAACAGCCAGATCAACGTAATTTCGCGCAAGGATATTGATCTTTTGTATGAGCGCCACGTGCTCCATTCGCTCGGGATTGCTAAAGTTATGGCTTTTTTACCAGGCGAAAATGTACTTGACGTTGGTACCGGCGGCGGTTTTCCGGGCATTCCGCTGGCTATTTTATTTCCCGAAACACAGTTTCATTTAGTTGATTCAATAGGTAAAAAGATCAAGGTTGTAACTGAAGTTGCGGCTGCTTTAGGCCTCAAAAATGTAAAGGCATCACATGCCCGTGCTGAGCAAATTACTGACAAATTTGACTTCGTTGTATCACGTGCGGTTACCCAGTTAAAGGATTTTTATCCATGGGTGAAAGGTAAATTCAGCAAGCAATCAAATAATAAACTTCCCAATGGCATCCTTTATTTAAAGGGCGGAGATCTTGAACAGGAGATCAAAGAATCAGGCTTAAAGGTTACCCAATATCACCTGAAAGACTACTTTAGAGAAGAGTTTTTTGAAACGAAACAGGTGATATACGTGAAGGGATAATACTCCGGTTTCACTATCGTTACACATTATAATATATCTAATCCAAACTTACGAAGTTTTTAAAACTTCGTAAGTTTTTACTTGCTTGCGGTGCTTTCTGGAGCAGGACTTTGTAGGCAGATCTTCGCCTGACAAAGTAGCATAACTCTTTTATCAAAGCTACTATTTCTTTAATCCGCAGCTTATTCTATATCAAATGATCATGGTGCTGATTGTCGGTGCGTGATGCTGCCCAGAAAACAAACCCAAGGAAAAATAAGGCGCCACCGGCAAAAACAGGCAGTTTAAATGTCCATCCGCCATTTAAGCCGGTAGTAATAATTGAACTGCCCGAGCTGTCCACAGCGTTTATAGTATGCTTATAGAAAAAATTACCTGCAATGAGCATCACAAGGCCCACAATTGCTAAAATGATACCGAACTTTTTCATAATATAAAGATTAAAAATGAACAAAATCAGCGTAACGGTAAGGTTCAGAAAGTATAATTGGTACTTATTAAACAAAGCGTATTTTGATAGGTTTGCCTTGTTTGGTTGTAATTTTATAGGATATATCACTAAGTTACAAACTTTTGGATATTAAAGGAAATTATTTAACTATTTGTGAAAGAGGAGATTTGAGGAAGAGAAGAGGGCTGAACGCAGAAAATTGCCGGGACGGTTTTAGGCCGGTCGGCAATAGTGAAGCCTGTTAAAGCTTTATATTTATTGGTATCCTGTGCTATTTAAGGTGCATAACCCACAACGGTTATTTCGCGAAGTGTAGTTGAAGGCTTAACAGAAGCTATTGCCTGATCATATTGTTTTGATGGCACAGGAGTGTAATAAGTATCGTTAGTAGCTACTAAAGCCATAGATACGGGTAACTTGTAATGGCCTGATTTTATACTGAGGTCGCCGTCAAAATCATTCAAAACCCTTGATATTTCATTGTCAATATCCTGGTCAACACCTTCTACAAGAGCCACGTCACTTATTTTACCGTTATTGACATTGAAGTTTAGGGTCACTCTTCCCGAAATATGGTTTAAGCGTGCCTTTGATGGATAGCGGACGTGTTTAGCAACATACGAATATAGATTCTGAAACGGATCGGCAGGTGGTGGTGGCGGCGGTTGTGGTGAGCTTGGTTCAGCAGGTGAAGGAGCTTCTACCGGCGCGGCTGGTGTTACTTCTACTACTTTAGGTGCCTTTTTTGTTTTTACCAAGCTGGCAGGCGGCGGAGGAGGAGGAGGAAGCTTTACATCAGCAACTTTGGGTGCTTTACTTTTTACCGGCGGAGCAGGTGGTGGTGGCGGAAGTTTCGGATAAATTAACATTTTAGGGAACGTATAGCCATATTTACTCTTCAGCGTGGCCAGTTCCTCTGGTGTCGCTTTGCTTTTATAGTACTCTTTTTGCTCTCCGTTCTTTTCGGTAATGATCACCCGGAAATCGGTTTTTTTATTAACCAGGTAACCGGTTTCCTCGTATTTATAGCCTTTGGCAGTGGTCGATGTTTTGTTGACTTGTGATGTGTCGACAACCGGATTATGGATAGCAGCTGCGACGAAAGATGTACTTTTTTGGCCTGGCATCAGATCAATAAATCCATAGCTTTTACTGAATACTAAGGTCGACGCGCAAAGCAGGCCGGCGCTTATGGGTACGGCCACGAGGTATTTTAGCCTGGCTAATTTCCCCGAACGTTTTTGGTTTAACATGATTATCCTCTTTTTTAATAAGTTATAATTGAAAAATGAATGCGCCAGCGGCGAGCCGTTTAACCCGTAAGCATTGCTTACCAAAAATGACGAATAGCTAAGGGCATCACTTTCCTGTGCAGCCGTTTGCTCATCGGCTATATATTCATGGATGGTTTTCAGGCTTATCTGCAATAAATAAATGAGCGGGTTAAACCAGTTGATGATCTTGATCAGCTCCAGGAAAACAATATCGGCCGAATGTTTTTGACGGATATGTACCAGTTCGTGCCTGATAATGACATTATTTGCTTCTGTTTTTGTGCCGATAAAAAGGTAGTTAAAGAAGGAAAAGGCAGTATTGGATCCCTCTATATTGATGAGTTTATACTTATCATCAACCAAAGTTTTGGTAGCCTTTGTGAGTTTTGCCAGTTGATAAAGCCTGATAAAAAGTATTGTGGTAAGCACTATTATACCAAGTATATAGGCGTAAATCAAAATATCGTTAAAGGTTAACGTTGGTTGTACGGCAAGCTTTTGTACCGTTGTTTGATAACCCGTTTGGGGAATAATGACGACTGTTTTTGTTGCCGCTTCAACCTGTTTTAACCAGCCAACTTGCATTACCGGCAAAACAAATGAAACAACACAGCTTAGCAGCAGGTATACACGGTTTAAGGTGTAGTGGGTTTCTTTATTTAAAAACAGGCAATACCCGGCATAAAATACGCACAGGTACAAATTTGCCTCGAGGAGGTAATGCAGCCAGTTCATCGTTTTTTGCTTTTAAGTTGATCAATTAATGATGTTAGCTCGTCCAATTCCTTTACGCTGATGTTCTTTTCGTCAACAATAAACGATACCAAACTTTGATACGAGTTGCTGAAATAGTTTTTCATCATCTTATCAAAGGTGAATTTTTTGTATTCCGCGTCACTGATAAGCGGGTAGTAAACATGCGAGTTGCCATAAGCCTTATGGTCGATAAAGCCTTTGCCTTCCAGTACCCTCACCACAGTTGATACGGTATTGTAAGCCGGTTTAGGCTCAGACATTTCTTCAATAATATCTTTAACAATGGCTTCCTTCAGCTGCCAAAGGATCTGCATTATCTGCTCTTCGGCTTTGGTTAGTTCTTTGATGTGCATAGCAAACTATTTTTATAGTTAGATAAAGGTATAACTATTTTTATAGTTTACAAACTATTTTTGTAGTTTTTTATGGGAGGTGCAGATTACGGATGTGCAGATATGCAAATTATGTAAGGAAAGCATGCATTTTAAGGCTAAGTAGAACATTCATTCCGATTATATTACATACAAATACCGTTCGATCCTGCTTGAAAATCGGCCGAATATTTATAATTTGCGGGGCTGTAATCTATAATCTGCACGTCTAAACCCAATGTCATTACTCCATAAAGTAGCTTTATCTTTTGTTAAAAACCTCGGGCCTGTGGCGGCTAAATCCCTGATCGCATACCTTGGCAGTGAGGAGGAAGTGTTTAAAGCTTCACCCGAAAAGATGATCAGGATTCCGGGCATAGGAGAGAAACGCGCTGTAAAATGGAACTTTGACGGCGCATTGAAGCAGGCCGAAAAGGAACTGAAGTTTATTGAACAAAATGGTATAGAAGTTATTTTTTATACCGATGCCCGCTATCCTAAACGTTTAAAAAATTGCCACGATTCGCCGGTGCTGCTTTACGCGAAGGGAAAAATGGAACTTAACCCGCCTCATGTAATTAGTATTGTAGGCACCCGTAATGCTACCGACTATGGTAAGCAGCTGTGTCATCAGTTAGTTGAGGAATTACAGCAATATAATGTATTGATAGTAAGCGGCCTGGCGCATGGTATTGATGTGGCGGCACATAAAGAATGCGTAAAGTTAAACCTGCCAACCGTAGGTGTACTCGGCCATGGGCTCGACAGGCTTTATCCGGCCCAAAATCGTGCTACGGCCGATAAAATGCTCCAAAACGGCGGTTTATTATCCGAATATCCATCGGGTACCAATCCCGACAGGGAAAACTTTCCGCAGCGTAACCGCATAGTTG
>NZ_DASVOB010000339.1:0-2235 GCF_036383575.1 Mucilaginibacter sp.
GGCGCAAATGCCATCATTAACATGCGTTATGATGCTAACGAGGTAATGCAGGGCATTACCGAGGTGCTTGCCTACGGTACTGCGGTTGTGGTTGAAAAAGTTTAAACTGCCATAAAAACAGAAAAACCACCCTGATATATTTCAGGGTGGTTTTTCTGTTTTTATACTTATTGGAAGTGTTTTTGTCTTATTTGAAGTATGAAAGCGGAATGGTTTTCCACATGTCATGAGCAAGGTGGCCTATCAGTAGTTCATATATAAGATAAACCGGCCAAAATATGTAATGAATAATGAGTAAAATTATACTGTGGTTGTAGTACCAGCTTATCATTAAGGTGTATAAACCCAATACGAGGTACAATATGCTGGTTTCACGCTTTTCCATTTTTGCTTTTTATTTTTTTAGCTAATTTATAAATAGCGTTTAAATTAACGACAATTTTTCATGCTGTAAATTACTGCGTAATCGGCGGTGCTGTTAGTTTGTTGCCTGCCGGTTTTTGCATCGTATTTATAAGGCTTTTGTGCAAGCTGGTTGCCCCTTAGCTGAAACTCAACGCTTAGCGTATCTGTACTGCCTTCCTGCCCGTAAGTCCACAATGCTTTGATAACATTACCGTTCAAATTGCCCATCAACGAGCCTTTGCGGGCATCTTTTTCTTTGGGCAGCCAGTCCATATCACCGGTCACTTTGTTGCCGTTAATATGGAGGTTCACTTTTGTAGTGTCCTGGCTGGCAGTGCCCTCGGTGGCGTAAAAACAATACTCCATATTTACTGCCGGAGCATCGGGGGCGTTGGCCATGGCGGTGTCTTCCTTTTTAATTACCGTATCGGCATCATTTTTTGTACGATTGCCCGAGCAAGAGGCAGCCGTGAGTGCGATAAGGGAAACAAAGCCTAATTGAAATTTCATAACTGTGGTTGATTTTTTTGTTATGACAATTAAAATAGTAAAAGGTTCAATCACTCGGGCTATAGCCACTAAATAGTTACAATACTCGGATAAAGTACTCTTTACAACAGGCTATGCCTGTTTTTTTTCGGGCGGCGTTGATACAATTTCGCCAAATTCGTTTACATAGGCCAGCATACTGTCAAGGTCGCTGCCGCCTGAGTTTTGTTTACGTTCCTGTTTGCGTTGTTCTTTATCTTCCTTTTTTTTCTGGCGATTTTTTTCCAGTTGTTTTTTCATGAATGTTGCTTGCGATTTAGCCATAATTAAGATCAATTAAGTTAAATAATAGCTATTCCGTGTAGCAGTAAAATGGCCGGGCCGGGTAATAAATACCTGTTTAAGTGAGCGTAAAAATGATCTTTAAGTTAAGTTCCGGGCAGCAACGGTATCAGCGGGAATAAAACAGATCAGCATCAAAATAGCTGGGCGCTGTAAGCTGGAATAGCTTTAAAATTTTGCCGTTTATACACAAAGATAATAAAAATAGCCGGATTTTCAACTATGCTTCGTCGTTGGGTTGTCATGAATGATTTAAAAAATCCCGATAAAACAACTTTATTCATCTCTTAAAATGAGGCACAGGTGTTATATTTAGCCCGCAAACCAATCAACAACCCTCATGAAACGCAGAAACTTTGTTCAAAGCTCGGTACTGGCCGGGGCTTCGTTATTTACAACAGGTGTTTTAAAAGCCGCCACGCTTAATAGCAGTTCTGAACCTGCCGACGACAAACCTTTTAACCTTAACTACGGAATTCACGACGGTATGTTTAAAAATCACGCGGGCGATGATTTTATCGACCAGATAAAATTTGCTTACGATAAAGGTTTCAGGGCTATTGAGGATAACGGCATGAGCGGCCGCCCGGTTGAACAGCAAAAAAAGATAGGGGATACACTGGCGAAACTTGGTATAGCCATGGGCGTTTTTGTACAGCCGGGCCTGGGTAATGATAGCAATATGCTGGCAACAGGCAATGCCGACCAGGTTGAAAAGTTCATAGCCTCCTGCAAAGAGGCTGTTGAGGTAGCTAAACGTATAGGCAGCAAGCTGGTTACCGTTGTGCCCGGCGATTTTGCACGTAAACTCCCCATTGGCGTACAAACTGGTAATGTTATTGAAGCTATTAAAAAGGGAACCGCTATACTGGAGCCGCACGGCATTATCATGGTACTGGAACCGCTAAGTGACAATCCCGACTTGTTTCTGCGCACGCCCGATCAGGCTTATGCCATTTGCAAGGCCATTGGGAGCCCATCATGCAAGATCCTGTATGA
>NZ_DASVOB010000340.1:0-3710 GCF_036383575.1 Mucilaginibacter sp.
GAACTCGTATGTGTTACCTTACTGGACACCTGATAACCAGATTGACGATTACGCACGCCTAAACTCGGGCTCATCAGGTACAACCATCAACGTTTGGCGTAAAGCTTCATTTGTAAGGCTGCAAACCGCTTCAATCGGTTATACTTTCAGTCCGCAATTGATCAAACGCCTGGGCATATCAAGCGCCAAATTATTTGTGAATGCAAGCAATGCCGCTGTGTTTTCAAGCTGGCCGCTTTGGGACCCGCAAAATGGCGGCCCTACTCCAAGATATTTATCAGCCGGGTTTAACGTAGTTTTTTAAAGGAGGGATTTATACATGAACAAGATAAACAAAAACATCATGGCTGCGGCTTTAACAGCGGCAACCATATTTATAACGGGAGGCTGTACCAAGCGGGCTGATCTATATCCGCAGGCACCTTCAAAATTTACGCCCGACGTAACTTACACCTCGCCAGCCGCATTTAAAGCCGCTTTGGCTACGCTAAATGTAAGCGTTAGGTTTGAGTATTTCGGCGATTCGGCCCCTTTACTTACCGAATCGATATTTACAGATGCCGCCGTTGAAGGCACTACCGATAAAACCACACCGGCACAGGACCTTAACGCGCGTATCACCCCTACTGCCAACCTAAACAGCGACGACTATAACAAAATAGGCCGCTACTGGAGTGCATGGTACCAGGGTATCCATGACTGTAACGTTATTTTATCGAGAATAGATAACATCAAATGGTCATCAGATGCTGATAAAAATTTGGTAAAAGCATCCGCGCTGTTTCACCGGGCTTATCGCTACTATCGTTTGGTGCATGAGTTTGGCGATGTGCCATTGCTGCTGAAAGAAGAAACTGCCGTTAATACAGGTTACTTCAGCACACAACGTATTGTGATCCTGAAGCAAATGAAAACCGACCTGGAGTTTGCGGTAGCTAACCTTACCGATGCAAATGCCAAAGGCGATATCTCAAAAGGCGGGGCCGCACACCTTTTGGCTAAGGTTGACCTTGCTCTTGGTTTGTTTGATGATGCTATCGCTGCAGCCAACGTTGCTATCAACGGTCCTTATCACCTCATGACCAATCGCTTTGGTATTGTTGCAGGTGATGCTTCAAAAAACATCATCTGGGACCTTCACCGCCCCGAAAACAAAGCACTGGGAACCAATGCCGAAGCTTTGTACGTAGTACTTGACCGCGAAACACTTGATGGTGCTACGCCAAACGGATCACAGGTGATGAGGAACTGTGTGCCTATGTGGCATAACGGTACTATCCTTACCCCCGGCGCACTTAAACCGGGTATTTCAGATAAAGTTACTGAAGAGTTTCCGCTCACTTTATGGTATGGCCGTGGTATTGGCCGTTTACGCGGTACACCTTATGCCACTAAATACATCTGGACAGATAATACCGACTTAAGGCACGCTCCCGGCAACTGGATGAACATGACCGACCTTGTTTACAACAGTCCGGCTATCAAAACATCTGATCCTACCTGGTATGGTAAACACCTGGAGCAGTATACCGATGCCAACGTGAGCAAACGCTTCCTTAATGGTGCCAAAGACACCATCCGTGCATGGTTCGGCTGGCCGCATTACAAAGTGTTCATTGGCTCAGGCCCTATCGCACTTGATAAATGGTGGAGCCCGCCGCGTGGTACCAATACCGACTGGTATGTTTTCCGCTTAGCTGAAACCTACCTGCTGCGTGCAGAGGCATACGTATGGAAAGGACAAAATGCACTTGCTATGGATGATATCAACAAAGTAAGGGCACGCGCCAACGCACAGTTGTTAACCGATCCGGGCAGTGTAAACATAGGCACCATACTTGACGAACGTCAAAGGGAATTGTACTGGGAAGAGCCTCGCAAAACCGAGCTTACCCGTATAGCTTACATCTTTGCACAAACAGAGATCCCAGCCTATAACGGAAAAAGCTACAATGTGGCTAATTTTTCAACGAGCAATTTCTTCTACGACAGGATCATGGAGAAGAATGATTTCTACAAAAACCCTAACGTTGTAACCAACTCGGGCAACCACTTCACCATTTCGCCATACCACGTTTTATGGCCTATCCCGCAAAGCGAGATCGACCTGAATGTAAATGGCCATATCAACCAAAGTAAGGGCTATTCGGGCTCTGAAACCAATATACCACCTTTGGATAAGGTACAATAGTTAACACCAAACTGTAACATTTGAGCCGGGCATTAGTCAATGATTAGTGCCCGGCTTTTGTTTTATGCAGATCTTAAAGGATAAAATAATTAGTTACGAAGCACTTTTTTTTCACATATTTAAATCATTATTTAAACCTTATATAGAAAAATATGGGCCTGTTCAATATCCTTAGGAACGAACTTATAGACATCATAGAGTGGGTTGATACTACTCAAAATACCCTTGTATGGAAATTTCCACGCCACGAAAATGCTATTAAAATGGGTGCCCGGCTGGTTGTGCGCGAGTCGCAGGCGGCCGTTTTTATGAATGAAGGCCGCATTGCCGACGTATACACTGCGGGCACTTATGAGCTGCAAACTCAAAACATGCCCTTATTGACTACCTTAATGAGCTGGAAATATGGATTTGAAAGCCCGTTTAAGGTTGATGTATATTTTGTAAGCCTGCGCCAGTTCACCAATCAAAAATGGGGAACAAAAAACCCTGTAATGATCCGCGATGCCGAGTTTGGGCCGGTGAGGTTAAGAGCATTTGGCTCGTTCAATTTCAAGGTTCAGGATCCTAAAACATTCATCAAAGAAATATCTGCCACAAATCCCGATTTTGTAATTGAGGATATTAATGAGCAATTACGTAACACCGTTGTATCGCGAGGAATGGATGCCGTGGCCGAGTCGAAAATAAAGATCCTTGACCTGGCAGCCAACTACAACGAAATGGGGAAATTCATAACTGAATCTATCCAGCCCGATTTTGCTGATCTTGGCCTTAGCCTCACCAAATTATTGGTTGAAAACATTTCCCTGCCACCCGAAGTTGAGCAGATGCTTGACAAACGCAGTGAAATGGGCATATTGGGCAATCTTGGCGCTTACGCACAATTCCAGGCTGCCAACGCTATTGAAAAATCTGCCGAAAATACCATCGGCGGTAACTTAGGAGCCGCTGGTATGGGTTTGGGTGTTGGTGCCGCTATGATGGGACAGGTTGGTAATATCTTTCAGCAAAACCAGGTTACACCTAACAATACCGGTGCTGATACACCACCGCCACCGCCTACTCCCGGCGTTCAATACCATATCGTAAAAGACGGAAAATCTGACGGGCCACACTCGATCGACAACATCAATGCCATGGTTAGCAGTGGAACATTAAGCAGGGAGAGCATGATCTGGAAAAAAGGTATGGCTGCATGGGCCGCTGCCTCATCAGTTGAAGAAATAGCCGAACTGTTTAATAACGTACCGCCACCGATAGCCTGATCTGCAACTATTCCTAAATCTATATTTCTGAAATGAACAACCAGGTTAATCCATCAGCTATAAACAATTCATTAAATTGTTCGGGCTGCGGAGCGTTATTACACTTTAATCCCGGCACACACAATTTGTTGTGCGATTACTGTGGCGTGAGCAATGTTATTGAGGATGCCCCTGATAGTCGCGACATTTCACCTTATGATTATGAGGAGTTTGTTGCCGGGATCGATAACACGAAACAAAGCGCCGATCTG